>JASEFN010000003.1:47630-290496 GCA_030018355.1 Caldisericia bacterium | reverse complement strand
CATTAGCGCTTGTCTATCAAGAACAACCTTTCCTTTTAAAATTGTTGTATCAATTATCTTTTCAGTAACTATTTCTTTTGGTATAAGTTCTTTTGGTTTTTCAGATATTGGAATAATAGGAATGGTCTCTTCCATTTTGATTTCTTCTTTTAATTCAACTTTTTCTTCTTTTTGAATTTCAATTACCTCTTCTTTTTCTTTTTCAACTTTTATTTCTTCAACAGGCTTAATTTCTTCTACTTCTTTACCTAACTTTAATTCAGATTCCTTTTTTATTTCACCAATTTGTGGTATTTCTATCTCTTCTATTTCTTCGATAGGTACCTTTTGTTTTATAATTTTTTGTTTTTTAGTAAGTAAGAGAATTAAAATTATAATGAATACAATTAAAACAATCAATAGGAAAAAATTAAATCCTTTTAAAAATGGAGGTAATAATTCATCTAAAAAGGCTGGAAGTTTAATTGAAAATTTTGGAAAAGCAACTTTTATAAATTCAATATTTTTAAATAAATCTCCAATTATTTTTAAGTTATTTATAAAATTTGTAAATCTTAAAGGTAATAATGTAATTTCCCATAATATTATGTTAAAAATTCCCTCTGGTATTTCAACTTTTGGTGGTTTAGTTGTTGTAGGAGTTTCTGGTTTTGTTGAAGGTGTTGTTCCAATTTGTTCTGTTTTTCCAATATTTATAACAATTGAGTCATCCTTTATGGGTGAGATATTAAAAAATATTTCTCTATTAATGTGATTTGTTGATTCAAAAACAAGAACATCTTTATTTGATTTTATTGAAATTAACGATTTTGATTTATCTACTTCATATTGATATATAGACATTTTTTGAAGAGTTACTTTTTGATTTTTATTATTTGAGATATCTTGCAAAATAACTTCAGTATCATTTTCCATTGCTAAAACATAAATAACTCTTTTATGACCAGTAGAAAATTTTGTTGAAATTTTTCCAGTAATAAAATTGAATTCTTTTCCATAGGGAGTTCCAAAAATAGATAAAATTTGTTCTCCACCAAAATTAGATGAAGGTCCAAAAAGGTAAACATATAAAGGATGTTGAGCATTATAAGTAAACCCTTCAATTTCTGTTTGAAACTCTTTAAGTTCTGATTTATTTAATTTTCCCTTAAAACTTTTCTTTGATTTAATTAAATTAAAATCATAATTTGAATCATAAAAAGGAGAATAAATAGTAAAATCTGAAAAAGTGTATGCACTTAAATTTCCTTTATATGAAATAATAGGTAAATATGGTGAATCATCAAAATTTCCATATTGAATTAAAACTGGGGAATCAGATTTAAATAAGATAACTGATGCATATTTGAAAGAAAAAGAGAGTGGGTTCAATTTATCAATTTTTCCTTTATACACTACTTTACCGCTTGCATCTTCTAAATATATATTGTTGTTATCAGAAAATGATGAAACAAAAATATCTCTTGGAGTAAAAATTACACCCTCACTTCCAATAAGATATGTTAAATCATCATCACTTTTATCTTGTGGTTCATTTTTATTTAATTCCCCTAATGAAGATGAAATTACCATTATGGGACCGGTTGACTTCACATAAAAAACTTGAGGTGATAAAAGATCGATTCTTTTAAATTGACCATATTTAACTTTACCATCAAAAAGAGATTTTCCATCTTTTGTTGTTACATTTACATCACTCTCTTTAAGACCAACAATATATATTTTTTCAAAGGAAATTCCATAAAACTCAGTTCCAACAAAATTTGGATATGTAAAATTTATATTTTCTAATTCAGTTCTTTTTTCCTGAGTACCAAATCTAAACTCAATTTGTCTCTCTTCATTTTTATTTAAATTCAATTCAAATCTTATTTTTACTCTTTTATCTTCTTGGTTTAAAATCAAAAACGGTATCTCTTTATTTGTTTTTAAATCAATTAATATAATATTAGATTCTTTTTTTAAATTTTCATCTTCAAGTGTAAGTTCTATAAAATTTGGATTTCTTATAAATCCACCATTTTCTTTTATGGTAATTATTTTTTTGAAACCATTAGTTTGAGAAAAAATTAAATTTAAAGAAGATAAAAATATTAAATTTAAAATTAAAAATATTAATATTTTTCTCACATAATTATTATAAATTAACGCAATTTTTTTGTAAATAAATTTTTTTAAATTCAAACCCTTGCCTCTTCCTCCTCAATTACAAGAGTCACTTCTCCTCTTTGTATCTTTATAACATGAGTTGGACATTTTTCAACACATAAATTACATAAATTACATAAGTTCATATCTATTTTAGGCAACCCTTTTTCACCCCAAGAAATGGCCTTTGTTGGACAAACTTTGATACAAATGCCACATTTTATGCAACCCCTTTTACACTCCTTTCTAACCTCAATTCCCTTTTTAGGACTATTACACATAATTATTCCATATTCACTCCATTTTACCATTTCAATTACATTTCTTGGACAAATTTTAGCACAAATTCCACAACCAGTACATTTTTCATAATCAAATACTGGAATACCGTTTTTCATTCTTATTGCATCAAATGGACATGCTCTTTCACAAGTACCGAGCCCTACACAACCAAATTCGCAACTTTTATCACCATTAAATGCAAATTGAACCTCTCTACAATCCTCTATACCAATATAATTTGCTCTTTTAATCTCAGTAAAAATATCACCAACACATTTTAAAACAGGTCTTTCTTTATCAAGATTTAATGGAGCCTTCCCAACTATCTCTAAAATTTTCATCATATTATCACCATTTGTGACTTTACATTTTGTTGGGTCAATTCCATCTTTTACTATAGCATTTGCAAATGCTTCACAACCAGGATAACCACATGCACCACAATTTGCACCTGCAAGAAGTGATTGTATATTTGAAATCCTCTCATCAATTTCTACTTCAAAAATTTTATTAAAAAAAGATAGTAAAATACCAAAAATAATTGAAATTCCACCCATTATTAAGGCTGATTTCAAGATAATATTCATTTAAAGAACCTCCTATTTTATTAAACCTTTAAATCCTAAAAATGCAATTGCAATAAGAGCCATTGAGGCAAACACAAGTGGATAACCTCTAAAAAATTTTGGAACATTTGAAACTCTTAATCTCTCCCTAACACCAGCAAGAATTAAAAGAGCAATACCATATCCTAAAGCAGAACCAATTGCATAAACTAAACTTTCAATAAAATTATAATTTTTATCAACATTTATAAGTGTAACTGCAAGAATCATACAATTTGTTGTTATTAAAGGAAGATAAATGCCCATTGCTTTATATAAAGAAGGAACATTTTTCTTTAAATAAATCTCAACAAGTTGAACCAAAGAAGCGATTGTGAATATAAATACAATTATTTGAAGATATTCAAGTCCTCTTAAAAAGAAATGAAAAATGATCCAAGTTATTGCTGTAGCAAGAGTTTGAACAAAAATAACTGCAAAGGTCATTCCGATAGATGCATCAATTGAATTTGTAATTCCTACATATGAACATAGTGCTAAATACCTTATGAAAACCATATTATCTACAATAGTTGCTGCAATTACTATTTTAATAAGATTGCTAAACATTTATGACCTCCTTTTTAAAATTCCGTTCAAAATAGCAATAAAAATAGCAATTAAGAAAAATCCGCCAGGTGGGAATGATAAAATTGCCATTGGTTCAAAATTTTTTGAAAAGATCTCCTTTCCGAGAAATGTTCCTTTGCCTAAAATTTCTCTTATAACACTCAATAAAATAATTACCCATGAATATCCAAATGCCATTCCTAATGAATCCATAAATGATTCTGACAATGATTTTTTAGATGAAAATGCCTCAACTCTTCCTAATACTATACAATTTACAACTATTAAAGGAATAAAAACTCCCATTGATTTAGATAAAGGAGGAAAGTATGCCTTCATAATAAGATCAACAATGGTTGTGGGTACAGCAATAAATATTAAAAAAATTGGAATTCTAACTTCATTTGGAATTATTTTTCTAAATGCTGAAGATAAAAGTTCTGCAGTTATTAAAACAAAACTAAAACCTAAACTCATACCAACACCATTTGCAACATCAGTAGAAACTGCTAAAACAGAACATAATCCTAACATTATAATTAATATTGGATTTTCTCTTGTTAAACCTTTCATAAATTCATTTAAAAGACTCTTTTTCATTAACTACCTCCCTTTTTTATATTTTCAAGATAGAAATTTCCAATTTTTTTAATTGCAGTTGAGACTGCATTAGATGAAATAGTTGCACCAGAAATTGGGGTTATATCACTTTTAACTTTAAATGGATCAGATAAATTTTTATTAACAAATTGGTTTCTAAATGATGGTTCAACGATTTTTGAACCAAGTCCTGGAGTTTCACTATGCTCTAAAACATAAATGCCCTTACATTTTTCCTCCTCATATCCAATTAAAGATTCAATTTTTCCTCCATATCCTGAGAATTTAGCCCTAATAATAAAACCTACTTTTCCATCTTTTAAATTAACTTTATAAACCTCTATTATTTTAATCCCTCCACTAATATCTTTATTTGAAAAACCAGAAACTATTTCAAAATTTAAAATATTTGGGAAAATTTCAGTTATTGCATTTTTTACAGTTTGAATTTTCTGTTCTTCTATTTTTGGGGATGTAAAAGAATAAACCCAAGAAAGTAAAATTGCACCAATTGTTGCTATTATAAAAACTGTAATACCTGATTTAATTATTTTATTCATTTTTTGCCTCCAGTTCCAAAAATTCTTGGTTTTAGTTGATCAAGAAATGGAGTAACAACATTCATTGAGAGAATTGCAAATGAGACACCTTCAGGATAAATTCCCCAGTTTCTTATTATAAAAGTTAATGCTCCAATTCCAATTCCATAAATTATTTTTCCTAAATTTGTAATTGGACTTGTAACATAATCTGTTGCCATAAAAAGTGCACCTATAATTAGTCCACCTGATAAAATATGAAAAAGTGGATCTTGTCTAAAAATTAAAGAGAGAAGAGCAACTGTTAAAATAATTGAGGTTGGAATTTTTATATCAATAATATCTCTCCTTATTAAAATTAAAACAATAAATCCTAAAATTAACAAAAATTTTGATGTTTCTCCTATTGAACCACCTATTCTTCCGAAAAACAGATCTAAATAGAGAGAAGTTGAAATTTTTAAATTTCCTGATCTAAATAGATCAAGTGGAGTTGCAGATGTAACAATTTGGGTTGCATTACTTCTTGATAAAATTGTTAAAAAATTATATTGGGGCTCTGGCCATTTATTTAAAAGACCAGTCCAAGATAAAAATATAACTGCTCTACCAAAAAGAGCAGGATTAATAAAATTTGATCCAATTCCACCAAAAAGTTGTTTTGCAATTATAATTGAACATGCAGAACCAATTGCAATGACCCATAATGGAGTAGAGGGAGAAGTGATCATTCCAAGAAGCAAACCTGTTAATGCAGCACTAAAATCACCAATTGTAATTTTTTGTCTTGTTATAACTTCATAAATATACTCCGATAAAACTGCTGTTATAATACTTGTTAATAAAATTAATAATGCTTGAATTCCAAAACAATATATTCCCCAGATTGCTGCAGGAAGGAGTGCTAAAAATACCATTCTCATAATTTTTGGTACAGAAATTGAATCTCTTATATGGGGTGAAGATGAAACAATTACTTTTAATTCACTCATTTTTCTCCTCCTACTTATCTTTTCTTTAATAATTCACTTTTCGCAAATCTAATACTTTGAACAAGATGTCTTTTAGAAGGACATACATATGCACAAGCACCACATTCAATACAATCTAATGCTCCATAATATTTTGCTTTTTCAAAAACTTCAATTCTAGAATATGCATCAATTAACATTGGCATTAGAGACATAGGACAAGCATCTGCACATCTTCCGCATCTTATACATGGATATTCTTCATATTCTTTTACTTCTTTATCTGTAAAAAGAAGAATTCCTGATGTTCCTTTTGTAACTGGTATATTAAGTGTATATGATGAAAATCCCATCATTGGTCCACCAAATATAATTTTTTTAAGATTTCCATTGAATCCACCACAATATTTAATTATATCCTCTGCAATTGTCCCAATTTTTACCCTTAAATTTTTCGTTTCTTTAATACCTGAGCCACTTATTGTTAACACTCTCTCAATAGAAGGTTTTCCATCATAAATTGCCTCTTTAATAGCAAAAACAGTTTGTACATTTTGAACAATACACCCTACATCAAAAGGTAACCCTCCAGATGGAACTTCTCTTCCTGTTATTGCTTTAATGAGATGTTTTTCAGAGCCTTGTGGATATTTCGTCTTTAATATGATTATTTCAGTTAAATTATTAATGGAGGATGATTTAATAAACTTTTCGAGTTCTTTTGCTGCTTGAATCTTATTATCTTCAATTCCTATAAATATTTTATTTGGATTAAGAATTCTATTTAAAATTTCAATTCCTTTTACTATACCCTCACTCTCTTCTATCATTAACCGATAGTCACATGTTAAAAATGGCTCACATTCTGCACCATTTATTATTAAATATTCAATTTTTTTATCTGGAGGAGGTGAAAGTTTAATATGAGTTGGAAAAGCAGCACCACCCATACCAACAATCCCAGAATCTTTGATAATATTCAATAACTCCTCTTTGGTAAGGTTTTCAACTTGTGAGAGATTTCTTGGTTCATAAAAAACTTCATTTTTACCATCATTTTTTATTCTAACCGCTAGAGATGTTCTTCCAGTAGGAAGAACAACATTTTCAATACCTTTAACTTCCCCTGAAATAGAAGAGTGAACAGGTGCATAAACTTTTGCATGTGTCTCTCCTATTTTTTGACCTATTTTTACATAATCACCCTGTTTAACAAGTGGTTCATTTGGTGCACCTGTGTGTTGATGTAGAGGAATTAAAACTTCTTCAACATCAAAAAATTCTTCTATTTTCTTGTCCTTAGTAAATTTTGATTCATTAGGATGAACCCCTCCTTTTTTGAATGTTAAAATCTTCATCGACTCTCATCCTCCTTCTTTTTTTGCTCGTGTCCACAATAAGGACATACATCCCAGTCGATCTCAATAAGTTTTCCACAATATATACACTCTTTCTTTAATTTAGTTTTACAGTATGGACAGACAAGATAATTTTCCTTAATAGGTGCTCCACAATTAGGACATCTCGCCTTTTCTTTTGAAAGTAGATACGCCCAATATTCCCTTTCAAGTTGTAATGTTTCTCTTTCAAGTTTATCAATTTCAAGTTCTTCTTTTGTCCATGGAGGTCTAATTAAAAGGTAAATAAGAAGTGGAATCAATCCTCCTATTGGAATTGATATAATATGAAATATCCATGTGGGATTTGCAATGAATTTATAAATAAATGGAAAAACAATCCCTCCAAATAGAATTAAAATTAACCAAAGATATGGACCAAATCCTCTTTTTTTTGAATCTTGAAATGACCAATATGCTATCAATAAATTTAAAAGAATAAGTACTAAATAAAAGTAATTTGTGTATTTTATCAGTGGTTCAAAAATATCTTTAACAACTTCTCCCAAAATCACCTCCTAATAAATATTATATTTATTCAAAAGAGTTCTAAATTCACCAGCAACATAAAATGAACCAGTTACAACAATTGGTCTATTATCAAAAAATCTAAACGACTCCTCAAATGCTTCTCTAATATTTTTTGAAACAAAAGTTTGAGAGTTTGGATTTAATTTTTTGAAAATATCATTTAATTTGAAAGGTGGTACTCTTCTCTCTTTTGCTCCTTCAGGAGCAGTAAAGATTACTTTCTCTGTTATTGGTATTAAAACCTTTAAAATTCCCTCAATATCCTTATCTCCTAACACGCCAAAAATCAAATTAATTTTATCATAATTAAAATAAGTTTTAATAAATTCTTTAAGTTCTGAAATTGAGACTACATTATGCGAGCCATCAATAATAAAGATTTTTCCAAATTTCTCGATTATTTCTCCTCTACCAGCAATAAAACTATTAAAAAGTCCTTCCCTTAACTTTTTTTCATTTAATTTAAAAAAATTTTTTTCTTCAATTATTTCGATTGCTTTAATTGCTAAAGATGAATTAGAAACTTGATATTTACCAAGGAGTTTTATTTCGATATCTTTAAATATATATTTATCTGATTTATAAGAAAAAATAGTCCTATCTTTATAAAAATTTAAATTATAATTTATAAAATCAATACCTTCTATGTAAATCTTAGAATTTAATTCTTTTGCTTTATTTTTTATTACTTCAATTGCTTCTTCTCTTTGTTTTGAGGTAACTATTGGCGAATTTTCTTTAATTATCCCTGCTTTTTCAAAAGCAATCTCTTTTATTGTATTTCCAAGAATTTCTGTATGATCATAATCTATTGTTGTTATTATTGAAACTAATGGTTTATCAATTATATTTGTTGCATCTAATCTTCCTCCAAGACCAACTTCAAGAACAATAAAATCAACATTATTCTCCTCAAAATATTTAAATGCTAAAGCAGTCAAAATTTCGAAAAGAGTCGGTTCTCCTATTTCTTTAAAAATTGGGTCATTCTCATAAATATCTTTTATTTTAAAAATATTTTCACCAAAATATCTTGATTCAATTAATTTTTTATTAATAGATATTCTTTCTCTAAAACATTGAAGATGTGGTGAAGTGTATAGTCCAACTTTAAAACCGTGGGAGATGAGCAAATTTGTTATAAAAACTCCGGTTGATCCTTTTCCCTTTGTACCTGCTATGTGAATTATTTTTTTGTTTTTATGTGGGTTTCCTAAAATTTCAAGTAATCTTTTAATTCTTTCTAATCCAGGTTTTATTACCTTTCTCTCTCTTCTTCCTAAAAACTCTAATGCTTCAAAATAAGTAAACATTTAACTTTTAAGTTCTTCAATGTGCATTAAGAGTAATTTCAATTTATTTTCATTTTCAATTAATTTTTCTTTTGATTCTTCAATAACCTCAAAAGGTGCTTTTTCGAGGAAATCTTTATTATTTAATCTCTCTTTGAGAGAGATTATTTCTTTTTTAAGAGATTCAATTTCTTTCTCCATACTTTTTACTCTCTCTTCAATAGGATAATCTTTTTCAATATAAAGAATAATTTCAGCACCCTGAACAACATCTTTGATACTTTTTAAATTTTCCTCCTTATCTAAAATCTCACAGAAAGAAAGTTTCTCTATATAATTTTTCCAATAATTTAAAAACTCTTTATTAAATTTTATAAAAACTTTCTCTTTCTTTTTTAAGGGTATATTCAAAACACTTTTTAAATTTCTTATGCTTTTATTAATGTCCGTAAAGATGTTGAACTCTTCAATAGAATTTTCATCGAATAAAAAGTCTTCTTTTTCTGGATATTTTGAATAAACAATTGTTTTCTCTTTCGGTAAAAGAATTTTATAAAGTTTCTCAGTTATAAATGGAATAAATGGATGAAATAGCTTTAAAGAATTAACAAAAACAGTAAAAAGAACAAATTTGTTTGTCTTATCATCTCTAAATTTAGATAACTCAATATACCAATCGCAAAACTCATGCCAATAAAATTCATAAAGTATCCTTGTTATTTCACCAAATTCATAACTTTCAATATATTTATTTGCTAGTTCTGAAACTTCATACATTCTAGATAAAATCCACTTATCCTCTTTTTTTAAAGAAAGTTCGATTTTATCCTCTGGGTTAAAATCTTTAAGAAAGTTAATGACAAATCTTCCTGAATTCCAAATCTTATTCATAAAGTTTCTAGAAAATTTTATTCTTCCTATTGAAAGATTTACATCTTGTCCTCCAAGTGTAAATAGTTGCGAAAAAGTAAATCTTGTGGCATCTGCTCCATATTCATCAATAAGTTCAATAGGATCAATTACATTTCCAAGGGTTTTACTCATTTTTCTTCCTTTTTCATCTCTTATTAAACCATGAATCAAAACATGTTTAAATGGCTCTTTTTTCATAAAATAAATACCAAACATTACCATTCTTGCAACCCAGAAAAAGAGAATATCATATCCAGTTACAAGAAGAGATGTTGGATAATAGAATTCAAGATCTAAAGTTTTTTCAGGCCATCCAAGAGTTGCAAAAGGCCATAGGGCTGAAGAAAACCAAGTATCAAGAACATCATTATCTCTCTCAACTTCACCATCACAATCTGGACATCTATTTAATTCTGTTTCACTAGCAAATTTTTTATTACAACTTTTACAATAATAAACAGGAATTCTATGACCCCACCAAATCTGTCTTGATATACACCAATCTTTAATATTTATTAGCCAATCTTCATATACTTTTTGCCATCTCTCAGGGATAATTTTTACTTTTCCATCTTTTACTACTTTAAGAGCTTCTTCTGCAAGGGGTTTCATTTTAACAAACCACTGCTTTGATATATATGGTTCAATCAAATTTTTACATCTATCATGAATTCCTACTGTATGAATATAATCTTTTATATCAATAAGATAACCTTTCTCTTTTAATTCATTTACTATTTTTTCTCTTGCCTCAAATCTTGAAAGACCTTTAAATTTACCACCATTTTCATTTATCTTACCATCTTCAGTTAAAATATTTATCTTTTCTAAGTTATGTCTTAAACTTATCTCATAATCTAATGGATCATGAGCAGGTGTAACTTTTACTGCGCCAGTTCCAAATTCCATATCAACTGCTTCATCTTCAATTAGAGGAATTTCTCTTCCCACTATTGGTAAAATTAAAGTTTTCCCAACTAAATTTTTATATCTATTATCTTTAGGATTTACTGCAACAGCGGTATCACCAAGCATAGTTTCTGGTCTTGTTGTAGCAACAACCACAAAATTATCTGAGTCTTTAAAAGGATATTTTACAAAGTATAATTTTGTTTTTTCTTCTATATGTTCAACTTCTAAATCTGAAAGTGATGTTTTACAAACTGGACACCAATTAATCATGTATTCACCTTGATAAATTAATCCTTCATTATAAAGAGTTACAAATGCTTTCAAGACTGCTTTTTGATATTCAGGATCCATTGTGAATCTATGCCTTGACCAATCAGCATAAATTCCTAATCTTTTTTGTTGTTCAACAATTCTATTTCCATATTTCTCTTTCCATTTCCAAACTTTCTCAAGAAACTTCTCTCTTCCTAAAATTTCTTTTGTTAAACCCTCTTTAAGTAGATCATTTTCAACCATAAGTTGTGTAGCAATTCCTGCATGATCAACACCAGGAAGCCATAAAACTTCAAAACCCTTCATTTTTTTGTATCTTATCATTATGTCTTGAAGAGTTGAGTTAAATGCATGTCCTAGATGAAGAGATCCTGTAACATTTGGAGGAGGCATAACAATTGAATATGGTTCTTTTTTACTGCTATTGTTTGAGTAAAAAATATTTTCATCTAACCAAAATTTGTAAATTTCACTCTCAACATCTTTTGGTGAATAAACTTTATCTAAATCCATAAAATTTCCTCCTATAATATCAAAATCCTTATAAATGAAATTATACAAAAATTTGTGTTTATTTAAATAGTTTAACTCAATTTTTTTAAAAATTCTATTTTTATTTCATTAAAATCAAGGTCTTCTTTTAATTTAATTTCTCTTCTACTTATCTCAATTTTTTTATTTTTTTCATCATTAATATTTACTAAATATACTCCATCAGGTGGCAAAACTTTAAGAGAGTCAATAATTAATTTATCATTCTCTTTTTTTGTAATAATAAAATAGTTTTTATATAAAAATTTATTCGCAGTTTCAATATCCCCAATTTTAATTAAATTTCTAATTTTGCTACTACTAATTTTTTCTTTTCCAAATTTTTTTTCTTCAATTAATTTAAGTTGGAAATCATATTTTTTACTAAGTTTTTCAAGTAAAAACCTATCCCCTTCTTTATTTCTACCAAATCTAAACGACTTTCCAACAATTAAATATTTTATATTAAAATTTGAAATAAGAATTTTTATAAAATCTTCTGAACTTAAATTTTTTATCTTATCATTAAACTCTATAAAAAAAATGAAATCTATTTTCAACTCTTCAAAAATTTTTATTTTCTCTTCAAGTGTAAATAAAACAAATTTTTCTAATTCAAAATGTATAAATGGAGGTGGATAAAAAGAAATAATACATGTTTTTAAACCAAAATCCTTCATTTTTTGAATAATTTCTATGTGACCACAATGAATTGCATCATATGTCCCTATCGAAATAGTTATTTGTTCATCTAATTTTTGGAATTCTCTATAAATTTTCATTTGATTTTAATATTCTTACTGGTTTTAAAATTCCTCTATCTTCAATATATTTTCCAATTCCAACTGCCTCTTGTAATCCATTAACTACTAGAACATACCCTCCTTTTAAAAATGGATGTTCGTATTTAATTTGTGATCCATTTATAAATAGTGTTAATTTTCTTTGAGGAAGTTGAACTTTTGGTATAAAATCAAGAAAATTGCTTATAGAAATTATTAAATTATCAATTTTATTATTTAAAACATAATCTTCTATTTCATCTAAATGAAAACTATCTTTTACTTCGAGTTTTCCAACAGCAGATCTTATTAAATAAGATAAAATTCCAAAAGTGCCAAGTTTTTCGCCCATATCTCTTGCTAAACTTCTCATGTAAGTGCCTGAAGAACAAAGTATTTTAAATTTCAATTTTGGATATTTACCTTCCATAAAATCTATAATTTCAAATTGATAAATTTCAACTTCTTGTTCTTTTAATGGAACAACTTCTCCTCTCCTTGCAATTTCATATGCTCTTTCGCCTGAAATTCTTTTTGCTGAAAATTGTGGTGGAACTTGAAATATTCTTCCTATAAATTCACCTTTTATCTTTTCAATTTCTCTTATTGTGAGATATGAGGAATCACGCTCCTCTAAAACATTTCCCCAAATATCATCGCTATCTGTTTTAATTCCAAAAGTTATTTCTCCTTCATACTCCTTAGGTAGCAAAAAAAGAAGTGGTGTGAGTTTTGTTGCTTCACCAACAAGAATTGGTAAAACACCTTGAGCCATAAAATCTAAAATTCCGCCATGACCAACTTTTTTAAATTTACACAACTTTTTTATAATACTCATAAATTGAAAAGATGTAATACCTGGTGGTTTAAAAGAGTTTATTATTCCAGAAAATAACTCTTTCATTTAATTTTTAACTCCAATAAAATTTTATTAATTACATTCAATGGTTCATCTTTAACATCAAATCCAGCAGCATTCATATGCCCACCCCCTCCAAATTTTAAAGCAATATCCTTAACATCTATATCACCTTTGCTTCTTAAACTTACTTTGTAAGAGCCATTAAATTTTTGTTTAAATAAAATAGCAATATTTGCTTCATTTGATTTATTTAAATATTCAACTATACCTTCTGCATCTTCTTCTTCTGCACCAAATTCTTTAAAATCCTCAAGAGTTAATATTGAATAAACTATTCCATTTTCCTTTTTAAGTTTTTCAAGTGCTCTTCCAAGAAGTTTAAGTGCCTTTAAAGGTTTCATACTATAAACCATTTCTGAGATATAAAAAGGATCTGCGCCATTTTTAACAAGAAAAGTTGCTGCTTTTAAAGTTTTTAAATTTGTATTTGCAAATCTAAATCCACCAGTATCTGTTAATAGACCAGTGTAAAGTGCAAAAGATATATCTTTATCTATTTCAACTTTTAATCTTGTTAATAATTTCAAGACAATCTCAGATGTTGACGAAGATTTTGGGTCAATATAATTTATTTCACCAAATGAAAAATTTGAGGGATGATGATCAATATTAATCTTGTAAGGAATCATCATTAATTTTTTTTTAAGGTTTTCTACCCTACCAATATCAGCACAATCAAGAACTATTGCAACTTCAATTTCATCTAATTCAAAATCATTTTTTATATCATTAGCACCATTTAAAAATGAGTAAATTTTTGGAACTGGATCTGGTAATACAGGAATAACAAACTTTTTAAGTTTTTTTAAACCAAAATAGAGTCCTAAAATAGAACCTACAGCATCACCATCTGGATTTTCATGAGATATAAGCAAAAATCTTTTATGATTCTTTATTGTCTCTATTATCTTCTTCATCTTTTATCTTATTAAGAATCTCGATTACTTTCATTCCTCTATCAAGAGTTTTATCTTCTTTAAAATGAACAATTGGTGTATATCTTAATTTTAAATCTTTACCAATCTCTTCTTGAATAAATTTTGCTGCAGATTTTAATCCAGAAAAAACAATCTCTACTTCATCTTTATTATGAACATAAATATATATGTTTACATGTTTTAAATCAGATGAAAATTCAACATCTGTTACAGTCAAATATTTTTCTCTTAGCCTTGGATCTTGTATCTTTTCTCTTAAAATGAGTGATACTTCTTCTTTAACCATCTTTTTGAGTTTCTCAGGTCTTAATCCTTTCATTGTTTTATTATAACATTAAATTACTATTAAAAATAAAAAAGCCCCCTTATTAAATAAGGGGGCAAATAAAAAAGATCAATTTTTACTCTTCAAGAGTTTCTGGCATGTAAATTTTTTCATTCTTTTTAATCAATTCTTCTGTTGGCTCTTCAAAATCTGCGCCAACCATATCTCTAATGTAATTTTTAACAACTGCGTCCCAATATTCTTTTGTTACATAGTAAACTCTTGCACCACCTAATTCATGTTGATATTCTGGCCAAGGATAAGAAGGTTGTGCCATACCAACTCCCCATCTTTTCCATCCATTATAACTTTCATATGTGGCCCAAAACTCTTTATTTCCTAAAATTTCAAAAGCATACCAGGTTTTTGCGTAATACATTATAGCACCAATTTTTCCTCCACGTCTAAATGCCATTGTGTGAAGTGAAATATTAATATCTTTATTCATTAACCTTCCATTTGCAAAACCAACAACTTTTCCATCAATAATTCCAAGAAGAGTATATGGATCCTTTAATCTGTTTCTATACCAACCAAGAACTTCTGCATAAACTCTTGCTCCAACAATATCATAAAAATCATGATCAATATCTAAAAATTTTCTAAGATAACTTAAAAGAAGTGGTGCCTCTTCTAATTTTGCCTCTCTTATTAACATCATTTCTCCAGTTGAAAGTTTAATTGCTTTTGGTATCCATGGTTTGAGATGAAGAGATGGCCCAGATAATATTGGTTCTATTTCAGAAACATCAAAACATACCTTATCTTCACTAACCTTCTCGGGTGGATTCTTTCTCATTGCTAAATCCTCCTATTATTAAAAATTTTATAATTTTATTATATTTTAACTTAATTTAATGTCAAGAAAATGGTATAATTAATACTGGCCAGGGGTGCTGCCTTGGTTTAGGCGGCTGAGAGGGAAAGAGTTAATCTTTCCCAACCCTTTGAACCTGAACTGGGTAATGCCAGCGGAGGAAGTGCTAAACATTTCCCCCGCTTCCCTTGGCTAAATTTTAAAAGAGGGAGGCGTTTTATGCAAAACTTTTTCGAAGCATTTAATGAATTTTTTTCAAATCCAACTGTTCACACAATTATTATGGTTATTATGATCATTCTTTCAGCTCTTTTTTTAGGAATTGTTTTAAGAAGAAAAGAAAGATTAACTTCAAGACAAATTGCAGAAATTGGTCTTGCTCTAGCATTATCAACAATTCTTTCAGAGATTAAAATTTCTGGGTTTTGGGCACAAGGTGGATCTGTAACGGCTGCATCTCTTGTTCCAATTATGATTATTGCATTTAGATATGGAGGAAAAATTGGATTAACTGTTGCAATTATTCACGGTTTAATACAATTAATAATTGGTCCTTATGTTGTTCACCCAATTCAACTTTTACTTGATTATCCAATTGCTTTTGGAATGGTTGGTTTATGTGGATTTTTCCCAAAAAACAAAATTTTAGGTATTACAATTGGACTTTTAGGAAGATTTTTAATGCATTTTATTTCAGGTATTATTTACTTTGCTCAATATGCACCAGAAGGTTGGAATCCAGCATATTATTCTTTTATTTATAATATCTCATATATTGCTCCAGAAATTATAATTTCAATTATAGTTTTTAAACTGGCTGGAGAGAGATTAGTAGAAATTTTAAAACAAACAGCATAAAATTAGGGGGGAATTAAATGAAAGTTAAATTTTTGTCTATTAAAGAAATAACTGAAATAGGAATTTTGAGTGCATTAGGTTTACTTCTTGCATATTTAAGTAAAATTTTCTTTCAAATGCCACAGGGTGGAAATATTGGCCTTGATATGATACCTGTTTTCTTTTTGTCCCTTAAAAGAGGCATTAAAAGTGGAATAATTTTAGGAGCAATAGTAGGGTTCCTTTTATTATTGACAGATTATTTTGTTATTCATCCATTCCAACTTTTACTTGATTATCCATTTGCTCATATGGCTCTGGGTTTAGCAGGACTTTCTGTTTTTAAAAATAGATATTGGATTTTAGGAGTAATTGTTGGTGCATTTGGAAGATTTATTTTCCATTATATTTCAGGAATTCTATATTTTACTCAATTTGCGCCTAAAGGAATGAATGTCCACTTTTATGTAGCATCTTATATACTATCTCATCTTATACCTGGAACTATTGTTGCAATTCTTGTATTATATCTATTAAGGAGAAGAAAAGAAATTTGGAGAATTTAAAAAGAGCAATTGTTATCTTAAATGGAAATCTATCTACTCAATATGATGAATATAAAAAAAGAGTAAAAAATAGACCATTTATAGTTACATGCAATGGTGGTTATTTAAATTCTATTAAACTTAATATTGAACCAGATTTAATAATTGGAGATCTTGATTCTATAAATGAGGTTGAATTTAAAAATAAAATAATTTTTCCAAAAGAAAAAGATAAAAGTGATTCTGAACTTGCTGTTGATTATTTAATTGAAAGAGGTTTTAAAGAAATTGAATTTTGGGGTGCTATTGGAGAAAGAATTGATCATACTCTATTCAACATTTCTCTTCTAATAAAAATTCACAAGGAGGGTGGGAAAGGATTAATCTTTCACCCTCCTTGTTTTATTTTTATAATTAATAAATATTATAAATTTCAAAAAAGAAATTGTGGAATTGTCTCTTTTTATCCTTTAACTTTTGAAATAAAAAATTTAAAGATCAAAAATTTTAAATATGAACTTGATAGTAAAAATATTTACTTAGGAAGTTCAATAACACTAAGTAATGAATTCATTGGAAAAGAAGGAGAAGTTCAATTTGATGAAGGCCTTCTCCTTGCTATAAGCGAGTCGCTATAAGTTCATCAAGTTTCTTATAACATTTTGAACAAACATTAAGTCTAAGAAGTTTTCCATTTACCAATTTAGTAACTTTATGTAAGTTTGGTCTCCAAACTCTTCTTGTTTTTCTATTTGAGTGGGAAACATTGTTTCCACTCATTGGCCCTTTTCCACAAATATCACATCTTCTTGCCATAAAACTCACTCCTCCTAAATAAAATTCACAAGTTTAAATTATATAATAAATTTTTAAAATTAGCAAAATTTCATAAAAATGTTTTAACTTTTAAAAAACATTTCTGAGAGATAAAGAACAAATGGGAAAAAAACAGGTATAAAATAGTGACTTGATGGAATCCAAATTAATTTTGGTTTTCCCAAATTTTTCCAAAGTTCAATTACAGAACTTTTCACAACCACAAAATCAAAAATTCCGTTAATAAAAAGAACATTTCTTGGATTATTAAAAGATGAGTAAGTTAATGGATCCACAAGATACCATAATTTATCTGTTTTTATTAATTTTTTCTCTTTTTTAACTTTTTCAATATAATTTAAATATTCTTTTAACTCCTTCTTATATGTTTCATAGTTTAAACCTTTGCTTTTATAATATCTTCTTGATGAAATTCCATAAAGGCCCTCCCAAGTTAATCTTAAAATATTTCCTCCTCCCATAATTGAAACTCCTTTTTTAATTTCATTATCTACTCCCATTAAAATATTTAATAAAATTGCTCCCAAGGAAAGTCCAATTCCATAAAAGTTTAAATCATTCTCATAAGTTTTTAAAAAATATATAAAGTGCCTTAAATCAACAACACTTTGTCTCATTGAAAAGAAATAATCTTCATCTTCATTGCTAAAGAAAAGTTCACCGCATTTTTTTCCTTTGGGAGTTCTTTCTCTATGATATGGAAGTGAAATATAAGAAACTTTATAACACCTTTTTGTAAAATAGTAAACACAAGCATACTCAAATGCTGGATATGCTTCATGAACAGGATGAATTGCAATTATATTTATTCCATTATAATTTTTTTCTGGATAAAATATATAACCATATATAAAATTATTTTCATCATACATTGATTGAAGAGTGCTTCTAAATTTTACTTTTTTAAAATAAAAATTTTTGAACTTATCCTCTTTAACTTCTAAATCTTTAAAATCTTTTTCAAATCCAAAAATATTTTCAATATCAATAAATTCCATTCTAATGTATATATTATCATATGTAACATTTAAGAAAAATATAACTCTTATAATAGCAGATTTTATTTTTATAAGTGCTATGCTTGTTCAAAAAGATTCCTTAGATAGTATATTAAAGAGGATTAAAAAATTTAATAAAAAAATAGTTGCAGGAGGTCCACTTTTTACAACTGCCTTTGTTGATTATCCAGATATAGATTCAATTGTAATAGGTGAGGGGGAATTAATTATGCCACAATTAATTCAAGATATCTTAAATAATGAACTTAAACACATTTATAAACAAGAAGAAAAACCTGATTTAAGGTTTGTTCCATTGCCAAAATGGGATTTAATTAATTTTAAAAATTATGCATCAATGTCAATTCAATATTCAAGAGGATGTCCATTTGATTGTGAATTTTGCGATATTGTTTTAATAAACGGAAGAATACCAAGAACAAAAACACCTGAACAGATGATAAAGGAGTTTGATGTATTATATGAAAAAAAGTGGAGAGGCTCAGTTTTTATTGTTGATGATAACTTTATAGGAAATAAAAAAAATGTTAAAGAAATGCTTAAGTATTTAATAGATTGGCAAAAGGAAAAACATTTCCCTTTCAATCTTTTTACTGAAACATCAATTAATCTTACTGATGATAATGAACTTATGGATTTAATGATTGAAGCAAATTTTAATAAAGTTTTTATTGGAATTGAAACACCTGATGAGGAAAGTTTAAAAGAGGCTAATAAAATACAAAATACTAAAAGAAATTTAATTGATGATATAAAAATTTTACAAAAAAGAGGATTTGAGGTTATGGGTGGGTTTATAATTGGTTTTGATAATGATGATGTTTCAATTTTTGATAAAATGAAAAAATTTGTTCAAAAAAGTGGTATAGTAACAGCGATGGTAGGAATTTTGAATGTTCTTCCAGAAACAAAACTTTTTTATAGATTAAGGAAAGAAAATAGAATTTTAAATATAAGTAGTGGTAATAATACAGATTTTCTTGTTAATTTTATTCCTAAAAGGTTAAGTAAGGAAAAATTGATTGAAGGATATAAAAACATAATCAATGATTTATATTCTTATAAAGAATTTTATCAAAGAGTTTGGAATTTTATAAAAAATTATAAACCAAAAAATAAACATAAAATTTGTTTATCTGAAATTTATCCCGCTTTTTTAGCCTTTTTAAAATCAACATTTAAATTGGGACTAATTGAAAATTCAAGATTTTATTATTGGAAAACCTTTATAAAAACTATTATAAAAAATCCAAAATCAATAATAACTTACATCACATTAACAATTTATGGTTATCATTTTAAAAAAAGTTATGAAATAAATTTAAAAAGAAATTTAATCAAAACAAATTTTTAGATATTATAATTTCATTTTATACTTACTATAACCGGAATGTGATCTGATGGCTTTTCAATTTCTCTATAGTTTTTTAATAAAATTACATCCACTAAATTTTCTATAAGGGTTTGTGTTATAAATATATAATCAAGTCTCATTCCTCGATTTTTTTCATATGAATTCCATCTATAATCCCACCAAGAAAATTCTTTTTTATCTGGATAAATAAACCTAAATGAATCATAAAATCCCCAATCCAAAAATTCTTTAAGTTTTTCTCTCTCTTCTTTTAAAAATCCAATCTCTCCTTCAAGTTCTTGTGGGTTATACACATCTATCTCTTCAAGTGCTACATTAAAATCTCCACAAAGAAATATTTTTTCATCGTTTTTGTGGAATCTATTAAAATATCTTTTTAATCTATCAAAAAATCTTAATTTATAAAAAAATCTTTCTGAAGATTTTGGTCCTCCAAGAGGCACATAAACACTAACAAAATATTTATCTTCTATTTTAACAGCAATTAATCTTCTCTCAGTATCCTCCTCTCCATCCAAAAAACCAATTCTTTCGAACTTTGGCTTTAATTTAGATATAATTGCAACTCCATTTCTTCCACCTTCACCAGAATAAGAAACAAAAAGATTCTCTTTTTCAAAAGGTTCAATTGGAAAATTTTCGTCACTAATTTTTGTTTCTTGAAGACAAATTACATCTATTTGATAATCTTTTATCAATTTAATTAAATATTCAATTCTTAATTTTATTGAATTTATATTCCATGTTGCAATTCTCATTTTAAAATTCCTACATCACTAACATCAATCTCTTCTATTCTATCTTTGAAATTTTTTAAAATATAAGGAAGTCCTTTTTCTTTTCTTAATGAACTTAAAATTTTCTTCATTTCCTTTTTAAAAATGATAGGATGTCCTCTTTTTGAAAGATAAATAGGAATAAAAATATCTTTATCACTTTTTATAACTCTTTCAATTAAATATTTAACAGTCTCTTTTTTAATTTCTGACAAAACTGAAAAATGAAAACAGATATAATCTATTCTTTCACTTATTGCTCTTAATGAGAGTTTAATTGATGTATACAATACATCATGTGGATTGGGATTTAAAATGACTTTTCCATTCAATATATTTAAATTTTTAATTAACCACTCTTTGTCCTCCTTTTTTCCTACAACAAAGATATATTCATAAATTTCTTTTTGATTAAATGAATTTAAAATTTTTAAAATTTTCTCTTTATCAAACTTTCTTGCTGAAAGGATTATTAAAGAAAATTTGAAATAATTAAAATTAATTTTTGTAGAATAGATAACTTTTCCATTTTTGTAAACATCTTCGTTTGACAAGTAGTAATTATCTAAAAGGAGTCTAATCTTCTTCAATTTTTAAATATTCTTTTAAAAATTCTTTATCTTTAAGAAGTTTTACAGTTTCAATTAGACTTTCATAATATTCTACATTAAGAAGAACAGCAGAAGGTTTACCCTTTTTAACAATGAGATATGATCTTCCTTTTTCAACTTCATCAAGAATCTCAAGTAGATCTTTTTTTAAATTTGTTGCTAAAATAAACTCCAGCATTTTAATCTGAAAATTTTACATTTACCTCCTTTACATCCCATCTATATTTTAATTTTTCTTGAATCTCTTCTTTTATTGAATTAGCAAATTGATTTAATTCGCTCATATTGAGTTCGATATTTATAATTCCATCTTTTATCTCAATTTTTTTAACAACTCCACTACCAATAATTTCTTTCCCAGTATTTGGGTCAATAACATGTCTAAGTCTTTTTCTAATTAAATTTTCATCTGTTGGAACCTTTTCTTTCTGAATTCCCATTTTCTCTTCATAATTTGTTATTGCTGCTTGAAGTGCATCAACTGCAAGTATTGAACAATGAAGTTTAATGGGTGGGAGACCACCTAACTCATCAACAACTTCTTTCCATGTTATTTTCTTTGCTTCTTCAATAGTTTTACCTTTAACCATCTCAGTTACAATTGATGCAGTTGCTATATTTGATGCACATCCAAAAGATTTAAACTTTATATCTACAATTCTTTGAGTTTCTTTATCAACTTTTATATATACAGAAACCATATCTCCACATGCAGGACTACCTTCTGTTGCAAAACCATCTGGATTTTCTATTTCACCAACATTTTTTGGGTTTAAAAAAAGTTCAATAACTTTTTTAGAATATGGCATTGACATGGTTAATTCTCCCTTTTAAGAGGACTAAGGTCTCTTAAAAATTTAATTGTTTTTTTCAATTCTTCAACCACATAATCAATTTCTTCTTTTGTATTGTATTTTGAAAGAGAAAATCTAATTGAACCATGTGCATCTTCATGTGATAAACCCATAGCAAGTAAAACATGGCTTGCTTCAAGAGATTTACTATAACATGCAGAACCAGTTATAAGAGAAACTCCCACCATATCCATTCGTAAAACAATAGATTCTCCTTCAACAAAATAAAATGTTATATTTAAAATTCCTGAATGAGATTTTTCAATTGGTGTATTAATCCTTATATCTGAAATTTCATTTTTAATTTTTTCAAGTAAATATAATCTTAACTCATTAATTCTTTTATAATCTTCTTTATTAAAGATTTCTATTGCTTTTCCTAAACCAGCAATCAAAGGCACATTTTCTGTTCCTGGTCTTAAGTTAAATTCATTGTATCCACCATGCATAATAGGTTTAAGTTTATTCAAATCTCTTATGTAAATTGCCCCAACTCCTTTTGGACCATGAAATTTATGGGCTGTAATAGTTAAAAAATCGATATTCATTTTCTCTACATCAACATCTAAAAATGGAAAACCAAGAGAACTATCAACATGAAATAAAACTTCTTTTTCTTTTGCAATTTTTCCAATCTCTTCAATATTTTGAATGACACCTGTTTCTTGATTTACATGTTGAATTGAAATTAAAATGGTATCTTTTTTAATTAGTTTTTTTAATTCATCTAAATCTACAAAACCATTTTTGTCAACTCTAACATATGAAATTTGAAATCCTTTCTTTTCAAGGAACTTCATTACATTTAAAACTGAAAGGTGTTCTATCGGAGAGGTTATCAAGTGATTTCCCTTTTCTTTAAGTTTATTACTCACTCCTTTTATAATAATATTATTTCCTTCAGTTCCACCTGAAGTGAAAATTATTTCACCCTCTTTTTTATTTATCTTTTTTGAAATTAACTCTCTTGTGCTTTCCACTTTTTCTTTTGCCAAAAGACCTTCTCTATGACTAAAAATTGAAGATGGAACACCATAAATCTCTGTATAATAATAGTTTATCTCTTTTAAAACCTCATCATCAACCCTTGTTGTTGTTGCATTATCAAGATATATTCTTTTCATAAACATTAAATTCCTAACTCTTTTTTTACCTCTTCATTTATTCTATCTGGTGTCCATGGAGGATCAAATGTTAATTCAACTTTTACATTGTTAACATTTTCAATTTTTTTCAACTCTTCTTCAACCTTATTTATAAGATAACTTCCAATAGGACAACCTGCAAATGTAAGTGTCATTAAAATATAAATATCGTTATTTTCATTTATATCAAGTTTATATACAAGTCCAAGATCCCAAATATTTATTGGTATCTCTGGATCATATATTCCTTTTAAAACTTCAATTACTTTTTCTCTATCAATCATTCTTTTCCTCCTTTTTTAAGAAATTAATAATTGCATTCTTAAATGCTTCAATTGATAAATTTCCACAATAAAGAACGTCTTGAGATAAATCTCCAAAATTATTTTTTAAAAAATTTATATCAATTTTTAAACACTCTTCTAATGTCGCTCCTATAAAACTTTCTGAAATTAAACTCGCACTACTGATTGCTGATGGACATCCTAAAATTTTATACTTAATATCAATAATTCTATCTCCATTAACCTTTATATAAAAAATAATTTTGCCTCCGCCTTTTTCCTCTTCTACTATACCAATAGAATCTGGATTCTCAATCTCTCCAACATTTCTTGGATTTAAAAAGTGATCTACAAATTTTTCTCCAAATAAATACATTAGAATGTCCTTATCTTGGTGCTAATTCTCTTAACTTTTTAATACCTGTTTCTAAAACTTCATTAAAATATTCAATTTCTTTTGGATAATTAAATTTTCCAAGTGAAATTCTTATTGTATTGTAAGCAAGATCTTCTGGAAGACCAATTGCTTTTAATACATGTGAAACCTCTTTTTCTTTTGCACTGCATGCAGCACCAGCAGAGACAATTATTCCATTTAATGCAAGATAAACTAAAAGAGATTCTGCTTTTACACCCTCAATTGATATACTTAAATTATTTGGTAATCTTTTATAAGGATCTCCATTTATATAAACACCTTCAAGATTTTTAATTTTTTCTTCTATCATATTTCTCATATAAAGTACATTTTTTCTTTCTTCTTCCATCTCTTTTAAAGCAATATTAACTGCTTCTCCCATTCCAATAATTGATGGAGAGTTGTGTGTACCAGATCTTAAACCTTTCTCTTGATGTCCGCCATCCATAAATGGATCTATTTCAACTCCTTCTCTTATAAAAAGTGCACCAACTCCTTTTGGTCCATAAAATTTATGTGCAGAAAGCGATAGTAAATCAATATTCATTTTTTTAACATCAATATCAATATGACACGCAGTTTGAACTGCATCTGTATGAAAAACAATTCCTTTTTCTCTACAAATTTTTCCAATCTCTTCAATTGGTTCAATAGTTCCTATTTCATTATTTGCATGCATAACTGAAACAAGAAGAGTATCTTTTGTTATTAACTTTTTTAAATCATCTGGATCAACCATACCGTATTTATTCACAGGTAAAAATTTTACTTTAAATCCCCACTTTTCAACAGTTTTAAGAGTTGCAATAATTGCCATATGCTCAATTGGAGTTGAGATAATTTCTCCTTTTTTATCCCAATTTCTTAAACAAATACCTTTTATTGCCCAATTATCAGATTCAGTACCACCTGAAGTGAAATATATCTCATTTGGTTTACAATTGAGTAATTTTGCAATAGACTCTCTCGCTTTATCCATCTCATCTTCAACATTCTTTGCAAGAGGAGAATAGTTTGAAGTCATTGGATTTTCATAAAGTTCAGAAAAATATTTACTCATTTTAAATAAAACTCTTCCATCAACTTTTGTTGTAGCTGCATTATTTAAATATACATACATATCAAAATCTCCTTTTTGAAAAAATTTATCAATTTAATTCTAACACAATTTATGGATAAATTCTTTCAAGTAATCTTGGAAGAGGTATTGTCTCTCTAACATGGTGTATTCCACAAATCCATGCTAAAGTTCTTTCAACGCCAAGACCAAATCCAGAATGAGGAAATGTACCATATTTTCTTAATTCAAGATACCATTCATATGGTCCAATTGGAATATTCAATTCTTCCATTCTTTTTAGTAGTTTTTCATAACTATCCTCTCTTTGTCCACCACCAACAATTTCTCCGTATCCTTCAGGAGCAAGTAGATCAACAGAAAGTGAAAGATCAGGATTTTCTGGATCCTCTTTCATATAAAACGCTTTACATTTTTTTGGATATTTATAGACCATTACAGGTTTTTCAAACTCTTCTGATATTGCTGTCTCCTCATCTCCTCCAAAATCATCACCCCAAGGTATCTCTTTCCCTTTCCTTTTTAATATTTCAAGTGCTTCTGTATATGTTATCCTTGGAAAAGGAGGTTTTACCTTTTCAAGTTTTGAAGTATCTCTTTCAAGAATTTTTAATTCCTCTTTTTTTCTCTCAATAACTCTTTGTACTATATAAGAAACAAAATCTTCAATTAATTTCATATTTCCTTCAAGATCTAAAAAGGCAACCTCTGGTTCAACCATCCAAAATTCCATAAGATGTCTTCTTGTCTTTGATTTTTCTGCTCTAAATGTTGGTCCAAAACAATAAACTTTACCAAATGCTGCAGCACCAATCTCATTATATAATTGACCACTTTGAGAAAGAAATGCTTTCTCACCAAAATAATCTATTTCGAAAAGAGTAGTTGTTCCCTCACATGCAGATGGTGTTAAAATTGGAGAATCAAAAAGTAAAAATTTGTTTTCATAAAAGAAATCTCTGATACTTTTTATAAGTTCATTTCTTATTCTTTGTATTGCCCATTGTTTTCTTGATCGAAGCCAAAGATGTCTATTTTCCATTAAAAATTCAATACCATGCTCTTTTGGTCCAATTGGATAATTTTCCACAATCTGAATTATTTCAATATCTTTTGTTAAAATTTCATAACCACCAATTGCTCTTTTCTCTTCTCTTACAACTCCTCTAAGAATTAAAGAAGATTCAAGTGTTAATTTTTTTGCTCTTTCAAAAATCTCTTCACCCACATCTCCAAGAGAAACTACACATTGTGCAAAACCAGTTCCATCTCTTAAAATTAAAAAAATTATCTTTCCTGAAAACCTTGAATTGTATAACCATCCTCTTATTTCAACATCCTTTCCAACATAATCTTTTAAATCTTCAATATAAACCCAGTTCATAACTCCTCCATAAAGTCAAAAATTATTTTTGCAACCTCACTTTTTGGTAAAACAGGAAAAGAATATATTTTATTATCATCTTTTTTCATTATTGATATTTTATTTGTTTCAACCTCAAAACCACTCTCTTCTGATATTGTATTTATTACAATCATATCAAGATTTTTTTCAATAAGTTTCTTTTTTGCATTCTCAAAAATATTTTCTGTTTCAAGAGCAAATCCAATTAATTTTTGATGCTTTTTTCTTTTTCCAACTTCTTTTAAGATATCAATTGTTTCTTCAAGTTGAAGATTATAAGAAAAATTTTCTTTTTTTATTTTTTCTTTATAAGTTTCCTTAGGCTTAAAGTCACAAACAGCAGATGACATAATTAAATAATCTATCTTATCAAAATATTTAGAAACTTCATTAAACATCTCATAGGCAGAATTTACACCTATATAATTTAATCTTGGGGGTGGTAATAAATTAACAGGTCCAGAAATTAAAGTTGTATCTCCACCTCTTAATACGCTCTCAATTGCAAGTTCAAAACCCATTTTCCCACTTGAAGGATTTGAAATAAATCTTACTTTATCTATAAATTCTCTTGTTGGTCCTGCAGTAATTAATACCTTTTTATTTTTAAGAGGTTTTTTATAAAGTAAATAAATTATTTCAAACAAAATTCTTTCATTTTCAGGTAATCTTCCTTTCCCAATATCACCCCCAGCAAGAACACCAATTTCTGGTTCTAAAATAAAAAAACCTCTCTCTTTTAAAACACTTAGATTTTCCTGAGTTATCTTATTTTCATACATATTTGTATGCATTGATGGAACAATTAGAATTTTGGTTGTTGAGGAAAGTGGAAAGAGGGTTATAAGATTATCTGCTATACCATTTCTAATTTTTGCAATTGTATTTGCAGTTGCAGGAACAATTACATATAAATCTGGCCAATTTGCAAGTGATGTGTGAATAATTTTTCCTTTATCATATGTTTCAAATTGATCAATTAAAACATCGTTTTTAGTTAAAATTTTTAAAGTGTAAGGAGTTAAAAAATTTAATGCACTTTCACTTAGAATTACTTTTACTTCACAATTTAATTTTATTAAATCTCTGATAAGATTTGGAACTTTATAAGCAGCAATACCACCTGTAATTCCTATTAAAACTTTTTTATTATTTAATAACCTCAACTCTTTCTTCCTCTATATCTTTTGCTGCTAAATCAATAAAAGAGGCTGGAGATTTTTGAGGTGAGGGATATAATGAAAATAGTTCTTTTGCTCTCTTAATTACTCCAATTGTAAAAATATATTTATTTCCTTTTGTTCTTTTAATTGCTCTATCAAAATTAAACGCCATAAAACTTCCTCCTTTCTTTTTCAATAATATCTATAACTTCTTTAACTGCTTTTTCTACTGAGTCATTAATAATAATATAATCATATTTTTTACTTTCCTCAAGTTCTTGAACAGCAAAGTTAAGTCGTTCTTTTATCTCATCTTCTGTTTCTCCTCTTTTTCGTTCGAGAATTCTTCTCTTAAGTTCTTCAAAATCAGGTGGAGCAATAAATATAAAAACTGCATTTTGTTTGTCAAAAATTTCTCTTATTTTTCTTGCACCTTGAATCTCTATTTCGAGTATTACATCTTTATTTTTTCTTAAATTTTCCATTACAAATTCTTTGCTTGTACCATAATAGAAATTATAAACTTTTGCCCATTCAAGAAAAAAATTTTTCTTTATTAAATCTTCAAATTCACTTGTACTTATAAAATAGTAATCTTTCCCATGAACTTCTCCTTCTCTTTTTGGTCTTGTTGTGTAAGATACTGAATAAACTAATTCAGGTCTTATCTTTAAAACCTCTTTTATTATTGTTCCCTTTCCAGAGCCAGATGGTCCAGAAATTACAATAAGCATAATTAAATTATATCTCTTATTTAATTAACTTCTTTAAATATTCGATTGCTTTAACCATTTGAGAATCCATAAAAGGATCTTCTTTATTTTCTTCAAATTCTATAACAATATCTGGTTCAATTCCTTTTCCATTAAGGGCATATAAACTGGGAGTTAAATATCTTTCAGTTGTTAATTCTAAACCATATCCTCCTTTTAAATTATAAATAGTTTGGATTAATCCCTTCCCATATGTTTTTGTTCCTATTAAAGTTCCTAAATTTCTATCTTTAATTGCTCCAGCAAGAATTTCGCTTGCAGAGGCGCTATTTTCATTAACCAAAACAACCAAAGGAAAATTAAGACCTTTACCATAAGTTTTGACTTCTATTTTTTCACCCTTTTTTTCTATATAAAAAAGAGTTCCTTCTGGAAGTAAATAGTCAGCAACTTTTTTAAGAGAAGAAAGTAATCCTCCAGGGTTATCCCTTAAATCTAATATTAGTCCTTTTATATTTTCTTTATTAAATTCTGTTAGAGCGTCTACAACTTCATTAGGAGTGCTATCTGTAAATGTTAAAATTTTCAAATATCCGATATTATTTTCTATAATTTTATAACTAACTGTTTCTGCAACTATTTTTCTTCTTTGTATTTTAAATGATAAAATTTCGCTATTTTTTTCAACTTTAATATTCACAAATGTACCCTCTTTTCCTCTGACCATATTTGCAACTTCATCAAGCGACAAATTTTCAGTTTTTACTCCGTCAACTTCAATTATGTAAGAACCAACTGGAAGGCCTGCCTCAAAAGCAGGAGAATTTTTAAAAACTTGGAGAATTTTTATTTTATTGTCTCTCATTCCAATTAAAACTCCTATTCCAACATATTCACCAGAAATATCTTCTTTAAATTTTGAATACTCCTCTGGTGTGAAAAAGTTTGAATATGGATCATTTAATGAAGAGACAAGTCCTTTACATAAATCAATCTCATTTTTTTCATCAACATAATTTTTTACAATAAGATCACTAACTTCATTTAATAGTTCGAATTTATTTGTTGCTATAGGAATTATTGGTTTATTAAAAATTAAATAAGATAAAGAGAAGCCAAATATAAAAGATAAAACAATCAAAATTAAAAAAATAAAGTAAATTTTTCTCATAATTCACCTCTTTTTATGGTAGCCATTTTTGAGGATCAACTGGTTTCCCATCTATTCTTATTTCAAAATGAAGATGTGGACCAGTTGATAACCCAGTATTATCAACATATCCAATTATATCTCCTTGTTTAATATATTGATTTAATTCAACAGTAAAATATTGCATATGAGCATAAACTGTTGTGATATTTCCTCCATGTTTTATAAATACAACAATACCATAAGAGCCAAGCCATCCAGCATAAATTACGATTCCATCAGCGACCGCTTTAATTGGTGTTCCAGTAGAAGCATCAATGTCAACTCCAGAATGAAATGCCCAAACTTTATATATAGGATGTATCCTCATTCCAAAAGGAGATACAATTGAACCTTTTACAGGCCAAATTATATTTCCAACTTCAGGCAACCTTTTTGCAAGTTCTGCTCTTCTTATTATTTCCTGAATTTTTTCTTCCTGTTCCTCTATTTTCTTTTTATATATCTCTATCTCTTTTTTATATTCCTCTTCTTTTGTTAAAAGAGTTTTAAGTAAAACATCTCTCTTTTTCTCTTCTTGAGTTAAGGAGTTTTTTAAAATTTCATTTTCTTTTAAAAAAGATTCTAAATTCTTCTTTTCTTTTTCTAAATTCTCTTTTTCTTTTCTTAATGCCTCTTCCTTTTTTCTTAGTTCTTCTAAAGATTCTCTATTTGATCTAATAAGAATATTTAAAAAATTAATTCTTGTAAAAAGTTCTCCTATTGTTTTTGAAGAGAAATAAATATCAATTGGAAGTTCATTTTTTATTTTATAAATTAAGAATAGTTTATCACCAATTATTTCTTTATCTTTATTAATTTCAATTTGTGTTAAAAGAATATTATTTTCTAAAATTTCAATTTTATTTTTTGTATCATTTATATTTTTTTCTAAATTTGCTATTTTTAAACTAACTTCTTTTATCCTTGATTCAATTTCATCAATTTCACCCAAAATTGTTTTTTTATAAGAAACTGTTTCATTTAATTTTTTTTGAAATAACTCAAGCGTTGATTTTAAATTGTTTAATATTTTCTTCTCTTTTTCTAAATCGTCATCTGCCTTTATTAAAGATGGAGATAAGAGTAAAAAAATTAAAAGTAAAATAAGAATTAATTTTTTCATGTATATATCTCCTTAAGATATCTTCTTAATACAAAATAAGAAACTATTATTGATATTATTATACTTAATATATTCAAATAAATATATGGCAAAATCCCATATTTATTGACAAAACTTTCAACTTCAAAAAATGGAAGAATAAGATTTAAGAGTCTATTTAATTCAATATAAGATTTGTTTAATAAAATAGAAGATATAATACTTCCAAAAATACTTAAAATTATTCCCTCGTAATAAAAAGGCATTTTAATATATGAAGGTTGTGTTCCAATTAACCTCATAATCTCAATATCTTCTCTTCTTGCATAAAGTGAAAGGGAGATTGTTGATGATAAAAAGAAAATAAATATTCCAATAAAGATTGCAAAGAGGACTATACTTAAAAAAGAAAAAGTTTTTATTGAAAATAATATTTTATCAACTAAATCTTTTGAATAAAAAAATTCTTGTATTTCAGGAATTTTTGAAATTGCATCAATTATGTTTTTAACAGAATACACAGAATCAGGCTTAACAAAAAAAGTAGGAGGTAATGGATTTTTATTAAGATCTTTTAAAATATTTTCATATTCAGGATATTCTTTAATTAAATTTTCAAGAGCCATATCTGGAGAAATGTATCTAACACTTTCAACGCCTTTTAATATTTTAATTTCATTTTCAATTTCATTTATTCTTTCTTGAGTTGTATCTCTTTTTAAATAAAACGATATTTCAATTTTACTCTCAACACCCTTTTTAATACCATTTGAATAATCAAGAAAGAAAAAGATCATTCCAATTGAGTAAAGAGAAACTACAATAGCAATAAAATAAATAAGTGTTAAGAAAATTGATCTCCTTATATTTATTAAGGCTTCTTTTAATTCTCTAATAAATATGAGGATACTTTTCATGAACCTTTTTACCATCTCTTAAATATATAACTCTTTTATTATATCTTTTTATTATCTCTTCATTGTGGGTTGACATAATAATTGTTGTACCTTTTAAATTAATTTCAACAAAAAGATCAACTATTGAAAATGAAGTTTTCCAATCAAGATTTCCAGTTGGTTCATCTGCAATAAGAAGATCTGGTTCATTTACAATTGCTCTTGCAATAGCAACTCTTTGTTTTTCACCCCCTGAAAGAGTATGTGGAAATTGATTTCTTTTATCAAGTAAATTAACCTCTTTTAAAACCTCATAAACTTTTTTCCTTATTACACTATTTGGTATACCAAGAATTTCAAGTGGAAAAGATACATTTTCATAAACTGTTTTTTTTGGAAAAAGTTTATAATCTTGAAAAACCGTTCCAATTTCTCTTCTTAATTCATAAACATTTTTTATATTTTTTAATGATTTATTTTTAAAAAATATCTCACCTCTTGTTGGCTCAATCTCTTTTCTTACAAGTTTAAGTAATGTCGTCTTACCAGCACCAGTTGGACCAGCAATAAATACAAACTCACCCTTTTCTATCTCAAAACTAATATTTGATAAAGCCTCTTTTTCTCCATAAAATTTGTAAACTCCAACAAATTTTAACATTTAATCACAAGAGTCTATACAAAATGTATTTGCTGCTATTGCTCCATCACTACATGCTGTTATAATCTGTCTTAGACTTTTTCTTCTAACATCTCCAGCAGCATAAACAAATCTTATATTTGTTCTCATATCCTCATCAGTAATAATAAAACCATTTTCATCAAGATTTATTTTATTTCTAAACAATTCAGTATTAGGGGTTAAACCTATATAAATAAAAACCCCACTCACATTTAATTCAATATTTTCACCCTTTTCTTTATTATAAATCAAAACTTTCTCAACTCTCTTATAGCCTTTAATCTCTTTTAATTCTGAATTAAGAATAATTTCTATTTTTTTATTATTAAAGACCTTCTCCTGTAAATATTGGGCAGCACGAAATTTATCTCTTCTATGAACAAGATAAAGTTTATTTACAAATGTTGTAAGATAAAGAGCCTCAGTTAATGCTGAATCTCCACCACCAACTACTACAACATCTCTATTTTTATAAAAATAAGCATCACAAACTGCACAATAAGATACACCTCTTCCAGTAAACTCTTTTTCTCCTGGAATATTAAGTTTTTTTGGAGATGCTCCAGTTGCTATAATAACTCCTCTTGATTCGTAAACATCAAAAGTTGTTTTTACCTTTTTTATTTCATTAAATTCAACATTAACAACTTCATCATTTATTATTTCAACATTAAATTTTTTTGCTTGTTCAGTAATATTTGTTGCAAGTTCAACACCAGAAATACCTTGAGGAAAACCTGGATAATTTTCAATTAAATCTGTTAGTGGCACTTGACCACCAGTTCCAAGTTTTTCAATAAGTAAAGTTTCTAAACCAAATCTCTTTGCATAGATTGAAGCAGTAAGACCTGCTGGTCCTCCACCTATTATTATTAAATCATACATAAATTACTCCTCCATTAAAACTTTTATTCCTGGCAATATTTTTCCCTCTAAAAATTCAAGAAGAGCACCACCTCCAGTTGAAACATGAGTCATTTTATCCAATAAACCAAATTTATTTAACGCTGAAATAGTATCACCACCACCAACAACTTTGATTCCTTCTGTTTCGCTGACAGCTTTTGCAATCTCTTTTGTTCCAGTAGAATATAATTCCATTTCATAAACTCCAAGAGGACCACTCCAAAAAATAGTCTTTGCATTTTTTATCTCTTCTTTAAAAATTTCAATAGTTTTAGGACCAATATCTACTCCATACCAATCATATGGAATTTTTTCAATTGGAACAATCATATGATCTCTTCCCTCTTTTAATTCTTCAGTTGCATGAATGTCTACAGGAAGTAAAAATTTTACATTTTTCTTAGAAGCAAGTTCAATTATATCTTTTGCAACATTTTCCATATCTCTTTCATAAATAGAAGATCCAATATTATATCCTTCTGCTTTAAGAAATGTAAATGCTGAACCACCACCAATTAAAATCGAATTAACTTTATTAACAAGATTTTTTAATACACCAATTTTATCAGATACTTTTGCACCACCAATAATAATTACATAAGGTCTTTCTGGATTTTCAATAAGTTTTGATAAAGTATTTACCTCTTTTTCCATTAAAAATCCAGCATATGAAGGTAACATACTTGGTAAAAGAAAAACCGATGTATTTTCTCTATGCGAAACAGCAAAAGCATCACTTACATATATATCTCCAAATTCTGCTAATAATTCTGCAAAAGATTCAACATTTTTCTCTTCTTCGGGATAGAATCTTAAATTTTCAAACATAACAATATCACCTTCTTTAAGAGATAAAACTTGAGTTTTAGCATCATTACTGAAAATATCATCAATTAATTTAACATCTAAATTCAGCAATTCACTTAATTTATCTCTAACAGGTTTTAAAGATAGTTCTTTTTTTCTCTCACCTTTTGGTCTTCCTAAATGTGTAAGAATTATTATTATTGCGCCATTATTTCTCATGTACTCAATTGTGGGAAGTGTCTCTTTAATTCTTGTATCATCTCTTACTTTTAAATCATCTGTTAATGGAACATTATAATCAACTCTATAAAGAACTCTTTTTCCTTTTAAATCTATATCTTTTAGTGTTCTTAATTTCATCTTAAACCCCCTTATCAAAAATAAATTTTGTAAGATCAGCAACCCTTACTGCATATCCCCATTCATTGTCATACCATGAAAATACTTTAACAAGATTTCCATCAATTACATCTGTTAATGATGCATCAATTATTCCTGAATATTCACTTCCTTTAAAATCAGAAGAGACAACTGGATCTTCTGTGTATCCAAGAATTCCAAATAGATAAGTTTCAGATGCTTCTTTTAATACTTTATTTACCTCTTCAGGTGTTGTTTGTTTTTTAACAACACATGTAAAATCTGTTATTGAAACAGTAGGTGTAGGAACTCTTAAAGCAATTCCATTTAATCTTCCTTTAAGTTCTGGTATAACAGTTGCCACTGCTTTTGCTGCACCAGTTGTAGTTGGTATAATATTTGTTGCAGCACTTCTTGCCCTTCTTGGATCCTTTTTATGAGGAGCATCAAGGAGCATTTGGTCATTTGTATATGAATGTACAGTTGTCATTAAACCTTTTTCAATAATGAAATTTTTATGTAAAACCTTAACAACTGGTGCAAGTGAATTTGTTGTACAAGATGCGTTTGAAATTATATTATGTTTTTTAGGATCATATAGTTCTTCATTAACTCCTAAAACAATAGTTATATCCTCATTTTTTGCAGGTGCTGTAATTATAACCTTTTTTGCACCTGCATTAAGATGAAATCTTGCTTTTTCACCATCTGTATAAACACCTGTTGATTCAATAACAATATCAATATTTAAATCTTTCCAAGGTAAATTTTCAATATTTTTCTCTTTAAAAAATAATATCTCTTTATTATCTAAAATCAATTTATTATCTTTAATTTGAAAATCAACATTATAAGTACCATAATTTGAGTCATACTTTAATAAATAAGCCAACATATCTAAATCAAAAAGATCATTTACAGCAACAATTTCAATCCCATTATATTTTTTCTTGAGCGCTTTTAAGACTTGTCTCCCAATTCTTCCAAAACCATTAATTGCTACTCTCATTTAATTCCTCCTTTCTTTTTATTAAATATATCAGATTATTTACTAATTTTAAAATCATTTTGTCTTTCTTTTATTTTTAGGTGGAATTTTTAACTCTTCTCTATATTTAGCAACAGTTCTCCTTTTTATAAAAATCCCTTTTTCATTTAAAATTTTTGCAATTTCAGAATCTGAAAGAGGTTTTTCTTTATTTTCTTTATCTATTAACTCTTTAATAATCATTTTTATTTTTGTTCCAAAAACCCCCTTCTTTAATTTCTCCTTACCTAAAAAGAATTTTAAAGGAAAAACTCCTTTTGGAGTCTCTATATACTTTTCATTTAAAATTCTTGAAACTGTTGATATAGAAATTTTTAATTCACGAGCAATTTCTTTTAGTGTTATACTCTCAAGATAACCATTATTCAAAAAGAAATCTTTTTGCCTCTCAATTAAAAAATTTGCAACCTTTAATATTTTCTCCTCTCTTTCTGAAATTAAATAAATCAAATCTTTAGCATCTTTAACTTTATTTTTAAAAAACTCTCTCTCCTCTTTTGTTAACTCAAATATTCTCGATTTCATGTTATTATAAAGATTAATGTTAAATTTAACTTTTGGAATTATAGAATTATTATACACAACTTTCAAAGAGCCATCCTCTTTTTCTAAGTAGAGTTCAGGTGAAATATACATAATTAAACTTTTCTCAAAAATTTTAGTTGGATAAATATAAACTTTAGAAAGTTTTTTAAAGTACTTTTCCTCTATCTCCTCATTTTTTAAATATTTATCAATAACTTTTTCCCATTCATCAATTTCATTCTTCTTAATAAGTTTGTTTCTTAACAATTGAATTAAAATGCTCTCCTTTTCGTTAAATGCGAGAACCCCTGGAGGATGAAGTTCATTTTTTAAAATATTCAAAACTTTTAAAATTTTTTCTTTTTTAATATTCAAATCTTTTTCTATTTCATTTAGATTAATTTTTAAAAGTCCTCTCTCATCTATATTCCAAATAAGATATTTTGCAATCTTATTTTCAACTTCATCAAAATCAAATAAAATTAACTGTTCTTCAAGATAGTCTTTAAATTTCTTTTCTTCTTTTATAAAACTTTCTAAAAACCCACCTGAATTACCATCCTCTATATCCTCAAAATCAATATCTTCTGGTAATTCATCAAAATCCATATTTTCAATTTCTAAAAAAGGGTTTTCTTCATATTTATTAACCAAAATTTCTCTTAATTCAATTGCAGGATAATAAAGAATATTCATCAACTGAATTAAGTTCTGTTTTAAATATAAATTTTGTGATAATTTTATTAAATTCCTTAACTCTCCTTTACTTTTCATTCTTTAATTTTCCTGCAATTTCAATAATTCTCCTTAATCTATGATTAACACAAGATTTTGATACTCCAAGTTTTAATGCAAGTTCTCTTAAACTTAACTCAGGATACTTTAATCTCAAATCTACAATCTCTTTAAGTGCAGGAGTTAATTTTTTATAATAACCTTTTTCTTTTATATAAATTATAGCATCTCTTGCTTTCACATAAGCATCAACTGTTTTCTTTAAATTTTTTAATTCAAAATTTAAGTTTTTTGTTAATTCATTTTTCATATCTTTCATAATTAAATTTTCAAAAAGAGAAAAATATGAGTAGGATGCACCAATAAATAATAAAAACTCCTTAATATCATCTTTGTTTTGTAAATATAAAATATTATAACCATCTTTCTCTCTTTCTTTAAAATTAAAATGAAATATTTTTGTTATTTCATAAAACTCATAATATGAAGATTCTTTATTAAATCTTATTTCAAGATAATAACCCTTTTTAGGATTTCTTATTACACCTGAACCTAAAAAAGCACCTCTCAAGAAACTCTTTACAGCATTTTCACCCTTTGGTTTAAAATGAACTTTAAGATCATTTTCATCAATAATTTCAGATTTTATTAAATCATCTAATTTAATTTCATAAGAAATCTCAATAAAATTTTTTCCTCTCTTTTTGACTAGTTTTATATCTTTTTTTGTTTTAAAAATTTTATTAGAATCAGTAATAACCCTTCTTGATATTTCTGGTGAAGATAGAAGAAAAACAATTTTAGTATAATCTTTGCTTAAAATTACTTTCCCACAAGTAATTAAAAAACCTTGAATTTCAGCAATAACTTCATTATAATCATTTATTTTTGTTCTTAATAAGTCTCTTTTAACAGTAATTGAGTAGAGATCTAAATTTTCCATTTCAATAACTTTTTAAGAGTTTCATATATTTTTTTAGGATTGTGTCTTAAATATCCACTTTCAACATATACATAGTCATCTTTTATTATTTTTAAATTTAATTTTCTTAATTTATCTTCATCTATAACAACAGGATAAGAGTTATACTCTTTATATTTATTAAGATAATAATCGCTTATTTTTCCAGTGTTTACTATTATGTAATCAAATAATTTTTGATTTGTATATTCATAAATCTTTTCAACATGCATTGATGCAGTAAAATTATCAGTTTCACCATTTTCTGTCATTAAATTTAAAATATAGATTTTCTTTGCTTTTGAATTTTTAATCGCTTCAACAATATGTGAAAAAAGTAAAGGAGGAATGATTGATGTAAATAAACTACCTGGACCAATCACTATTAAATCAGCATTTTGAATTTCTTCAATTGCTTCATATGTTGGTTTTGCATAAAAAGGTTCAAATGATATCTTTTTTATTTTTCCTTTTTTATTTCTAATATTTGTTTCACCATAAAGAACATCTCCATCTTCAAACTCTCCTTTTAAAGTAAGAAAACTTTCAGATACTGGTATGACTTTACCATAAATATTTAACGCTTCTTCAAGTTTTTTTATTCCATAAAGTAAACTATCTTTTAATTTAATTGAACCTGCAATTAATAAATTACCCATCGAGTGGCCCTGAAGTGATTCGCCTTCTTTAAATCTATATTGGAAAAGTTCTTTTAGAAATTCTTCACTTTCTGAGAGAGATACAATACAGTTTCTAATATCTCCAGGTGGTGGTATACCCAATTCTTCTCTCAATCTACCTGAACTTCCTCCATCATCTGTTACTGTCACAATTGCAATAGGATAAAATGGATACTCTTTAAGACCTCTTAATATTGTTGACATTCCAGTTCCACCACCAATTGTTACAACTCTCTTTAACTTCTCTTTAAATCTATATTTATGAACAATATTTACAACTTCACTTCTTTTTTCTTTAAGTAATGCAGTAAAAAGAGAGTTAAGTAATCTTTGAAAACCAAAAATTATACAAAATATACCAACAAAGAAATAAAGAAGAGCAATTAATTTAACAAGCCAATTTGGAAATGTAAAGTTTCCTTTCATAAAAACAATTATGAAATTAATAATTAGCCTTTTTATTGCACCAAGAGTTGTAAAATCTATTATTACCATCAAACCAAGAGCAAGAAGAACAAGTCCAAGGATCATTAGTAGGATCCATCTTTTTATATTCATTCCTGGATAAAACCACTTTAAAAAACTTTTAATTTTCTCTTTCATTCTTTCCTTATGTCCCTATGAAAAATTGTTGATTTATAACCATAATTTTCTAATATTTTTTTAACTTCTTCTCCAATAACAACAGATCTATGTTTTCCACCTGTGCATCCAAATGATATAATAAGTGAGACTTTTCCTTCTTTAATATATTCTGGTATTAAAAATAGAATTAAATCTTTAAATCTTGATATAAATCCTTTTGTTGTTTCATGTGATAAAACAAAATTTTTAACCTCATCATCAAGACCAGTTGTATTCCTTAATTTATCTAAATAAAATGGATTTGGTAAAAATCTTACATCGAAAATTAAATCAGAATCTATTGGAATACCATATTTATAACCAAAAGTTATTATTGTTATCGAAAATATTGACTCTTTTGTCTCTAAAAGAGTTTCTGTTAATTTTCTCTTTAAATCTGAAAGTGACATTTCTGTTGTATCAATTATTACATCGCTTAAATCTCTTATAATACTTAATTTCTCTTTTTCAGTTTTAATTGAAGATAAAAGTCCTTCTTCTGAATATAAAGGATGTTTTCTTCTTGTCTCTTTATATCTTTTTATAAGTGTCTCTTGGTCTGCTTCAAGAAAAATTATAAATGGATTAATTCCATCCCTTTTTAATTTTTCAATAATTATAGGAAATTTTTTTTCAAATTCACTTTCTCTTAAATCAAGAGTAATTGAAACCCTTTTTATTTGAGAGCCTCCTTTTTTAAAAATTTCAACAAATTTTTCAATTAAATTTAATGGCAAATTATCTATACAAAAATAACCAATATCTTCTAAAAATTCAGATGCTTTAGTTTTTCCTGCACCAGAAACACCTGTAATTATAACAAAATCTTTTGTTTTGTTCATCAAATAAATTTTATCATTAAAAATTTTATAATTATATATTATAATGTTATAGAATTGAAGAAAAGAGGTGAAATTATGAAAAAAAGAATTATTTTAACTTTTATCTTGTTTACTTTAATCTCATTGATTTTTATTTCTTGTACAAGTACAAAAACACCAGAGGGAACTTTAATTAGATATTTTAAACTTATAATGAGAGAAAATTATGAAGAAGCATATAAACTTTTATCTGGTGATATGTTAAAAGAAAAGGGGACTCTTGAAGATTTTAAAAATTCATTCGAATTGATGAAAAAAAATAATAGAAAAATTACAAGAGTTAGAGTTGAAGATGTTGTAATGTCAACAGATAAAAAAAGAGCAAGAGTTCATTTTGTTTTAACAATAAATGAGAATGGAAAAGATGTTGAGTACAGAGGCGCTTATATTTTAATTCTTTATGATGATGGATGGAAAATTGAGGGTTCTATATTTTAAATAAAAGGAGCAGCATTTTATGAGGAAAGTTATTATAAAGGTTAAAAGTAAAAAAGGATTTTGCGCAGCCAATCATAATGTTAATGATAGTTGGGAAATAAAAGATGATATTCATGTACCATTTGGTATATGTATGCATGCTTTTTATGTTCTTTATCCCTGGATTCAGGTTTTAAGAATGGATGGCAAAATTCCTTGGTCTATTAATAATGAAATTGATGTTCCGTGTATTGATAGTGAAAATCTTGTTATATTCTCTTTGAAAGGAGAAGAGTATGAAGAGTGATATAGAAATAAATAGAGAATGTAAACCAAAAAAAATTGAAGAAATTGCAGAAAGTATTGGATTAGAACAAGACGATTTAATAAAATATGGAGATTATATTGCAAAAATAAAACTTTCTGTTTTAGAAAAAATAAAAGATAAAAAAGATGGAAAATATATTTTAATAACTGGAATAAATCCAACACCACTTGGAGAAGGAAAAACAACTACAACAATTGGATTGGGACAAGCATTCAAAAAACTTGGAAAAGCAGGAATTATTACAATAAGACAACCATCATTAGGTCCAGTTTTTGGAATAAAAGGTGGAGCACATGGTGGAGGATATTCTCAAGTTTATCCAATGGTTGAATTTAATACACATTTTACAGGAGATAATTATGCTGTTTATACTGCCCACAATTTGCTTGTCTCCTTTTTATACAACTCTATTTATCATAAAAACCCATTACATATAGATTTAAATTCAATCAATATAAAAAGAGTAATAGATATCTCTGATAGAAGTTTAAGAAAAATTATAGGTGGTGTAAATGAAAATTTTGTTCTTCATGAAAGTGGTTTTGAAATAACATCTGCATCAGAGATTATGGCAATTCTTGCTCTCTCAAAAAACCTTAAAGATTTAAGAGAGAGATTAGGAAAAATCATAGTGGGCTTTACCTTTGATAAAAAACCAGTTTTTGCAGAAGATTTAAAAGTTGCTGGAAGTTTAGCACTTTTAACAAAAGATGCATTAATGCCAAATTTAATTCAAACAATTGAGAATTCACCTGTTTTTGTTCATACAGGACCATTTGGAAATATTGCTCATGGAAATTCGTCTATAATTGCAGATTTAATTGGTATAAAACTTTCTGATTATTTAATAACAGAAGCAGGTTTTGGAACTGATCTTGGTGCAGAAAAATTTTTTAACATAAAATGTAGATATTCAAATTTAAAACCACATTTGGCTGTATTAGTAGTTAGTATAAGGGCTATAAAAATGCATGGAGAAAATATAAAAGTAGCACCTGGAAAACCTCTTCCAAAAGAGTTAATTGAGAAAAATATTGATGCAGTGTTAAAGGGAGCAGAAAATCTTAAAAAACATATTGAAAATTTAAAATTACATGGAGTTAAAGTTATAGTTAATCTTAATTTATTTGATAATGATGATTTAGAGGAAATTGAATTGTTAAGAAAAATATCTATTGAAAATGGAGCAGATGATTTTGTTATCTCTGAAGTATATCAGAAAGGAGGAGATGGTGGAATCTCACTTGCTAAATCAATTATTAAATTAACTGAAGACAATTCTATTAATTTTAACTTTTTATACGATCTAAATTTATCAATTGAAGAAAAAATAAAAATAATTTCAACAAAAATTTATGGAGCAAAAGATGTTTCATTTTCTTCTGAAGCAAAGAAAAAAATTGAACTTTTTGAAAATTTAGGATTCTCTTCTTTACCAATATGTATGGCAAAAACTCATCTCTCTCTTTCTTCAGACCCAACTTTAAAGGGAAGACCAAGAGACTTTGTGATTCCTATAATAGATTTAAAAATATCAAATGGAGCAGGATTTGTTGTAGCATATACTCAAGAAATAAGCACAATGCCCTCTCTTCCATCAGATCCAATTGGGAGATATATTGATATTGATGAAAATGGAAATGTATTTGGTTTAAAATAGATGGGCGAAATTATAAATATTGATGAATTAAAGATAAGATTAGAAAATGAAATAAAATTAGAATTAAAAAGGTTAGATACAAAAAATAAATTTATCTCTTTTTTGATTTTTACAAAAAGACATGATGCAATATTATTTTTAAAAGGATTAAATGAACTATTTGATTCCTTCTCTTTAAATTATAAAAATTTTAATTTTTATGATATGGATGAGAAAGAGATAATAAATGAAATAGAAAAATTAAATAATGACAAAAATGCAATGGGAATTTTACCAATTAGACCATTAAGAGAAGATTTAAATGAATTTAATGTTTTTTCTTCAATAGATCCAAATAAAGATATAGATTGTTTAACATATATTAATCTTGGAAAACTTTTCTCATTTAAACCTAAATTTATTCCATCGGTTGTTCTTGCATCTTTTGAAATTTTAAAGGATTTTGTTTTAAAAAAATTTAATGATTTAAATTATCTTACAGGAAAGTTAGCAGTAATTGTTGGAAGAAGCATAGGTGTTGGAAGACCACTTTACATTATCTCTCTTATGAATAATCTTGTTCCTTTAAACTTACACTCTAAAGTTAAAAATTTAAAAGATTTTTTAATTCTTGGAGATATTATTTTTGCTTGTGCAGGAGTTCCAGAATTAATAAAAAAAGATATGATAAAAGAAAATTCAATTATTATTGACATAGGAATAAACAAAAGGGCTGATGGAAAAATTGTTGGAGATGTAGATTTAAATTCTGTTTTAGAAAAGTGCCTTGGAATTACACCAGTACCTCATGGAGTTTCAAAAATCACAAATCTAATTTTAATAAAAAATTACTTGATGAGTTTTAAATTTATCTAAATTTTTTCACATTTACTTTTTGACAATACATTTCAATTGGACAAATGGAACATTTTGGGGATATTGGAGTGCAAATATTTTTTCCAAATTTAACCAGATAATCATTTAATTCTATCCAATATTTTTTTGGAACAATCTCTCTTAGTTTAAACTCTGTTTCTTCTGGTTTTTTTGTTTTTACTATTCCAATTCTATTAGCAATTCTATGAACATGAGTATCAACTGCAATTCCTGGTTTTTTATAACCTTTTGTAATAACAATATTTGCAGTTTTTCTTCCAACTTGAGGAAGTTTTAAAAGTTCATCAATACTATCTGGAACCAATCCACCATATTTCTCAATTAAGACTTTCGAAAGTTCTTTTAATCTTTTAGCTTTAACTCTATAAAATCCTGATGGATAAATTAATTTTTCTAATTCTTCTAATTCAAATTTTTGTAGATCATAAGGATTTTTAATTATTCTAAAAAGATTATCTACAATTTTATCTGTTGTTTCATCTTTTGTTCTTTGGGAAATTATACAAGCAATAAGAACCTTAAATGGGTCTTCTCTTTGAGAAACTTTATCCATTAATGTTTTATTATTTGATTTATAAAACTCTCTTAACTTTTCAATTATTTTTTCTATATTCACTCTCTTTTATATGGCTTAAGAAGAGATGATGGTGCTAAAGCATTTCTTGCAACCAGAACAAGAACAATTATTGTTAAAACATATGGCATCATTAAGAAAAATTGATAAGGTATATTAAATCCTATTGCTTGAAGTCTTAACTGGAATGCATCAATTCCTCCAAACAAAAGTGCACCTAAAAGCACTCTCTTTGGATCCCAATTTGCAAAAATTGTAAGAGCAATTGAAACCCAACCTCTTCCACCAACTATTCCATATAAAAACATATTGAAATATGCTAAAGTAAAAAAAGAACCAGAAAGCCCCATAAGAGCACCACCAATTATTAAAGCAATGTATCTTGTTTTATAAACATTGATTCCTAAAGCGTCTGCTGCTTCAGGATTTTCACCTACCGCTCTTAAAGACAAACCAAAATTTGTTTTATATAAAAGAAAAGAAAAAAGAGGAACAAGAATTAAAGCAATATAAGTTAAAATATATTGATCAAATAAAATAGGACCTAAAATTGGAATGTTTGAAAGAATTGGTATTGTTAGGGTTTTAAAAGTTTCAATTGTTGGGGGAATTGTTGGAGCACCAATTATTTGTCTATATGTAAACAATGAGAGACCAGTAGCAAAAAGAGTAATTCCAAGACCACTAACATGTTGAGAAACACCTAATGAAACAGAAAAAAATGCCATAAGAATACCAAAAAGAATCCCAACAATTATTGCTGTAACTACACCTAACCATAGATTATTTGTAAAATAGACAGTTAAGTAAGCAATAAGAGATGAATAAAGCATAATGCCTTCAATTCCAAGATTTAAAACACCACTTCTTTCGCATATAACTTCTCCTAAAGTTGCAAGTATTAGGGGGGTTGCCATTCTTATTGTTGCTGAAAGAAGACCTATTAAAAAACCAATTGTTAATATGTCTTTCATTTTGCCCTCCTTATTTCATATTCATAGAAAATTAACATAGCGAGCAAAACTAAAAGTGTAATTCCTTGTATAACATCAGCCATAAACATAGTAACTCCTGTAGCCCTACTCATATATTGTGCACCTGTTATAATTATTGCAAAAAAGAAAGCAGATAAAAGAACCCCAAAAGGATGTAATCCACCAAGCATTGCAACAACAATTCCTGTATAACCATAACCAGGAGAAATATTTTCTGTAAGACGATAATGTAAACCTGCTACTTCTCCTACTCCTGCAAGACCAGCAATTCCACCACTAATAATTGATGTAATTAAAATTGTTTTTTTAATATCAATACCTAAAAAATTACTTGCCTTTGGATTTGCCCCAGTTGCTCTTATACTAAATCCAAGTTTTGTATATTTAATTAATATATAAACTACAAAAACAACTAAAATTGAAATTATTAATCCAAAATGGACTCGAGATCTCTCTATTAGTTTAGGAAATATAGCATTATCAGAAATTCTTATCGATTGTGGCCACATTGTTTCAGGATCTCTCCATGGTCCTTCAAGAATAGCAGTAACAAAATAAATCATTATGTAATTCAATAAAAGTGTTGTAACCACATCATCTGCCTTTAAATATGTTTTTAAAAAACCTGGCAAAAGTGCCCAAAGTCCTCCTGCAAGAAAACCAACTAATAATAAAAGAGGTATATATAAAAATTTAGGAAGATTAAGATAACTTATTCCAATATATGTTGCTGCAAGAGCACCTGCATAAAATTGACCCTCTGCACCAATATTCCAAAATTTTCCAGTGAAAGCAAGAGCAACTGCTATACCTGTTAAAATTAATGGAATTGCTTTTACAATTGTTTCTAATAAACCAAGCCTTGTACCAAGTGCACCATAAAATATACTATAAATTGCAATAATTGGATTTCTTCCTGCTAATAAAATAATTATAGAAGAAAAAATAAAAGAAACTCCAATTGCAATAAATGGTAAAACAATTCTAAATATTGGCGAAATTTTTTCTCGTTTAACCAATCTAAATTTAGGCAAAGGCATGTAAATCCTCCTTTTTTGTACCAGTCATCATCAAACCAATCTCTTCTCTTGTAAGTTCTCCTCTTTTAATCTCTCCCATAATTTCACCATTATAAATTACTAAAATTCTATCTGAAAGATTTAATATCTCATCTAAATCCTCAGAGATTAAAAGAATGCCAGCACCTTTTTCTCTTAATTCAATAAGTTTTTTGTGAATAAATTCTGTTGCTCCAACATCAAGTCCTCTTGTTGGTTGAGATGCAAGAACAAAATCTGGATTCATTGAAAGAATTCTTGCAAGAATGCACTTTTGTAAATTCCCTCCAGAAAGTTTTTTTGTTGTTACCAATTGGTTTGGTGTTTTAATATCATAAGTTTTAATCAAATTGTCGCAATAATTAAAAATTTCTTTATAATTTAAAAATGTTCCTTTTGATAATGGGCTTTTGTCAAAATATTCAATTATTAAATTTTCAAAAACAGGTAAATCTAAAACAAGACCCATTTCCATTCTATCCTCAGGAATTCTTCCCATTCCTCTATTAATTCTCTCTTTTGGTGTAAGGTAAGTTATATCTACACCTTTATAAATAACTCTCCCTTCTAAAGGAAACCTTACTCCACTTATAATTTCTTCTAATTCTTTTTGTCCATTACCAGAAACACCTGCAAGTCCAACTATTTCTCCTCTTTTAACATTAAAGTTTAAATTTTTTAAAGCAATGTGACCTCTATCACTTATTGCTTTTAAATTTTCGATTTTTAATATAATTTCCTCTTGTTTTGTTGGTATTAGGTCAAATATGTCAAAAACTTCTTTTCCAACCATAAGCGATGCAAGTTCCTTCTTATTTGTATTTTTTGGATCTCTTTCTCCAGAAACTTTTCCATTTCTTAAAATGACGATTCTATCACTTATTTCAAGAACCTCATCTAACTTATGAGAGATAAATATTATTGTTTTTCCTTCTTCTTTTAAAATTTTTAAGGTTTTAAATAGTTCTCTAACCTCTTGAGGTGTAAGTACTGCTGTTGGTTCATCAAGAATTAAAATATCTATGTTTCTAAATAAAATTTTTAAAATTTCTACCTTTTGTTTTTCTCCAACAGATAATTCATTTATTTTTGCATCTGGATCAACATATAATTCATATCTTTTCATTATTTCTAAAACTTTATCTTTTGCCTTTTTAATATCCAAAACAAATTTATTATCTTCTAATCCTAAAATAATGTTTTCTGTCACTGTAAATGGATTAACAAGAGTGAAATGTTGATGAACCATACCAATTCCTTGCTTTATTGCATCTTTTGGTGAATTTATTTCAACTTTTTTTCCTTTTATATATATTTCTCCTGAATCTTTTCTATATAAACCATATAAAATTTTCATTAAAGTTGTTTTACCTGCACCATTTTCACCAAGTAGAGAAACAATTTCTCCTCTTTTTGCATAAAATGTTATTCCATCATTTGCATTAACACCTGGAAATCTTTTCTTAATATCTTTCATTAAAACAATATATTCTTCCATATCATCACACCTTGTATAAATATAGATTTATTTAAAAAATGGGGGCGCAAAAGCCCCCATATGTTTTAAAAAATTAAAAATTAATCAGATTTTGGAACTCCTTCATTAACATCTACTCTAAATACACCTGAAAGTATCTCTTGTTTTCTCTTTTCAACTAAATCTTTTATTTCTTGTGGAAGTTTTGTTTCCCAATTATGATATGGTGCAAGTTTTGCTCCACCTTTTGCCATCATAGAAAAATCTTTAAGATCAATTGCTTCAAAAGTGCCCTTTTTAACTTGTTCAACAACATATTCAACTGTTGGATACATATCCCAAACTGGACCTGTAATTACTAAATCTGGTGCAAGTTCCCATTGGTCTAACAAACTACCAAAACATGGAATATTTCTCTCTTTACATGCATCTATTACACCATATCTTTCTGCATACATTACATCTGCCCCTGCCTCAATTTGTGCAATTGCAGCCTCTTTTGCTTTTGGTGGATCAAACCAACTTCCTATAAATGTTACTTTTACTTTTGCATTTGGGTTTGCCTCTTTTACACCTTGAATAAATGCATTAACAATTCTATTCACTTCTGGAACTGGATAACCTCCTACAACACCAACAACATTTGTTTTTGTTAACTTGCCAGCAATTAATCCACATAAATATGCTGGCTCATGAATCCAGTTGTCAAAAACTGCAAAATTTGGATTCATTGGTCCACCACCTGAACCAAAAGCAAAAGCAATGTTTGGATAATCCTTTGCAACTCTTCTTGCAGGTTCTTCATTTCCAAAAGCATCTCCCATTATAATATCTGGTTTCTTTGTGTCTGCAATTTCTCTTAAAACTCTCTCAAAGTCAGTATAACCTACACTCTCTACCCATTCATACTCAATTCCAAGTGTTTCTTTTGCCTTAAGCAATGCTTGGTGAATAACATTTGGCCATGGTTCCTCAAGAGGAGTAGCATAAACTCCAACAACTTTAATCTTTTTTTCTTCCACTGGTTTTTCTTCCTTCTTTGCACATGCAGTGAAAATTAGAAGTGCGATTAAAATTAAAACCCCTAAAAAAATAAATTTTTTACTCACTTTACACCTCCTTAAATTAGCGGGATTTTCAAATTTATTCTATTAGTAAGTTTTATATTTGTCAAGTTATATTAAATTATTGACAAATATTATACAATTTAATAAAATGAAAAAAATTTTAAAAAGGAGGTTTAATATGTATTTTAAAAAATTTATTCTCATTTTAGTTTTAATTATTATTTTAATTTCTTTTAGTATTGTATCTTGTAAAAAACCAGAAGAAAAACCAGTTGGCCCAACAAAAGTCTTTATTGGAATTGCAACTGGTGGAACTGGTGGGACCTATTTCCCTGTTGGAGGAGCAATTGCTTCAATTATTTCAAATTTTGCAGATTATGAAACACCACAAGGTAAAGTGGATATTGTTGCAACAGCACAAACATCTGGAGCCTCAGTTGCTAATGTAAATATGATCACAAATAAGGAAATTGAAACTGGTTTTGCTCAAAATAATGTTGTTTATTGGGCATATACAGGAACAGAAGCCTTTAAAGATAAACCACCAATGAAAAATTTAAGAGTAATTATGTCACTTTATCCAGAGACAATTCAAATTGTAGCACTTAAAAAATCTGGAATTAAAACTGTATTTGATTTGAAAGGTAAAAAAGTCGCAGTTGGCGATAAAGGAAGTGGAACTGAAATAGATGCGAGAACAATTCTTTCATTACATGGAATAACATATGATGACATTGAAGAACAATTTATGTCATTTGCTGAAGCAGCAGATGCTTTAAAAGATGAGAGAATTGATGCATTATTCACAACCGCAGGAATACCAACAGCAAGTATAGTTGAACTTTCAACTACTAAAGAGATAACAATTGTAGAAATTACTGATGATAAAATAAATGAACTTATTCAAAAAGTTCCATATTACTCAAAATTTGTTATTCCAAAAGAAACATATAAAGGAATGGAAAAAGATGTTCAAACAGTAACATGTCTTGCTCAATGGGTTTGTGATGAAACTCTTGATCCAGAAGTTGTTTATCATATTGTAAAAGCAGTTTTTGAACATAAAGCAGACCTTGAGAAAGTACATGCTAAAGGAAAAGATATAACACCTGAAAATGCAGTAAAAGGAGTAGCAATTCCATTTCATCCTGGAGCAGAAAAATATTTCAAAGAATTAGGATTAATAAAGTAAATAGATTTTTATTTAAGGGGTGGTTGATATGCCACCCCTTTTAAGTATGTTAAAGAAATTATTTTTAACTTTAATTTTGATATTAATTTTTATTTTAAACTCTTCATACCTATTTTCTGAAAATTTATATATTTTAAACTTTATTGATTATAAGTCAAATAAAAATCTTTTCTCTTTTTTAATTAAAGAAAATGATACATTTTGTATAACTTATATCCATTCTGTTGCATTAACTAAAGTTTATGAGTTTTATAAAATAAAAAATGGAAAAATTTTATTATATGAATTTCATTTTTATGATCAATGTGCAGGTCTTCCAACAGAAGCACAAGAGAACGAAACCTTAATTCTTGAAAATGGTGTATTTAAATTAAAAAATATGAAAAGAGAATTTGAAAAAATAATTTATGGTATTTATGAAAAAGGCTCTTTTACTTTAGTATATAAAAATAAAACATTTAATTTATCTAATCTTTTTGGGAACAGATTTTTAAAAATCGAAATTAGGAGGCTTTGATGAGCGAGTTAAGAGAAGAAGAAATATTAAAAGGTAAAGAGATTCTTGAAAAGTATGAAGTAAGTGGAAAAAGAAGAAAGTTAAAAGGCTTTGAACTTTATTTAGTTAAAATAGTTGCAATTGCTTTTTCAATATTTCAATTTTATACAATCGGGTTTAAATTTTTCCCTCCTCAGATCCAAAGACCTCTTCATGTTGGATTTGCATTTTTGCTTATCTATTTATTAATACCACCAACATCAAAAGAGAAAAAAGATAAAATTCCTTTATATGATTGGGTAATTTCCATACTAGTTGTTATTGTTTTTCTCTATCCAATAATTTTTTATGAACAACTCATATATAGAGCAGGAGTTCCTACTCAAATTGATATTGTAATAGGTTTAATTGCTATAATTTTAATTCTTGAAGGAACAAGAAGGGTTGTTGGTTTACCTTTAATGATTATTGCTTTGCTTTTTGTTTTATATGCTATATTTGGGAAATCAATTCCTGGAATTTTTGCTCATAGAGGATTTACAATTACAAGAGTTGTTGATCATTTATTTTACACTCTTGATGGTATTTTTGGAATACCTATTTCTGTTTCAACAAAATTTGTTTATGCTTTTATACTTTTTGGTGCGCTTGCTGAGAGAACAGGAGTTTCAGAACTTATTGTTAATATTGCACGTGCAATTGCAGGAAAAGCACCAGGAGGTCCTGCAAAAATCTCTGTAATAACAAGTGCTGCATTAGGAACAGTTAGTGGAAGTTCAGTTGCAAATGTTGTAACAGATGGCGTATTTAATATTCCACTTATGAAAAAAACTGGATATAAAGATTACTTTGCAGGTGCAGTAGAAGCAGCAGCATCAACTGGTGGGCAAATTATGCCTCCTGTTATGGGAGCAGCAGCATTTATTATGGCTGAATTTATTGGGGTTCCTTATGTAAGAATAATTTTTGCAGCAATTGTTCCGGCAATTTTATATTTTATGGGTGTATACTTCTCTCTCCATTTTGAAGCAAAAAGATTAGGTTTAAGAGGCTTAAGAAAGGAGGAGATACCAAATTTAATTTATGAATTAACATATAAAGGATATATATTAACACCATTTATAGTTTTAGTTTACAAACTTATGGCAGGTTTCACAGTTATGGAGGCCGCATTTGTTTCAATCATTTCTGTAATTCTTACAAGTCTACTCTCAGAAATTGCAAAAACTGTAACACAAGATTTTGACGAAAGGAATAAAGTTTTATTTCTATATATATCAATTTATATTCCTTTAATATTCTTTTTTATATTTTTCTTTTTAAGTTCAATTAATATTATTTATTTAGCATTCTTAACTGCGCTTTTATCTATAGTTTTTTGTTATTTAATATTTATTTTAAAATCTGTAGTTAAATATGAAAATAAAAATAAAATTTTTATAGATAGAATTATAAAAGTTTTTAAAAATACTCTTCTTTTAACACTTGAGGGTTTTGAGGAAGGAGCATATACCTCTCTATCAGTTGTTGCAGCATGTGCTTCTGCAGGATTTATTGCAGGAATGTCAACTTTAACAGGTCTTGCCTTAAGATTTGCAACTGCTGTAGTATCATTAGCAACAAGTGTAAAAGATTTCTTTAACTCAATTTTTGCTAAGTTTTTGCCATTTATAAAAATTGATACTCCAATGCCATTTACTCTTATTTTTACTGTTATAGCATGTTTAATTTTAGGAATGGGAATTCCAACTACAGGAAATTATATTATAATGGCAATTATTACAGCACCAGCACTTTTTCCATTTCTAACCAAATACGACCCAACAACAAGAATGTTAATTGCACACATGTTTGTTTTTTATTATGGAATTCTTGCTGATGTAACACCGCCAGTTGCACTTGCTGCTTATGCAGGTGCAGGAATTGCAGGTTCAAATCCATTTAAAACAGGTTTCACAGCATTCAAATTAGCACTTGCAGGTTTTTTGGTCCCTTTTGTTTTTGTTTACAATCCAATTTTACTTGGAGTAAATTTTGTATGGAGTGAAGCAATTATTGCATATATAACTGCCATTATTGGAGTTATCTTTCTTGGTGCATCATCAATTGGATATTTTGTAACCAAATTAAATTTTTTAGAAAGAGTTTTGTTATTTTTATCATCTATTTTATTAATTGTTCCTGGTTTAAAAACAGATTTAATTGGTATCGGTATTGGCGCATTAGTGTATGTGATTCAAAAAGTTAGACAAAAAGGAGGTAAAAAATGATTAAATTTATATCCTATGGTCTTGGAACAATTGGTCTTGAAATTTTAAAAGTTCTTTTAAATAATAAAAATTTTAAATTGGTTGGCGCTGTGGATATTAAAGATGAACTATTAAATAAAGATATTGGGGAATTAATAGGCTATGGAAAATTAAATTTGTATATTAAAAAAGATATAAAAGAATTTGAAAAATGTGATATTGTCATTCACTCAACTGGCTCAAGAATCTCTGATACTTTTGAACAATTTAAATTTTTATTATCTAATGGATATAATATTATTTCTACTTGCGAAGAACTTTTTTATCCATATTATTTTCATAAAAAAGAAGCAGAGGAGTTAAATAAAATTGCTAAAGAAAATGGTGTAAGAATTCTTGGGACAGGAATAAACCCTGGCTTTATTCTTGATACTCTTGTCGTTTTTATAACTACTCTTTCAACACAAATAGAAAAAATTTCTGCTGAAAGAGTCCTTGATGCAAGTAAAAGAAGAAAACAACTTCAAATAAAAATAGGTTCAGGTTTGACAGTTGAGGAGTTTAATAAATTAAAAAATGAAAATAAAATAGGACATGTTGGACTTCTTGAATCTCTTTTCTTTATTTTTGACACTTTAAACTTAGAAATATTAGAATTTAATGAAATCCTTGAACCATTAATTGCAGAAGAAGACATAAAAACAGAATATTTGGAAGTAAAAAAGGGATTAGTAAGAGGACAATATCAAAAGGTTCAAGGAATTTCTAAAGATGGGAAAGTAATAGAATTGATTTTAATTATGGCTTTAAATGAAAAAGAGAGTTTTGATAGAGTAAAGATATTTGGAAAGCCAAATGTAGAACTGATTATAAAAAATGGAATACAAGGAGATCTTGGAACTGCTGCAGTTGTAAGTAATTACATACCAATTTTATTAAGTAAGGAACCTGGTTTATATACTACTAAAGATTTAAATTTACCTCACATTTTATTTTAATAACCTTGAATTAATTGATTTAAATCTTTTACTAAACTCTTTAATTCGAGTCTTATTAAACCAAGTTTTGCTTCATTATTTAATGTTGCAACAAGAGCCATTCCTTGTTCAAGATTATAAATTGCAATATAACCATTTTTCCCTTTTGCTAAAATCTCTTCAAATTCCCCTTTATTAAAATCTTCAATTGCTCTCTCTCCTAACATAATTAAAGAGGCAGAAAGTGCTGCTAATTTTTCTTCGTCCTCAGTTTCAAGTGTTGATGAAATTGGTAAACCATCCTTGCTTACAACAATTAATGTTTCAATTGTTTTGTCTCTTTCTTTTAAATTTACTAATTTTTCTTTAATTAAATTGAAGTCTTGAATCATTACACCCTCCTAAAATGTTTTTTTAATTTTATCAAATTAAAGATATTTTTTAAACTCCTCTCTTAATTCCTTATATAGAGGAAATCTTTCACAAAGTTCTTTAACTTCTTTTCTAACCTCATTTAAAACATTATCATCATTTGGATTTTTAAGAACTTTTGCTATTAATTTTCCAATAATTTCCATTTCTTCTTCTCCCATTCCTCTTGTTGTTAATGCAGGAGTTCCAAGTCTTATTCCACTTGCAATAAATGGTTTTTCAGGATCAAATGGAATTGTATTTTTGTTAACTGTTATATTCACACTTCCTAAAATTCTTTCAGCATCTTTTCCTGTAATTTTAAAAGGTCTTAAATCAACTAACATAAGATGTGTATCTGTGCCATCTGAAACAAGACGAGCGCCTTCATTTTTTAATGTTTCTGCTAATTTTTTTGCATTTTTAACAATTCTCTCTTGATACTTTTTAAAATCTTCACTCATTGCTTCTTTAAAACAAACTGCTTTTGCTGCAATTACATGCATTAATGGGCCACCTTGAATTCCTGGAAAAACATTTTTATCTAAATCTTTTTTATAGATCTCTTTTGTTAATATAAATGCACCTCTTGGTCCTCTTAAAGTTTTGTGTGTTGTTGAAGTTACAAAATCTGCATATTGAACAGGAGATGGGTGAAATCCAGTTGCAACTAATCCTGCAATATGAGCAATATCTGCCATAAGATAAGCATTTACTTCATTCGCAATTTCTCTAAATTTCTCAAAATCAATTTTTCTTGGATAAGCAGAATAGCCTGTAACAATAAGTTTAGGTCTTTCTTTTAAAGCAAGATCTCTTACCATATCGAAATCAATTGTTTCATCATCTTTTTTTACTCCATAATAAATAACCCTGTAGTATCTTCCAGAAAAAGAAACAGGGCTTCCATGAGAAAGGTGTCCGCCATGAGAAAGTTCCATTGATAAAATAGTATCTCCTGGATTTAGAACAGTAAAATAAACTGCCATATTTGCCTGAGTCCCAGAATGTGGTTGAACATTTGCATGTTCTGCATTAAAAAGCATCTTTGCTCTATTTATAGCCAATTCTTCTGCTATATCAACGAATTCACAACCACCATAATATCTCTTTCCTGGATAACCTTCTGCATATTTATTAGTTAGTGGAGAACCAAGTGCTGCAAGAACTCCATAACTTACAAAATTTTCTGATGCTATAAGTTCAAGATTTGAATGTTCTCTTTCTATTTCTTTGTAAATTGCATCAAAAATTTCAGGATCCACTTTCTTTAAAAATTCAACCATTTTATCCTCCATAAAATTATGACTCTTAATAATTTTACAACATAAATGTTAAAATTAAATAGATGAGAATAAGGTTAATAGACTTAATTAGCGACATAGATTATCCTTATACTTCAGCAATAGTAAATAATAGAAGAGTTGGTTTTTTAGATGAAATAGAAGAAAATTCAACCTTTAAACTTATTGATATTCAAGATATGGAGGGAATGAGAACCTATGAAAGAACTATAACTTTTCTTATTTCATATCTATTTAATTCTCTTTTTAATCTCACAGTCCAAATTAAATACTCATATGGCGATGGAATTTATGGTGAAGTTATAGAAAGTAAAGAAATAAAAGATCTTGTACCAATAATAAAAAATGAATTAATAAAACTAATAAAAAATGATGTTTACTTAAAGAAATTTGACTTAAGAAAAGAAGATGCAATAAAACTTCTCTCAATCAAAAGAGGAAATTTTGAACCAAAACTATTTAAATATCTTTCAAAAGATATAATAACTGTTTATTCAATTGATGATTATTATTCATATTTTTTAGGCCCTCTCCTTCCAAGAACAGGTATGATAAAAGTTTTTGACATTAAACCCTATAGAAATGGTTTTTTAATTCTTTTGCCAGACAAAAAAGATAAATATAGAGTTGGAGATATAGATAAAAGAGAAAAACTTTTCAATACATTTGAAGAGTCTCAAAACTGGATAAATACTCTTGGTGTAAAATTTGTTGGTGATTTAAATGAAAAAATAATTAAAAATGAAATTTTAGAACTGATTTTAATTCAAGAGGTGCTTCATGAAAAAAAGATAAAAGAGATTGGTGATTTGATTTATGAAAGAAAAAGTAAGTTAGTTTTAATTGCTGGTCCTACATCATCTGGTAAAACAACATTTACAAAAAAACTTGGAATTTATCTTAGAGTAATTGGCTTTAAACCAATTACCATTTCTACTGATGATTATTTTCTTGATAGAGAGAAAACTCCTTTAAATGAGTATGGTGAACCTGATTATGAATCAATAGCCTCTATTGATTATAAATTTCTTCAAAAAAATATAAGTGAATTATTAAATGGAAAAAAAATTCATTCTCCTAAATTTAATTTTGCTACTGGAAAAAGAGTCAAAGGTTATGAAATAGAGCCACAAGATGGAATGATTATTTTAGTTGAAGGACTTCATTCTCTTAATCCTATTTTAACTGAGGAGATTGATGAAAAATTAAAATTTAAAATTTATATCTCTGCTTTAACTCAAATAAATTTTGATAATTTAAATAGAATCCCAACAAGAGATTTAAGATTAATTAGAAGGATAGTTAGAGACGCAGTTTTTAGAAAAATTTCACCAAAAGAAACTATAAAGCAGTGGAAAAATGTAATTCAGGGTGAAGAGAAATATATATTTCCATTTCAAGAAAGTGTAGATGTTATGTTTAACTCCTCTCTTTTATATGAACTTCCAATATTAAAGTATTATGCAGAGAGAAATCTTTTAAGTATAGATGAAAAAGATGATGAATATGTAAAAGCAAATATTCTTTTAAATTTTTTAGATCATTTTGTGCCTCTACAACCAACAGATGTTCCCAAAACATCAATTTTAAGAGAATTTATTGGAGATGGTTCTTTTAAATATTAACTATCTAACTCACCTTTTCTTAAAAGTTTTTTAAAATAATTTTTAGCAAATCTATGAGCCTCATCTCTTATTTTTTGAAAGAGTTGAAGAACATCACTATTTTTTGGAAGAACAATCTCATAATCAAAATCTTCAAAAAAGAGAATTTCATTTTCTTTTGCAATTGAAATAAATTTATAGGGTAAATTTAGTTCTTTTTTAACTTCAAGAGCAATATTTAGTTGTCCTTTACCTCCGTCTATCAAAATTAAATCTGGTTCCCAAGAAAATTTCTTATCACCAATATGAGAAAATCTTCTTAAAAAAACCTCCTTAAGCATTCCATAATCATCTGGTCCTTTTGTGAACTTTATTTTAAATTTTCTATAAAAATCTTTTTTTGGAACTCCATTTTGAAAAACAACAAGAGATCCAACTGCATATTTTCCTCTAATATTTGAGATATCATAACCTTCAATATATTCTGGAATTTTATTTAATTTTAATAGTTCCTTTATTTTTTTAAGTGTTTCATCTTTAATTGGTGAAATTAATTTCATTAGATGTTCTTTTGCATTTTCACTCGCAAATTCAACTACACTCTTTTCAAAATCACTTTTAGGTAACCTTATGACAATATCTTTTCTAAACTTCTCTTGTAAAAATTTCTTTATTTCATCTTTTTTGGCTAATTTATAATTTGTAATTATTAAATCTGGAGCATCAATTTTTCTTGAATAAAATAATGAAATAAATGTTGAAATAATTTCTTTTGATTCACTATTTCCTATCATCTCATAAGGTTTTTCAAATATAAGCCTTCCATTTCTTATTTCTAAATACTCAATTAAAACTCTATCTTTTTCTTTTATTAGATAAATTACATCAAATGATATATCTTCATTTGTTAATACTCTTTGAGAATAAAAAACTTTATCAATTGCCTTTATTGAATCTCTTATTACTGCTGCTTTTTCAAATTGAAGTTTTTTAACATATTCATTCATCTGTGTTATAAGAGAATCTTTTAATTTTTTATAATCATTTTTAATAAATAAAATAAAATCTTTAACTTTCTTTTGATAATCTTCTTTTGATATATTTCCTATACATGGTGCACTACATTCCCCAATATCAAAATAGATACATTTTTTATTTGGAAGTTTTTTTATGCACCTTCTTAATTTAAATATCTTCCTTCCCAAAGAAACAACTCTTCTTAATGATTTAACATCAACAAAAGGACCAAAATAAAGAGCGTTATCTTGTTTTAATCCTCTTTTAACTTCAATATATGGAAAATCATCCATAACAATTTTTAAATATGGATAAGATTTATCATCTTTTAATCTTATATTATATTTTGGTTTATGTTTTTTAATTAAATTTGCTTCAAGAAGAAGTGCTTCTGAGGGTGAAGATGTTACAATGTAATCAAAATTAGAAATTGATTCTCTTAAAATTTTATCTTTTGGAAAAATAACACTCTTAGTGTCAAGGTAACTTCTTAACCTCTCTTTCAATGAGGTTGCTTTTCCAACATAAATTACTTCATTTTTATCATTGTAAAAAATGTAAACTCCAGAAGCAGAGGGTACTTTTTTAAGATCATCTGGCCATTTCATATCTCTTAAATTCATTGTATTATAAAATAGATGAAAAAGGTAATATATATTGGAGGTCCTACAGGAGTAGGAAAAAGTGAAATAGGAGTAAAACTCGCAAAAAAAATTAATGGAGAAATTATCTCTTGTGATGCCTTTCAAGTGTATAAATATATGAATATTGGAACAAATAAAATAAAAAAAGATGAGATGGAAGGTATACCTCATCACCTTATTGACATAATTGATCCAAATGAAGAGTTTTCAAGTGGCTTATATAAAGAGATTGCATTGAAAAAGATTGATGAGATTATAAATAAAGGAAAAATGCCAATAATTGTTGGGGGAACAGGCTTATATTTAAGAACTCTTTTATATTTTGATCCACCTGAAAAAGATGATACAATAAGAAAAAATTTATTAGAAAGAGTAAATAAAGAGGGCTTAGATTCTCTTTATGAAGAATTAAAAAGAGTTGATCCAGAGTATGCAAATAAAATCTCAAAAAATGATAAAAAGAGAATTGTTAGAGCGTTAGAAGTTTTTTATATTTACAATAAACCTTTTTCAACTTTTCAAAATATGATAGAAAGATTTGATTCAATAAAAATTGCCTTAATAATGGATAGAAAACTTCTTTATGAGAAAATAAAAGATAGAGTTGAAAGAATGTTTGAAAGAGGTTTTGTTGAAGAAGTTAAATATATAAATGAAAAATTTGGTTTTTCCAAAACATCAATTAAAGCAATAGGTTATGAAGAAGTTTTAAAATATTTAAAAGGAGAAATAAATATTACAACATGTAAAAATGAGATTATTAAAAAAACAAAAGAATATGCAAGAAAACAGATTATATGGTTAAGAAAAGAAAAAGATATAATTTTTATTAATATTGAGAATAAAGATAGTGAAAAAGTTGTTGATGAGATTTTAGAAATTGTGAGGAATAGATGGAAGATATCATAAAAAAGGTTGAAGATGAAATTCAAAATAAGATAAAAGAATATGAAAAAATAAAAGAAAAAAATTTTATAAAGGTGATTGAAGCATTTAGAGAATTTAAGGTTAGAGAGAGCGATTTTTGTGATTCAACTGGTTATGGATTTGGTGATATTGGAAGAGAAAAACTTGAAAGAGTATTTGCTAAAGTCTTTGATGCTGAAGATTCTCTTGTTAGATCTCAAATTTCATCTGGATCTCATGCAATTTCTATTGTTCTATTCTCCTTATTAAAACCCGATGATGAGCTTTTAACAATAACAGGAGAACCATACGACACAATACAAAGAATTATTGGAATTAAAAAATCTCCTCTTTCATTAAAAGATATGAATGTTCTTTACAAAGAAATTGATTTAATAAATAATCCACAAGATTTAAAAAAAGTTATTTCTAAAAAAACAAAGATGGTTTTTATTCAAAAATCTATGGGTTATAGTGGAAATAGAAGAACTTTAACAAATGAAGAGATTGGTGAATATATTAAAAAAATTAGAGAAATAAAGGAAGATATTATAGTTTTTGTTGATAATTGTTATGGTGAATTTGTTGAAGAAAAAGAACCAACCACATATGGAGCAGATCTTATTGCTGGCTCAATGACAAAAAATCCTGGAGGAGGAATAACGCCATTTGGAGGTTATATTGCTGGAAAAGGTAAACTTATTGAAAAATGTGCTTCTCTTTTAACATCTCCTGGCATTGGAAAATATGGAGGTGCTCAAATAAACTTTAAAAGATTTGCTTATTTAGGTTTATATTTTGCACCTCATATTGTATGTGAAACACTTAAAGGAATAACATTTGCATCAAATTTATTAAAAAAATATAATTTTGAGGTTTTCCCGCAATGGTATGAAAAAAGAGGAGATACACTTCTTGGAATCAAATTTGAAAGTAGAGATAAATTAATAAAATTTGCACAACTTGTTCAAAAATTTTCACCAATAGATTCAGATGTTTTTTTAGAACCAATAAAAGAAGATTTCTTCAATTATGAAGTAATTATGGCAGCAGGAACATTTACACAAGGCTCATCTATCGAATTTTCTTTTGATGCACCACTAAAAGAGCCTTATATTGGGTATCTACAAGGTGGACTTTTTTATGAAGCCATAAAATATAGTATAATGAAAATAGTTGAAAATTATTTTGAATAATTTTATTTAAGGAAGTAAAATGCAAATTTTATTAATTAGTTTAATTTTTATATTAATTTTTTTAATTATTTTTATTTTTTTTAAGAATATTATTGCTCTAAAAATAGAGTTTTATGAGAATAAAATTAAAAATATCTATAAATTATCAGAATTAACAATAAAAGAAACTGATTTAGACAAATTATTAATTAAAATTTCAGATTATATTTATAAAATTCTTGGTTTTAAAAATGTTTTTATTTATTTTCTTGATGAAGAGACTAATGAACTTGTGTTAAAGGGAACTTATAACTTAAGAACATACGAAATTGACAAAAGAAGGATAAAACTTGGAGAAGGTATTTTATCTAAAGTTTTTGAAACAAAAAATTGGATTTATATAGATGATGTAACAAAAGAAAAAACTTATTTAAAAGTTGTTGAGAACATTAAATCTGAATTTGTTTATCCAATATTCATAAAAAATAAAATTAAGGGGGTTTTGGGGGTTGAGAGTGAAAAAAGTTTGAGTAAAACTGAAATTGATTCATTACTTACAATTGGAAATCTTTTAAATATATCTATCGAGAGAATTTATTCAATAAAAGAGATTGAAGAAAAATTAAAATTAATTAATATAATAAATCAAATATCAAATTATTTTCTTTCATCATTAAATACGATTGATCTTTTAGAGAAAATTGTATATGTTCTCGTTAATAATTTTGGTTATGAAAAGGTTGGTATTTTGCTCAAAGTTGATAATAAATTGAAAGAATTGGTAAATTTTGGATTCCATATAAAAAATTTTGAAATAGATATAGATTATCCAAAAGGCATAATAACAAAGGCGTTTAGAGAAAGAAAAACAATTGTTGTTAATGATGTGTCAAAAGATCCTGATTATATAGAAGATTTAGGCACAAAATCTGAACTTGCAGTTCCTATATTTTATGAAAATGAACCAATTGGTGTTATTAATATTGAATCAAAAGTTTATAATAGATTTACAGAAAGTGATGTTCTTTTAATTGAAACACTTTCCAATACTATAGGTGTTGCAATAATAAATGCAAAACTTTATGAGGAAACAAAAAAGTTAAGTTTAATTGATGAGTTAACTGGATTAGGAAATTTTAGATTTTTAAAAGAAACAGTTGAAAAGGAGTTTGAAAAGGCAAAAAGATATAATTTACCTTTATCTATTATATTTTTTGACCTTGATAATTTTAAAAGAATCAACGATACAAAAGGCCATCAAGTTGGTAGTTTAATTCTTGTTAATATTGCAAGAATAGTTCAAAGAATTATAAGGAAATCAGATTATGCATTTAGATATGGTGGAGATGAATTTGTAATAGTTTTGCCTATGACAGATAAAGAAGGTGCAAAAAAAATTGCAGATAGATTAAAAGAGGAAATAAATGCAAGTGAAATTGAAGGTGTAAAAATAACTGCTAGCATTGGCATATCTACATATCCAGAAGATGCAATTAATTCAATAGAACTTTTAGAAAAAGCAGATAAATATGCTTACTTTTCAAAATCTTTAGGAGGAGATAGGGTTTATTATTGATTTAAAATATTTAAGACTTCTTTAAAACTTCTTTCGGCAAATTCTAAAATCTCATTTTTTATTTTTTCACATTCATTACTAATTTCATTTACAAAATTATCATCTTTAATAGAATTTAAATTTATCTTTACATTTAAATATGAAGATAAAGCACCACTTTTTAATGAAAGTATAGCAACACCAATATCAGAAATTGCATTTTTATTACCTTCCTTCAATAAAATTTCAATAAATGGAATTAAATTTTTAGCAAGTTTTAAACTTTTAAAAGGGGTCTCTGTTGCCTTTTTTAGTGCTTCCTGTATCTTTTCTTTTCTAATTTTCTTTTCTTCATCACTCTCTTTTGGCAATTTATAAGCATTCATTACTAAATTAAATGACTCCTCATCTTCAATTGATAAATTATAAAATTCATCTCTTAGTTTTTTTAAATCTTCAATATAAGTTTCAACTCCTTTTGATAATCCACATACCATAGAAAGAAGACTTGCTGAAAATGAAAGCATCAAATCACCTACACTACCACCTCCAGGAGTTGGTGAAGGAGAAGATAAAAGGTTTAAGTATTCTTCAAGTGTTCTTGTGTACATATTAACCTCCTTAATAGTAATTCTCTCTTATTTCATCCCAAAAGTTTATAACTAAATCAACTAAAAGTGGGTCATATCTCTTTTCTTTATTATTTTTAATCTCATCTAAAACCCTTTCTTCACTATATTTTTCTTTATAAGGTCTTTTCGTTGCCATAGCATCAATTGAATCAATTATATTTACTATTCTCCCTCCTAAAGGAATCTCCAATCCTTTGAGTTTATTGGGATAACCATTACCATCCCATCTTTCATGATGTGTTAAAGCAATTGTTTCTGCCATTTTTAATATTGCTGATGTTGAACCTTTTAAAATTTCAGCACCTATTATTGTATGTTGTTTCATAATTTCAAATTCACTATCTGTAAGTTTTGCAGGTTTTAATAAAATTCTATCTGGAATTCCAATTTTTCCAATATCATGCAAAGGTGATGCATATTTAATATAATAACAAAAATCATATGGAAGATTTAATTTCAATGAAATTTCAAAAGATAATGTTCCTACTCTTTGTGTATGTTCAAATGTTTCATCATCTCTATATTCAGAAATCTTTGATAATTTTTCTAAAAGTTCAAAGGTTAGTTTACTATTTTCATTTATTAACTTTTCGATCTCTTCTTCTTTTAATGTCAATTTTTTTGTTGTCTCTTTTAAAAATTCGTGTTTATATTTATAAAAAATATAGGTTTTTCTTGCAAGTTCAATTTTTGTTTTTAATATATTTAATTCAACTGGTTTTATTATATAATCATCTGCGCCCTTTAATGCAGCATCTTTCATCATTTCTTCATCTCCATAAGAAGTTAACATAATAATAAAGCACTCTTTCTCTAATTTTCTTATCTCTTCAGTTGCTTTTATACCATCCATTAAAGGCATATTTATATCCATCAAAATTATGTCAAAATCTCTTTCTTTAACAGCATTAATAGCCTCAACTCCATTTGAAACAGATTCAAAATCATATTTTAACAAATTGATCATATTTTCCATCATTTTTCTCGTTAAAGGATCATCTTCAACGATTAATATTTTCATATCAACTTTTTCCTCCAATTAAATTATTTATAATTTCCAAAATATCATTTGGATTTGTCCCTTTATCGATAATTATTGCTTCATCAGTTTCTATTTCTTTTGATACTGTAAATAAAATAAATTTTGTATCTTTAAACTCTTCTTGTGTTTTAAAATATCTTATTAGTTCTAATCCATTTAATTCTGGTAAATTATAATGAATAATCATAATATTGGGATATGACTCATATGCTTTTATTATACCTTCTTTATAATTACTTGCTTCAATAATATTGTATTTTCTTAAAATATTTTTTAAATAAATTCTTGTTAATTCATTTTCATCAATTATTAAAATATCTTTTTTCTCTTTAAATTCAATTTCTTTTGTTTCAATTACTCTTATTGGAATAGTTACAACAAACATTGAACCCTTTCCAACTTCACTTTCAACATTAATAGTTCCATTCAATAAATCTACATAATGTTTTACTAAACTTAAACCCAAACCAAAACCTCTTCCATTTTCTGTTAACTTTACAAATGGTTTAAATATATCATTTATTTTATCTTTTTCAATTCCCACACCTGTATCCTTTACATTAATTATTAATTCATCTTCTTTAACCTCAACTAAAATATCAACTCCGCCAGTATTAGTAAATTTTATTGAATTTGATATCAAATTTGTCAATATTGATTTTATTGCATACTCATCAGTAAAAACAATCTCTTTACCTATAAATTTATGATTTAAATAGAGTTCTTTTTCTTTTGCAAGATGACTCAATTCATATATTATATTATTAAATAAATTTTTTATATTTATCTCTTTTATTTTTAATTTTAAATCTCCAGTTTCAAGTTTTGTTAAATTTAATATATCTTCTACAAAATTTAAAGCATTTTTCAAAGAAAAGTTAATATTATTAAAGATTTCTAAAATATCTTTAGAAATTTCTCCATAAAAACCGCTTAATAAAAGTTGCACATAACCATAAACAACATTCAATGGTGTTCTAATATCATGTGAAAAAGATCTTATAAAAAATTTTCTATATTCATCAACTTTAATCAATTCACTTTTAGTTTTTTCCAATTCATCTATTAGTTTTAATTTTTTAATATATACCAAAATAAACTTAAACAAAGATAAAAGAAGATTTTCTTTTATTTTATCGTCAATTTTTGTTGAAAAAATAGTTAATTCATCAAATTCTAATTTATTAAATTCATTGCTATTATTATATTCAAAATAATTATTTGGTAATTCTGAAACACTCTTATAAATTAAATTTTTGTTTTCAAATAAAGCACAAGGTATAGATTTAAAATAATTACTATAATATTTTTCAAGAGTTTTGTAGATACTATCTAAATCTTGATATTTTATAATCTCATCTCTTATTTTTAGATTTAACTCTATTAATTCTGTTATCTCTTTTAAATTAACTTTTGATTCAATATCTTCTTTTATATATTTCTCTTCAATCTCTTTAATAGATTTTAAAGGTTCAAATAAAAACTCTTTGTATCTAAAAATTGCAATTAATAAAAAACCTGTAAATTTTAAACTATGACCGAGCCATACAATTGGCTCAAATCCAGTAATATATCCTATGAAACAGAATTCTGATAAACCCAAAGATAGTCTTCCAAAAAATATATATGGATATCTTATTAGATAAATAGCAGAAGAGATAAATAGTAAACCATAAATTATTTCTAACATGTTTTTTAAAATAGTTGTACCTGTTCCCTCAACATAAAATATATTTTTTGGTAGATAATGTGGTAAGAAAATTGCTATTATTGTTATTGTTATCATGTTAAAATATAATAATTTCCATCTTATAGTTTTATATTTTATAAAAAAGATGCTTGAAAAGAAAGAAACAGATTGAATCAATCGAGCAAGCATCCAATATGCAACAGAGAGTTGAATATTACTTATATTAGAAGGACCACCTGGATAATAAATTGTATGAAAAATATCTAAAATACCTCCACTCAAACATGCCATACCTAATATTTCTATAAGCGGAGTTATTCTTGATCTTGGTAAGATAATAAGAATTAAGAATAATGAAATTTGCATAAAGATTGCGAAGAACTCAATTAATAAGTGAGTAATATATGAATATTTAAAAATGTAAAAAAACAGCAAAACTAAAAAATTTGATATTAGAAAAATTAATATAAAATTTAAATATTTTTTCATCATAAACCTCAAAGATCAATAGTTTTCTTAATTATATTATAAAATATGATAAAATAACAATAGATATTTTTTAGGAGGTGAATAATGCCTGGACCAATTATTGACCATGAGAAGTGCAATGGTGATGAAGAGTGTTACAATGTATGTCCAGCAGATCCAAATGTTTTTGAAATGAGAGGAGAAGGTGAAAATAGAAAATCATATGTTGTTCACCCAGAAGCATGTATTGAATGTGGGCTCTGTGTTGACGCTTGTCCAACCGGAGCAATTACATTGGAGTAATTTTTTATTTTTTGAGGGGAGAAATCCCCTCTAATTTGGATGGGTGGCCGAGTGGTTGAAGGCACCGCACTTGAAATGCGGTAGGTGGGTAAACCCTGCCTCGCGGGTTCGAATCCCGCCCCATCCGCCATTTTTTATATGCCTGCTAATTTACCACCTCAATTTTATGAATTAGAAAGAGAATATAGAGAGAAAAAAACAATTCAAGAAAAAATTGAAATTCTTAAAAAAATGTATGCAATAATGCCAAAACATAAAGGGACAGATAAATTACAAGCAGAGATTAAGGCAAAAATATCAAAATTAAAAGAAGAGTTAGAATATCAAAGAAAAAATAAAGGTAAGAGAAGTTCTTTTTATATTGAGAGAGAGGGTGCAGGACAAGTTACACTTGTTGGTCCACCAAATTCAGGAAAATCAACACTTTTTTATCTTCTATCCTCTGTTCCATCTGAAATAGGGGATTACCCTTTTACAACAAAAACACCCGTTGTGGGTATGGTTCCTTTTGAGGATATAAAAATTCAATTTATTGATCTACCACCAATTGATCAAGATAGTGATTATACAATTTTTGACATTATTAGAAATTCAGATCTTATTTTAATAGTCTTATCATTTGAAATGAATTTAAATGAAGAATTAGATAAAATTTTAAAAATTCTTAGTGATAAAGGAATAAAAATTCTTGGTGAGGGATTAAGCGAAGATCATCTCTTTGGTCCATTAAATAAAAGAGGATTAATTTTTATTAATAAATCTGATTTATTAACTCAAGATGAAATTGATAATATTTTAAAAAATTTAAATACTTCTATTCCTATTACTTTTGGGTCATGTGAATCAATAATAAATATTGAAGTTGTTATGAAAAAAATCTTTGAAGGATTAAATATTATAAGAGTTTATACAAAAGAACCTGGTAAACCACCTGATATGACAGATCCGCTAATTTTAAAAAAGGGATCAACTGTTTTAGATGCTGCTTATAAATTACATAAAGAGATTGCAAAAAATTTAAAATATGCTCGACTTTGGGGCTCAAGTAGATTTGAAGGTCAACAAGTAAATAGAGATTATATATTACAAGATAAAGACATTGTTGAGTTCCATACGAAGTGAAAAAAATTAAATTAATAATCTTTTTTATTTTCATTTTTATAATTTTTTATTTTTTTATAACCATTGATTTGTTAAGTTTTTTTAAAATTTATAAAATTCAACTTATACTAATTTTCTCTTTTTATTTAATTTTAAATTCAATTTTAAAAAGAGGAAAATTCATTCTTCTTATAATAACTTTAATAGCAACCATTTTTTATTTTTACATTTATCCAAATTTTCTTGAAAAAAGAATTTTATTTTCTGAGACATTTAAAAAAGAGAGTTTAAATAAACTTTTAAATATAAATTTAAAAATTGAGTCAGGATATTTTAAAATATTTGGTGAAAAAATAAATGAAGATTTTATTTTTGATTATACATCATATAAAAAGATTTACCTATACAGTGAAATTTTAAAAGATAAAACCAATTACTTTTTATTACAAAATGTTATAAAAAGATATATTAATAATTCTGATGAATACAATTTAATTGTTAATGAGAATAAAATTTTAAATTTAAATATAAAAGGTAAATCATTAAATTATGAACTTGATTTTTCAAATATTTTATTAAAAGAGTTTTTTTTAAATTCGGAGTCTTCATTTATTGAAATAAAATTACCAAAAAATCAAAATGAATTATTCATAAAAATAAATGTTAAACCATCTTTTATTAAAATTGGTTTAAGAAAAATTTATAATGTAGAATTGAATTTAAAATCAAAAAATATAACATCTAATTTAATTGATTTAGGATTTAAAAAGAAAAACCATAATATATACTATTTGGAAGGAGGGAAAAATAAAATTTTTATCGAAATTAATACAATATCATCATATATTGATTTTTACTTTTTAGACTAAAATAATAATAATGATAAAAAGTTAGGAGGTTTTTATGTTTAATGTTATTTTAACTGGCTTAACCTCTTTTTTAGTAGACATTAGCACAGAAATGTTTTATCCTTTACTCTCTCTTTATATTGTTGCTCTTGGAGGAGGACCTCAAATTATTGGTTTAATTGAAGGAATTGCTGAAAGTTTAGCAAGTTTACTTAAAGTATTTTCAGGAAATTTATCAGATATCATTAAAAAAAGAAAACCACTTGCAATTTTTGGTTATTCATTTTCAGTAATTGGAAAAATTTTTATGTATTTTGCCCAAAGTTGGGGAGGAGTTTTTTTAGGAAGAGTTATTGACAGAATAGGTAAAGGTATTAGAACTGCTCCAAGAGATGCATTAATTGCAGAATCTGTAAATGAAAGAAGAGGAAGAGCATTTGGAATACATAGAACTATGGATACACTTGGTGCATTTTTTGGTGTTTTAATCTCTTTATATTTAATTAAAAGATTTGAACTTTTATCAATTGAAAAAGGAGCGAATATTGTTGCTAATTATTTACCTATTTTTAGGTACATTATTTTATTTAGTATAATTCCTGGAATTTTGGGTGTATTTATTTTATTTTTTGTTAAGGAGACAGCGAAAGGGTTGCCTCTTGGAAAAAAGTTAATTTTAAATTTAAAAATTATACCAAAAAAATTGAAGGGATTTCTTCTCATAACTCTTATTTTTACATTTGGTAATTCATCAAATCAATTTCTTTTATTAAAAGCAAAAAGTATAGGATTTTCGATTATTTCAGTTCTCTCTCTATATCTTGTCTACAATATAACTTATGCACTTTTTTCATATCCATTAGGTAGATTATCTGACAAAATTGGAAGAAAATGGATAATTGTTATAGGTTATTTAATTTATGGAATAGTTTACCTTTCTTACGCATTCGCTAAAAGCACTCTTCTTATATATATTCTATTTTCAATTTATGGTTTATACTCTGCTTTTACTGAGGGAGTTGAGAAAGCCCTTGTAGCAGATATTTCACCAGATGAAATAAAAGGTAGTTTAATTGGACTCCATGCAACCCTCGTTGGAATAGGACTTTTCCCTGCATCTTTAATTGGTGGTTTACTTTGGCAATTTATTTCTCCACAAGCAACATTTATTTTTGGTGGAATTATGGGAATAATTGCTTCAATTGGAATGTTTTTAGTATTATAATAAAATCATGAAAAAAATTAAATTTTTAAAATGTATTCTTTGCGGAAGTGAATATGAAGAAAGTGAAGTAAAATATACTTGCCCAAAGTGCGGAAAAGATGGAATTCTTTTTGTAGAACTTGATTATAAAAATTTAAACTTCAAAAAAGAAAACTTAAAAGATAGACCAAACAATATTTTAAGATACCATGAACTTTTTCCAATAGAAGATATACAAAACTCTCCACCTCTAAATGTTGGAATGACTCCACTTTATAAATCAAAAAGATTAAATGAATATCTTAAACTTAACAACTTATTGATTAAAGATGACGGTAGAAACCCAACAGCCTCCTTTAAAGATAGAGCATCTTTTATAGTTGTTAAAAAAGCAATGGAACTTGGGTTTAACTCAATTACAACAGCATCAACAGGAAATGCAGCATCATCTCTTGCAGGAATTGCAGCAAGTGTTGGAATAAAAACATATATTTTTGTTCCAGAAACTGCTCCAAAAGCAAAAATTGCACAACTTCTTGCTTTTGGTGCAAATGTTTTTGCTGTAAAGGGAAGTTATGATGAATGTTTTGATCTTTGCATTAAAGCAAGTGATGAGTTTGGCTGGTATAATAGAAATACCGCTTATAATCCATATACAATTGAAGGTAAGAAAAGTGTCTCTTTTGAAATATGGGAACAAATGAATTTTGAAGTGCCAGATAAAATTTTTGTTTCTGTTGGTGATGGAGTTATTTATAGTGGAGTTTATAAAGGTTTTTATGATTTATATAAATTAAACTTGATTAATAAAATTCCTCAAGTAATTGGGGTACAAGCAGAGGGTGCATCTCCTATTGTTAAAGCATTTATTGAAAATAAAGAGAGAGTTGAACCAATTGATAATCCAAAAACAGTCGCAGATTCAATATGTGTAGGATATCCAAGAAATGGAAATATGGCCTTGAAACTTGCAAGAGAATATAATGGAAATTTTATTTCTGTTTCTGATGAAGAAATTCTTAGTGCAATACCACTTCTTGGAAAACTTACAGGCATATTTGGTGAACCTGCTGGCGTAACACCCCTTGCTGGCTTAATTAAAATGAAAAAAGAAGGAAAAATAGATGAAAACGAAAAAATTGTTGTAATAGTTTCAGGTAATGGATTAAAAGATATTGAATCTGCAATTAAAAGTACAGGTGAACCAAATTATATAAATCTTGATATAAATGATATAAGAAAACATGTTAAATTTTAAATATATTAAAAGGAGGTAAAAAAGATGAATGGATCATTTTGGGAAAAAATTAAAAAGGGATTAAAGGTAAGTGCAGAAAAAACAAAAGAGTTTGCTGAAATTGCAAATTTAAAAGGTTCAATTCTTGTTTTAGAAGGTAAAAAAGGAGGAAAATTAAAGGAACTTGGAACAAAAGTTTATGATTTATACAAGCAAGGAAAATCAAAAGATGAAATTTTTGAGGCAGTTCAATCAATTTTTGAGGAGATCAAAAAAATAGAGAATGAAATAAAAGAAAAAGAAGAAGAGATTGAAAAAATAAGATCTCAAAAAGGCATTAAAGAGGAGGAGGTTAAAAAAATAGAAGAAGAGGTGAAAAAAGAAGTTAAAGAAGAGAGTGGTCAATGATGGATAATGCAATAAAAAATTTCATTGAACTTTGTAAAATTCCTTCTCCTTCTGGTCATGAGGAAAAGGTAAGAGAAAAGATACTTACACTTTATAAAGATCTTGGTGAATGGAAAATTGATGACTTGGGAAATATGTATCTTAAAGTTGGTAAAGGGAACAAAGCACTTTTACTTAATGCTCACATAGATACAGTCCCTATTGATGGTGATTCTATAAATGTAATTATTGAAAATGGAATAATTAAAACAGACGGAAAAACAATTTTAGGTGCAGATGATAAATCTGGTGTAATTGCAATTCTTGAAGGCGTAAAAAGGAAAAAAGATAAACTCAATGGAGTTGTTGATATAGTCTTAACTGTTGAAGAAGAAACAGGACTTAAAGGGGCAAAGAATGTTAATCTTTCCTATATAGATGCAAAAGAGGGATTTGTTTTTGATATGCATAATCCTCCTGGTGAAATTGTTAGTGAGTCTCCATATCATAATACTTTTAAATTTTTTATTTATGGAAAAGCATCACATGCTGGAGCAGAGCCAGAAAAAGGAATAAATGCAATACTGCTTGCATCAAGAGCAATAGGAAGAATTAAATTAGGAAAAATTGATGAAGAGACTACTGCAAATATAGGAATTATTAAGGGTGGAAATGCAACAAATGTTGTTCCAGATTTTGTTGAAGTTCATGGTGAAGCAAGAAGTAGAGACGAAAACAAACTTTTAAAATTAACAGATGAAATTATAAAAATATTTATTGAAGAGACAGAAAAAGGAGGAGGAGGAAAATTAGATTACTATTTAAATAGAGAATATAATGGATACAAGTTTTCTGAAGATGATAAATTGATTGTTTTAATAAAAAGAGTCTTTGATTCTTTAAACATAAAGCCAATCGTAAGACCTACAATGGGTGGTTCTGATTCAAATATATTTCATGAAAAAGGAATAAAAACTATAGTTCTTTCTTGTGGAATGATGAATGTTCATACAAAGGAAGAGTATATAAGAATTGAAGATTTAATGAAGAGTATTGATGTTGTTGAAAGAATAATCGATTTCTACTTCGAGAATTAATGGAAAAAAAGATAAAAGAAGATATAGTATTTGATGGAAAACTGATAAAAGTCATTCAAAGGAAAATTTTAGTAAATGATACAAAAGAGTCATTTAGAGAAATTGTTCTTCATCCAGGGGCAGTAGGAATTATTCCTATAACGAAAGAAAAAAACTTGATACTTGTAAAGCAATTTAGATCTCCTCTTGAAAAAATTCTTTTAGAAATTCCAGCAGGTAAATTAAAAAAGGGTGAGGACCCTCTTGAATGTGCTAAAAGAGAACTTTTAGAAGAAACTGGATTTTCAGGAGATTTTGAAAAAATAGGCTCATTTGCCTCTTCTCCTGGTTTTTCAAATGAAATAATACATATTTTTTTATGTAAAAATTCATATTTTGTTTCAGATAAATTTAAACATGAAGGAGAAATAGAAAAAGTAGTTTTTTTAACAATAGAAGAAGCATATAAACTCATTCTTAAAGGAGAAATAGAAGATTTAAAAACTGCTTTTTCGATACTTTATGCCTATGAAAACATTAGATCTATTTGAAACATTCATTTCATATCTTGAATTTGAAAAAGAATTTTCTAAAAATACAATTTTATCTTATAAAAATGATCTTGATGATTTTAAAGAATATCTTGAGTTAATAAAAAAAGATATTTATGAAATTGATAAGAAGGATGCCTTTAATTATTTAATTTTTCTTTCAAAAAAGAAACTAAAACCATCTTCATTGAGAAGAAAAATATCTGCAATAAGATCTTTTTATAAATTTTTAATTAGAGAAGAGTTAATTCTAACAGATCCAACTCAAGATTTAGTTTTTCCAAAAAATGAGAAAAAACTTCCTCAAGTGTTAACAGTTGAAGAAATAGAAAAATTAATCAATGTAATAGATAATAAAACCTTAAAAGGAAAAAGAGACAGAGCAATTGTTGAACTTTTATATAGTTCTGGTTTAAGGGTTTCGGAAATTATAAATTTAAAGGTTTCTGATCTTGATTTTGAAAATAATTATTTAAAATGTTTTGGAAAAGGAAGTAAAGAAAGAATTGTCCCATTTGGAGAATTAGCAAAAACTTATATAGTTGATTATCTTGAGGAGAGAAAAAAATTAAAAATAGAGAGTGAGTTTTTGTTTATAAATAAAAAAGGTGAAAAATTATTAAGGCAGCATATAAACAACATATTAAAAAGATATTCAAAAAAAGCAAAACTAAAGAAAAGGGTTCATCCTCATATGTTAAGGCATTCATTTGCAACACACCTTCTTGAAAGAGGTGCAGATTTAAGAAGTGTTCAAGAACTTTTAGGTCATGTTGATATATCAACAACACAAATTTATACTCATCTCACAAAAGATTATTTGAGAGAAATATATTTAAACACACATCCTTTGTGGAGGAAAAATGATAAAAAGAGTGATTTTAGTAATTCTTGATGGAGTAGGTATTGGTGGTGCAAAAGATGCAAAAAGTTATGGAGATGAAAATAGTAATACTTTACTACATGTAATTGAAAAAACGGGAATAAAATTTCCAAATTTAACAAATTTTGGTTTATTAAATTTACTTTATAATTTAAATCATAAAACAGAAACGAGTTTTGGTGTTTTAGAAGAGGAATCTCCCGGAAAAGACACAACAACAGGACATTGGGAACTTATGGGAGTAAAATTATCAAAACCTTTTCCAGTTTACCCAGATGGATTTCCAGATGAAATTATAAAAGAATTTGAAAAAAGAATAAAAAGAAAGGTATTATGGAATAAACCTGCATCTGGAACAGAAATTATAAAAAAATTAGGTGAAGAACATATAAAAACTGGCTATCCAATTGTTTATACTTCTGCTGACTCTGTTTTTCAAATAGCAGCACACATAGATGTTATTCCTTTAAATGAACTATATAAAATGTGTGAAATTGCAAGAGAGATATTAAAAGGTGAACACGCTGTTGCAAGAGTTATAGCAAGACCATTTGCAGGAGAAGTTGGTAAATTTTATAGAACACCTGATAGAAAAGATTATTCACTTGAACCACCAGAAGATACTCTTTTAGATATTATGATTAAAAATGGTTATAAAACTCTTGGAATTGGAAAAGTTTATGATATTTTTGCAAAAAGAGGTTTTACAGATACAATCCACATTGAAAACAACACTGAAAATATGGCTCAACTTTTAAAGATAACAATAGAAAAAAATGATTACTCTATAATTTTTACAAATCTTGTTGATTTTGATATGAATTATGGACATAGAAGAGATTTGTGGGGTTTTGCAAATGCACTTCTTGAATTTGATGGATTTCTTGGAAATTATTTAAGATGGTTAAAAGATGAAGATATTTTAATAATAACAGCAGATCATGGTAATGATCCAACATTTTTAAAACATACAGATCACACAAGAGAGAATGTCCCAATTTTTATATATGGAAAGAGTATTAAAAAAGACAATTATATTAATATTAATAAATTTTCAGATTTGGGAGCAACAATAGGAGATATTTTTGGTTTAAAGACAAAATATGGCAACTCTTTTTTGAAAAAAATTATGGTATAATAAATAAAGCGGGGGCGAAAGGAGTTCGACATGGAATGGAGGTTTAAACCAGCAGGTGGGTTTGAGAGGACCCTAAAACTCTCAAAAGATTTAAAATGCCAACACAAATTATGCTTTTGCAGTAGCATAAGGTCTACTGCCAGTTTGAGAGATTCTTGTCTCCTTGGTCTCTCAAACTGAGGCGAAAAGGAGACTCGCCTTTATCCTCATCCTCAGGGATAAAGGTAAAAAGAAATGAGGATACGCTTCTCTCTTCTGTGCCTGTTCAGAAGAGAGAGGAGGAGAAAGAAAAAACAGGCTAAACCTGTAGAAGGTTTAAACTGAGATTCCATGGACGCGGGTTCAATTCCCGCCGCCTCCACCAAAATAAATGGATATAAAAAATTTAAGTGAATTCATTAAATATCTTGAAATCTCATCTTTTTTTCACGATATAGGAAAAATTTCATCTCATTTTTTAATTTCAAAAGATAGAGATTTAAATGTAAAAGATCAACATGCAATTCTTATTCTTGAGGATAAAATTCCAGAAAATCTAAATAAATTTTTAAGAACACCATTAAATAAAATCTTTTTTTCTTTTTCAGATCTATTAGAAGATATATCACCAATAAATTTTATCTGTTCTCATCATGGATGTGAAAGATGTAAATATATTGATAAATGTAAAAGATTTGACAAAAACTTTTTTATAAAGATGCTACAAATATGTGATAGGTTAGATTCATCAAATCCACCAAATAGAGGAAAACAACCATTTTATTCAGTTTATATTTCTGATTTTTTCTTAAATCTTAAAAAATTAGAACTCAAAAAAATTGATTTGCTCAGAATAAAATTTTTAAATTTATTAGATTATTATATATTTAACTTAAATAGAGAAGAAATTTTTAAAATATCAAAGTTTTTTATGGAAAATGCCTTATCTGAAACAAGAAAGGGTGCAAATGATATAAATTTATATACACACTCAAGGGCAGTTTCTTCAATATTTAAAACAATTCTCTTTGACTTTTTTTATTTTGGAATTGAACCACCAAATTCTATTTTTGATGTTGAAACAAAATTTTTAAGAACAAAAAAGGGATTTAAAAAATTAATTGAAGAGACTCTTTCTTTTGGAAATCTTATTTTTGAAGTTGAGGATTATGAATATTATATAGTTGGAAAAGGGGTTGATAAATTATTTTTAAAAATCAATAGTATTGATGGAAATTTTGTAGATGAAATAAATATAGAAAAAACAAAGAAAAAATATTTTTATCCATTAAATCCAGAGAAAATTTTAAAAACAATTTTTGTTAAAATACCAGAAGACATTGATTTAACTTTTCAAGATATGGTAAAAGGGACTCAAGAAATTATAAATTATGGAAGATTTAATGAGTTAAATGAACTTAAAATAAAAATTAAAGGGGTAAAAAAACATATAAAGAATCTAAAAAAAGGTGGCAAAGTCAAAGAAATAGAAAATAAAATAAAGGAACTAAAAAAATTAGAGTCAAGGATAAATTATTTAAAAAAATTTGAAAAAAATGAATTTAATTTAAATAATATAGAAAAATTTTTAATGAAAACTCTTTCTCCAATAAGACCTCCTTCAATATCCAAATTCTCTAAATATCTCATAGATTTGATGAAAAAGAAAAAGTTTAATATAAATGAACTTGCCTTCGAAGTTTTTCTTAAAAAACCATTAACAATATCAAGAATTATTCAATATAATTTTGATCTTTTTAAATATAAAAATATAGAAAAAATTCCAAAATTTATTGGTAAAGTAAAGTATTCAAATAAGGTTCCTAAAGAAAGATATTATGAAATAAAAGATATAATTATAAATTATGATAAAGCAATTATAAAATTAAATAATAATAAAATTTTGAAAATTCCAATTAATAATAATGAAAAAGAAATTGATAAATTAAATTTGTATTTTATTGGCAAATTGACAAGAGAAGGAGATTTAATTTTTCCATTAAGTAAAAATAGAAATTTAATTCATATAACAAAATTAAAGAAAGGTGACAAAATCAAATTAATAATTTAACTACTCTCTACTGTAAGGTTTACCAACTGATGCTGGAAATTCAATTTGTTTCTTAAATAACATCATTACAAGTAAAACTGAAATAAATGGAAGCATTAAGAAAAATTGATATGGAATTCTTTGGGATAGTACCTGTAATCTAAATGCTAAAACTTCAATTGCAGCAAATAAAAATCCACCAAGAATTGCTCTTTGAGGTCTCCAACTTGCAAATATTGCAATACCTACAGCCATAAAACCCCTACCTGCTGAAATATCAGGAGTGTATGTTCCAGTAATAACTATTGGTAAATATGCACCAGAAATTCCAATTAAAATTGAACCAATTGTTGTTGATAAAATTCTTCTTCTTGTTACATTAACACCAACAACATCTGCTGCCTTGGGATTTTCTCCAATTGCTCTTGTTTCAAGACCAATTTTTGTTTTGTAATAAAACCACCATGCAAAAATAATTACAATGTAAAGGAAGTAAACAATTATGTCTTGATTTAAAAATGCAGAAATAATTGGAACTTTATTTAAAAATGGTATAGAAATTGTTGGTGTCTTTGGCGCCCTTGGTGCAGTAAGTCTTATTCCAATTATCAATTTATAAAATAGATCAGAAAGTCCTGTTCCTAAAATTACAAGAGAAATACCAAGAACAAATTGATTTACTTTAAACCTTTCATGAAGTGAAGAGAGAATTAAACCAAAAATTCCACCTAAAATTGCTCCGACAATGAATCCTAAAATTGAATTTTGTGAAAGGAAACTAACTATAAAACCTAATGAAGCAGAAGCGAGCATTATACCTTCTCCTGATACATTAAAAATACCTGCTCTTCCAGCAATCACTATTCCAAGACTAGTTAATGTGTATACAACAGCATATGTTATTGTTTGTGATATGAAAGAATTTATAGCAGCAATCATTTTATTTTTTTCCTCCTTTCAAATGCTTCTCTAAAAACTACAATAAAAAGAACAATTAATGCTTGAGCAACAAAAACCATTTCAACTGGAATTTGCATTGTTCTTTGAAGTGCATCTGCTCCAACAAGTAATACAGACATTAAAAAAGAAGCAATAGGGACACCAATAGGATTTCCTGAAACTATTAAACTTGTTAAAATTCCAAAAATTCCATATTGAGCACCACTTGTTTGAGCAAAACCTTCAATTAACTTTTTATGAATATTTATAATTTCAAGAGTTCCACCAAGGCCAGCAAGTGCACCAGAGATAAAAAAGGTTATAAGAATAGTTTTATGAAAATTTATTCCATATGTTTGTGCTGCATCTAAATTATAACCAATTGCTTTAATTTCATATCCAAGTCTTGTTTTTGTAATTAAAAAATAAACAAAAATTATTACAAAAATTGCAAAAAATATTGAGTATGGAATTCCATAAAAAAATCCTAAAGTTCCTGATTTTGGTAGCGGAAGTGAAATTGGATGACCCTCATATGGATCTCTATATAGAGGATTTGTTGCAATAAAATTTAAAAATTGCATTGCAACAAAGTTAAGCATGATTGTTGAAATAATTGGATTTATATCAAATTTTGCTGTAAGGTAACCTGCTATTAGAGCAAATAGTCCTCCAGACAAAATTCCTGAGATAATAAGAAGAGGAATCATAATAAATGAAGGTAGATTAATTCCAAGTTGATTTGAAAGAGTTAATCCAATTATAGATGTTACTGTTCCACCAAATAACATCTGACCAAATGCTCCTATATTAAAAAATTTAATCATAAATGGAATTGTAAATGCATAAGTTGTAAAAATAAGAGGAATTGTTTTTTTAATTGTTTCTTGAAAACCAAACCATGATTTAAAAGAAGTCGTAAGCAAAGTTCTTAAAACTCCTAAAACATTATATCCAAAAAGAATTGTAACTATTGAGATAACTATAAATGCAAGAATAATTGAGATTAAATATATGAAAAAGGTTCTTAGAAATTTTTTACTATCTTTCATGCTTCTCCTCCAATCATAAGAAGACCCATCTTAAATTTATCAAAATCTTTCCTTTCAAAAATTCCTTTAACCTCTCCCTTATGTAAGACAATTATTCTATCACAAAGAATAAGTAATTCATCCAAATCTTCTCCAATCCAAAGAACTCCACTTCCATTTTCTCTTGTTTCAACAAGTTTTCTAAAAATAAATTCGACTGTAGAGAAATCAAGACCCGATGTTGGGTTATGAGTTATAAGAACTTTTATTGGATTAACAAATGATCTTCCAATTATCACTTTTTGTATATTTCCTCCAGATAGTCTTCTTATTTGTAAATCTTCAGAGGGAGTATAAACGTTAAATTTTCTAATTACATCTTTTGTAATTTCTTTTACTTCATTCCATTTTACAAAAACTCTTCTATCAAGAAACCTATCTTCAAAATGGTGTCCTAATAAAACATTCTCAACTATAGATCCATCTGGTAAAATACCTTCTTTTATTCTATCCTCTGGCGTATAAAAAAGACCTTTTTCAAAAACCTCAATTGTTGATAAATCTTTAATTGATTCACCATTAAAAATAATATCTCCGTCTTTCATAAGTTTAGGGTTAACAATTACTTGAGCAAGTTCTTTCTCTCCATTTCCTGAAACTGATGCGACACCTAAAATTTCTCCACCAAATAGTTCAAAAGACACATTCTTTAAACCTACAGATTTTTCTGTTGGTTCAACATAAACATTTTTTAAAATAAGAATTGGTTTTTCACTTTTTCTTTTTTGCGGTGGCAACTCAACTTTAGGAAGTGCACTTTCTGTTACTTTAAGATCTTTTTCTTGAAACATAAGTTTAACAATTGCTTCAGTTGTCATTTCTTCTTTAGTAAGAGTGCCTTGAACTTTTCCTTTTCTTAAAATCGTTACTCTATCACAAGCAAGTAAAACTTCTCTCATCTTATGAGTTATAAAAATTATTGTTACACCTTTTTCGACAAGAGTTTTTAAAGTTTTTAAAAGTTGTTGAAATTCACTTTCAACAAGAGATGTTGTTGGTTCATCTAAAATTAAAAGTTTAGCTCCTCTGAAGAGAGATCTAACAATTTCTATCTTTTGCTTTATACCAGCAGGGAGATCCTTAACTTTAATTTCAAGTGGAAATTCAAAATTAAGTTCTTTTGAAATTTTAATTATTTTTTCTTTCTCTTTTTCATAATTAAGTTTATATTTATCATATTCTGTTCCAAGAATTATATTTTCAAGTGCATTAAATTGAGGGACAAGAGTTGAGACTTGATGAACCATTCCTATACCAAGTTTTATTGAATCAAATGGAGACGAAATTTTAACTTTTTTTCCCTCAATATAAATTTCTCCCTCATCTGGAGAGTATAAACCATAAAGAATGTTCATCAAAGTTGATTTTCCAGCGCCATTTTCACCCAAAAGTCCATGAATTTCTCCTTTAAAAACTGAAAAATTAACATTATCTAATGCTATAACTTCACCAAAAACTTTTCTTATATTTTTTAATTCAACAAATATTTCTCTCATAATTAATAAAAACAGGGGAGGACATATCCTCCCCTTTAATGAAATAATTTATAACTTATGGATTTATAACGTCAAGTTTTTCAATTACTTTAATTTTTCCTGAGGCAACATCATCTGCAATTTGTTTAACTTTTGCATTAATCTCATCTGTTACATTTTTAATAGGAAATTGCGTATAACGAGCCTTACCTTCACCATATTCAAGCATTAAAAATCCACCTTTCTCACCTTTTAAAACTCTACTTACAACTTCTCTTAAAGGAACTCTAAAATCAAAAAGGTCTGCTGTTAGATAATTTTGTGGGGCCTGGGAATACTTATCAGTATATTTAACTGTTATATAAACTGGTCTTTTTGCTTCATCAAGAGCATTGTAAATTCCATAATTTCCAAGGTTTACAGAACTCAAAATAACATCTACACCTTTTGCAATTAAACTTTCTGCAGCTTGTCTTGCTTTAAGAGGATCGTTAAAATCTCCTGCATATACATAGTCAAGAGTTGCATTTGAGCCTAAATCTTTTATTGCTTGTTTTACTGCATTTATTTCACCATGTGTAAATGGTAATTCAAGTCCACCAATATAACCTATCTTTCCTGTTTCTGTTTTAAGTGCAGCAAGTGCACCCAAAACATAAAAACCTGTATGGAAATTTCTATGGAAATACCATACATTTGGTTTTTTATCACTTGGTTCACTATCAACTTCAATTACAAATGTAACATTTGGATTTTCATCTGCAAGTTTTAATGCTGCAGAATTAAATTGTCCTCCATGTACCCAAATGATGTTAAAACCATCTGCTATATACTCTCTCATTACTCTTTCAACATCTGGTACTGCAACTTTTTCAGAATAAGCAACATCAATATTAAACTCTTTTCCAATTTCTTGAGTTGCAATGTAACCCAAAGTGTTGTAATCTGCATCTTGAATTGAACCTGGCATTACAGTTGCTAATTTATAAACAGGTTTCTGTTCTTCAACTTTTTTACATGATGCAGTAAAGAATAAAGATAACACTAAAATTAACATAACCCCCATTAAAATCTTTGATCTTTTCATGTACTACACCTCCTTAAAAATTAAATACTATTAAATTATATTATAAATTTTTTTAAAAATAAATCTCTTCGTTTTTCTCAATTTTTGATATCAGTTTTCCATTTTTAAAAACCATTCTTCCTGGCCTTAATCTTAAACATTCACTCTCTTTTTTACAAAAAATAATATTAAAATCTGCAGGATTATTCTCTTTAATTCCGTAATTTTCGATTTTCATAATTTTTGCTCCATTATAGGTTATCATATCAAAAATTTTACTAATTTTATCAGTTGAATTAAATTGAGCAGCATAGGCAAATAAAAGTCCATAATCAAGAGGGTCGCCTGTCCCAAAAAGGTGAAAACCATCGCTTATTGTATCTTGTGCAATTGCAACATTGATTCCTTTTTCAATCAATTCTCTTGCTCTAGTTAATCCTCTTGTTCTTGGCTCAGGATCAACACCCATAATTAGAAGAACAGAAGGATTAACACATATATTTATATCTGCAATTTTAATTAGTTCCATAACCTTTTTTGCATGAGAGTCATTTTGATATGCTAAAGATGTACAATGGGCAGCAGTAACTCTTCCTTCATAATTTTCTTTTATTGTTTTATACGCTATATACTCAAGAGAACGTGAGAAAAAGTCTTTCGTTTGATCAACATGCATATCAATATCTAAATTATATTTTTTTGCAAGTTCAAATACAAAATCAACATGTTTTTTTGAATCTTCGTCAATCCATTCAGCAGCAGGCATTCCACCTACAACATTCGCACCCATTTCAATTGCTTTAATCATTAACTCATCTGTTCCTTTATTACAAAAAATACCTTCTTGAGGAAATGCAACAATCTGAATATCAACAATATCTTTAACTTCCTCTTTTGCAAGTAAACATCCTTCAAGAGCCACTAATCCACAAATATTGTCTATGTCAATATGTGCTCTAATTTTTGTTACACCATATTTTATAGATTCTTTTATTGCTTTTAAAGCGCGGCTTTTAACATCATCTACAGTATAATTTTTTTTAATACCATGCATTAATTTTATTGATTCTTCAAGGGTATCTTCTTCTCTTATAACTTCATTAAATGTAAATGCTTTATCAATGTGTAAATGAGGATCAATAAAAGTTGGAGTTACAATAAATCCATCAATATCAACAATTTCATCTGCTTTAAAATCTATATGATGTTCAATTTTTTTAAATTTACTTTCAATAATTAATATATCCTTTAATTCATCTTCATTGCAAATCTTTGCGTTTTTAATCAACATAGATTTTTGTTCTTTTTCCAAAATAAACCTCCTCACATTGTTTTGTGATTAATCAAAATTATAAAATATATTGACAAAAATTTCTAATAATATAAAATTTATAATAACCTGTTTCCTTTGGAGGTGAAAAGGTTGGTAAAGATAAAGTTGAGAAGAATGGGTAAGAAGAAAGAGCCATACTATAGGCTTATTGTCATTGACAGCAGAAAACAGCCCAAAAGTTCTTATATAGAAAGTTTGGGCAGTTATAATCCACGCTCCGAAGGAGATAATTTAAAAGTTAACTTGGAGCGGTTGGAGTATTGGTTGAGCAAAGGTGCTCAACCTACAGAATCAGTTAAAAACCTTATTAAAAAGTTGAAGGAGGTTAAACAATGAAAGATTTACTTGAAGAGATTGTAAAGGCATTGGTAGATCATCCAGAGGAAGTAAAGGTGCAAGCAGTAGAGGGCGAACAGGCTGTTGTTTATGAAGTAAAAGTTAGTGCTGATGATATTGGTAAAGTTATTGGGAAACAGGGAAGAACAGCAAATGCATTAAGAACATTAGTAAGAGCAGCAGCCAGTAAATCAGGTAAGAATGCTATGGTAAACATTCTCTCTTAATAAGAGAGATAATCTTTTTCAAAAATCCCCGGAGAGAAATAAGGCTCTTCGGGGTTCATTCAAGTTCATCAAAACAAATTAATATGGAGGTAGAGTATGGCAAATGCAACAAATGCATCAAATCTTTTAGAAAAACTTGTAAAAGTTATTGTTGATTATCCTGAAAAAGTACAAGTTAGAAAGATTGAGGGTACATCAACAGTTATTTATGAAGTAAAAGTTGGTCAAGAGGATATTGGAAAGGTTATTGGAAAACAGGGTAAAACAGCAGAGGCATTAAGAACAATTGTTCAAGCAATTTCAAGAAAGTCTGGAAAAAGTACGATAGTATCAATTCTCTCTTAAGGATAGGTAAAATAAAGTGTTAATTAAAAGGCAAGTCCTTGTTAAATCCTTTGTTACAGAGGATTTAAAAAAGGACTTAATTGAAAGATTTAATAAATTAATTGAATTATCTGAAAAAAGGATTTCAGAAATCGTCTCAGAAGAGAAAAAACTTTTGTTAACAGCCCCAACTCTTGAACCAGCATATCTTCAAGCAGTTAAAAATAAAATTAAAGAGCAAAAAGAGGAGGAAGAGAGAATAAAAGAAAACTTAATCAAAGAAAGAGAGAATATAAAACTTTTAAAAGATGGTGAATTTTATCTTCATGGGGTTGTAGAAGGGTTTGTTGATGTAAACATTGGAGACGATTTCTGGAAAAAGATTCAAGAAACAGAGATTATTTTAAGGGATGGGAAGGTTGTAGAAATAAGGAATGAATAAATTTATAACAATTGGGGAGATTGTTTCTTTATGGGGGGTCTCCCCTTCTTTTGTTATTAAAAAAGAAACAGATAATCCTAATAGATTCAAAAATTTAGATAAAATTTTAGTTCAAATAGAAAATGAGGAACCTGAAGAAATAGAGATTTTAGAAATAATTGATTATGAGGATAGAGTTATTGTTAAATTAAAAGAAAAACCAAAAGATTCATTAGAAAATTATATTGGAAGATATGTTGTAATAAAAATAGAAGAACTCCAAAAATTGAAAGAAGATGAGTATTACATCTTTCAATTAATGAATCTTGATGTTTATGATTTAAATGATAAATTTTTAGGTAAAGTCACTAATTTCATTTCAAATCCTTCTGCAAATGATGTAATTGTTGTAAAAAATGAGGAAAAGATACTTATTCCATTTATGAAAATTTTTATAAAAGAGATAAATTTAGAAAAAAATTATATAAAATTAAATAAAAAAGTTGAAGAATTATAATGGAATTTATTATAATATCAATTTTTCCTCAAATCTTTGAATGCTATTTTTCTTTGAGTCTTCCAAAAAAAGCAATTGAAAAGGGTGTTGTAAGGTATTTTTTAATAAATCCAAGAAATTATTCAGAAGATAAACATAAAAAGGTTGATGACTATACATATGGTGGTGGACCTGGAATGTTACTTATGTTTCCACCACTTAAAAAAAGCATAGATAGAGCAAAAGAAATTTCAAAAGAAACTCATATTATTCTTCTTTCACCATCAGGAATTAAATTTAATCAAAAATTAGCAAAAGAACTCTCTTGTTATAAATCTCTCACTTTTTTATGTGGACACTATGAAGGTGTTGATGAAAGAATTAAAAATTATGTTGACGAGGAAATTTCTATTGGTGATTTTATAACCTCTGGTGGTGAAATTCCAACATTAATAATTATTGATACAATTTTAAGAATAATACCAAATTTTTTAAAAAGAGAAGATACAAAACTCATTGAAAGTTTTGAAAATGGTCTCCTTGAATATCCGCAATATACAAGACCTAGAGAATACGAGAATCTAAATGTACCACAAATTCTTCTTTCTGGAAATCATAAAGAGATTGAAAAGTTTAGAAAAAAAGAGTCCTTAAAAAGAACTCTTTTGTTAAGACCAGATCTATTATTAACAAAAACTTTTACAGAAGAAGAAAAAAAACTTCTTAAAGAGATATTTAATGAAATTTTATCATTTTATAATAAACTTAATATAGAATGAGACTTTATATTGCATTAATACACTATCCAGTTTATGATATAAACAAAAAAATAATAGTGTCATCAATTGTCCCTTATGATATTGTTGATATAAGTAGAGCATCAAGAACATTCGGAGTAAAAAAATATTTTATAGTACACCCTTTTAAGGCACAAAGAGAAACTGTTAAAAGAATAATTGATTTTTGGACAAAAGAGAAAGGTAGTTTTTATAACGAAGATAGAAAAGAGGCTTTAAAACTTGTGATTATTAAAAAAAATTTAGATGATGTAGTAAAATTTATTGAAAAAGAAGAAAAAGAGAAACCCAAAATTGTCTTAACAAGCGCAAGAAGATTTGAAAATAATATAAACTATGAAATGCTGAAGGAAATTATTTTAAAATATCCAACTCTTATTATTTTTGGAACAGGCTGGGGAATTGCTGTTGAAAAAGTTAAATATGATTATATTTTAGAACCAATTTATGGTTTTCCAAAGGAGAATAATTATAATCATTTAACTGTAAGATCTGCGTGTTCCGTAATTCTTGATAGAATTACAAGACTACTTTCTTCTTTTTAAAACATAAATAAAAATTGGTGCACCAATTAAAGAGGTCAATATTCCAATTGGAATTTCTGATGGAGTTAAAGTTCTTGAAATATTATCAATTAAAAGAAGATAAAATGAGCCAAAAAGTATTGAAAAAGGAACAAGTTTTCTAAAGTCTGAACCGAGTAAAAATCTTCCAATGTGAGGAACTGCAAGACCAACCCACCCTATAATTCCTGATATTGAAACTGATGTTGCAGTTAATATTGTTGTTAAAACTATAATAACTCCTTTAAGTAACTTTGGATTTTCACCAAGAGAAATTGCTTCTTCATCTCCAAGAGAAATAATATTAAGTTTCCATCTAAGTAAAAATATTAAAATAATACCCATAATAAATATAGGAATTGTCAAAGTAAGTTCCTTTTTTGAGATTGAATTAAATGAGCCCATTAGCCAAAAAACAATTGTAGGAAGTTTTTGAAGAGGATCTAAATAATATTTAACAAGCGAAAGAAGAGATTGAAAAATAGTTCCTACAATAAATCCAGATAAAACTAAATTTATATTTGAAAAAGTTCTTATACCCCCACTGATAAAAATAGTTAAAAATACAGATAAAATACCAAAAATAAATGATAAAATCTCTATATAAAAAAAGTTTTTACCAATTAAAACACCTAATGCTGCACCAAATCCTGCACCACCTGAAATTCCAAGTATATAAGGAGATATAAGAGGATTATTAAAAATTCCTTGAAGTGATAATCCACTAATTGATAGAGATGATCCAACAAGCATTGAAATTAAAATTCTTGGTAATCTAATGTCAAATATAATTAACTTTATATTTGGATCTAAATCATACTTCTTTTGAGAAAATAAAGATAAAAAAAATTTAATAATATCACCTATTTTAATTGAGTATCTTCCAATTGAAAGAGAAAATAAAAATAAAAAAAGATTTAAAAAAATCAAAAAAATAAAAATTAATAAAAATGAATTCTTAAATTTTCTCTTTTGGGACAATGAATTTTCTATCATTTATTTGAAAAATTTCTATTTCTACTGAATAAACTTTTTTAATATTCTCTTTACTTAAAACTATTTCTGGAGGACCAAAAGATACAATTTCATTTTTATTAATTAATAATATTCTATCTGAAAAGTTAATCGCTTCATTTGGATCATGTAATGTTATAACAACTGTTAAATTCCTTTTTTGTTTTAATTCTTTTATTTTTTTAAGAACAAAAAGTTTATTTTTAAAATCAAGAAATGCTGTTGGTTCATCAAGAAGAAGTACATCAGTTTCTTGTGCAATGGCCCTTGCAATTAATACAAGTCTTAGTTCCCCACCACTAATGTCTATATACGGTCTATCCTTCAAGTAAAGTATCCCTAAATCTTTAAGTGAATTCTCTACAATCTCCATATCCTTTTCAGTCGGAAGTGAATAATTATCAATGTATGGATTTCTACCCATTAAAACAAAATCAAAAACAGTAAAAGGAAATTTAGGTGTGTGAATTTGTGGAACATAAGATATCTCTTTACTTAATTCTTTAAATGTATATTCATTAATATCTTTTCCTGATACAATAATATTTCCTCCTTTTGGAGAGAGAATTTTTTGAATAAGTTTTAAAAGTGTTGTCTTACCAGATCCATTTGGACCAAGAATTGTTAAAATTTCGCCACTTTCAATCTCAAAAGAAAACTCCTTAAAAATTTCAGAATCGTAATAACCAAAATTTAAATTTTTAATAATAATCTTTTTATTATTCATTCTTTTAAAATCTCCTTCAACTCCTCTTCATTTAAATTGTAATCAAAAATATTTTTATAAAACCATTTTATCTCTTTTTCAATATCTATTTTTAAAATGTCTCCATTTATCTTTTCAGCAAGCCAAACTATTCCTAAAATTGATTCAACTGAAGGAAGGTCATATGAAAGTATAAATGATGGAAACTTATATATTCTCTTTTCTTTAACTGCTTTAACCTCTTGAATTTCTTTTTTATTTAGAATATCATTTTTAGTTCCAAGAAAATATGGAGGAAAGAAAATATATTCTGGATTAAATTTAAGTAAATCTTCAAGAGAAATTTCAATTTTTCCTCCTTTTATAATTTTTGTTACACTCTCTCCTCCTGCAATTTCTACCATAAATGTTTGATAAAAATCACTACCAAAAGATTTTAAAATGGTTTCACCAGCAACATATACCTTTTTCTTTTCTTTACCTTTTAGAAATTTTTCAACTTGATCTTTAATATTCTTATAATAACTTACTATTTTATATGCTTCCTCTTTTTTATTAAGTGCATCACCAAGAATTTCTATTGATTTTAAAAGTTCTTCTGGTGATTCATGATTCAAGAGAATTACAGGAATATTTATCTCTTCAAGTTTTTTGATGTTTGTATAATGAGGAGTAATAACTATATCTGGTTTCATAGAAAGGATTGTCTCAGGGTTATAATCTTTAAAACTTCCTGCATCTGGAAGTTTATCATAATCAGAATATAATTTTTTGAGATTCTCATAATTTATCACTTTTGCACCTTTATGTGAATTTATAAGTTTATCTTCTTCTTTAAGAGAAAAAAGAATTATAGTTGACATTGGATATAAAGATATAATTCTATATATTTTCTTTGGAATGATTATTTTTCTTCCATTTGAATCAATTATTTCTCTTGTATCTCTATCAATTTTTATTAAAATCGTTTTCTCCAAAGAATTATAACTTATACTTCCTTGAAGGTTTTCAATTATAAATCTTAAAGGTATATATGTCCTTGAATAAAGTATAAAAGGCTTTACTCTCTCATCGCTATCAATTTTTACTACTTTTGTATTAATAAATGCTGTATTTTTATCAACTGTTAAAACGATTAAATTTCCTTTATATCTTATTTCAATCTCTTTTGTTTTTGGTTTCCATAAAATTTCTCCACCAATGCTTTCAACAATTGATCTTAGTGGAACAAAAGTTCTACCATATTTTATTATTGGCTTAACACCTTTATTTGAATCAAAATTTAATTTATATCCATTTATATAAAAATAGTTCTCATCAATTTTAAAAGAAATTTCAGCAGGAAATTTTATTTCTTGTGTTGAAACTTTTTTAAATGAAAATGTAGAAAAAATAATAAATAAAATCAAAAAAATAGACAATTTTTTCATAATGGCCTCCTTTTAATTGTTATAAAATCAACATATTCTTTAAAATTTTTTATACTTCCTCCTTGTGAAATTATATTGAACAATTTCAAATCATCTTTTGGAATAATTCCTCCTATCATATCAACTCCATAATCAAATAAGATTGGAGAAAGGGGAGTTGATGGACCAAAAACTATCACATATTTACCTCTTGAAAGTTCTAAAATTCTTTTTATAGATTTATTGGCAAATGTTGATCCAGTTATTGCAATAATATCACCTTCTGGTATCAAATATTCTTGAAATGTATCAAGATAATCATCTTCTTTTGGTTTTCTTTCAAGAATAATTATCTCTTTTGCAACACCTTGAAGTTTTTTTATATCATCAAAATGTCCAATAAAAACAATTCTTTTATCTTTTCCTATTTCAATTAAATAATCAAAAATATTTATTGTTTCAAAATTTTTTGGTGGATTAATTAATGAATTTAAAGTTGCTAAACCAATTCCAATTTTTAAAGTATCAAAAGTTTTAAGAAATTTAAGAAGTTCGCCTGCTGTTTTACCTTCAAAATTTCCAGCATCTTCTAATCCAGTTTGATTTTTATTATTATCGTATGTTATTGAAATTCCAGTCCGTTTAGACAATACAGCAATCCATCTGATTCCAACGCAAAGTTTATTTATCTTTGTCTCAAAATCGTTTTCAACTGATAGAATTAGATCTTCATAAAGATCCATTGATTTACCTCCTTTAAAATCATTTGAATCAACTCCTCTTTATTTTCATTATTAACTTTGAAAACTTTACCATAATCTGAAACAATTTTTAAAAATGTATTTTTTTTATTTTTGATAACAACAAAACATCTTTTATTAGAGTTTAAAATCTCAATTACTTTCTCTTTAAATTTATAAGAATTTTCTTCTAAAAATCCAAGTTCATCCATAACGATCAAATCACAATTTTTATATCCATTTTCAAGAGATCTAACCCCCAAATCATCAAAAACATCTGGAAAAATAATCAAACTACCATCAATATTATGAATAGCAATTACACTTTCTTCGTTTGTTAAGATATCTTTCAATTTAAATCCTAATCTTCTTTCATTCAAATAATATGGATAAGTTAAAAATCCTCCATATTTTATATTTAATTTTTTTAAAACTGAATTTAAAATATAACTTTTACCTGATTTTATTTCACCTTCTAGTATTATATTCTTTTCGGCAAAATTCATACTATTATTATAACCATTTTTTTGTCAATGTCAAGTTTGTTAATTTTATTTTTTTAATGTAATATAAAAATATAAAAAAAGTATAATTTTCTTGGAGGTTTTTTATGAAAAAATTTATTAAGTTTTTATCAATTTTCTTTTTAATTTTTTCTTGTTCTATTGGAAATACATTTGCATGGTCAAGCCATGGAAAAATTACTTACCAAATAGTTTATGATGTCGAATGGCTAAATAAATTTTCAAATATAACAATTACAGAATATTCTTATGGTGATATTGAAACAGAACCTTATAACCCAGATTTTAAAATTGAATATAAAGATGGACCAATAGGAGGCAGGACAGACGCAATAACAATTTTGTCAATTTATACAGATGAACCTGACTGGGATATGGATGATAATTTGAAACTATCACCCTTTCAAAAACTTGCCGGTGGTTCATCTGGTTGGAGACATCAATATTATATAACCTTTTTTGGCCTTATAAGATTAGGAAAAGCACCAGATAGAGCACAATATTTTTACAACCTTTCCCTTAAAGCATTTGATAGAGGTGATCTTTATTGGGGCTTTAGATTTTTTGCAAGGGCACTTCATTATGTTGAAGATTTAACACAACCACTTCACTCTTTCCCTCTTCCATACTCTATTGTTTTAAAGAATATTTTAGATTTAAACGGACTTATTAAAATAGGAGAGAATCACCATTATGCTCTTGAAGATTATCAGGAGGTTCAAATTGATATTTTAAGAAAAGATTATCTTGAGGCCTTAAAAACAGATGAAACATTTAATGTTAAAACACTAAGAAGATTAGGAGTTTTAAATGCCTTTAGAGCAAGAAAAGATAGTGGAAAAATTTTTAGAATACAGGAAAAGTTTTATGGAAAAGAGATTAATAGTAAAAATGGTTTTTCAATAAATAAAGATATGTATAAAACTCTAACTGATAATGAATACCAATCAGAGTATGATGAAATTATTAAAAAACACCTCACAAATTTTGCGAAAACAGTTAACACTGCTTTAAAAATTCTTTATGTAGATCTAATGAAAATTGGTATTTTAGACTAAATATTTTTTAGTTGAATTAACTTTACATTAAAATTAAATTAATTTATAATTTTAGTTGCGGAGAGATGGCCGAGTGGCTGAAGGCACCTGCCTGCTAAGCAGGTGACGGAGTGAAAACTCCGTTCGCGGGTTCGAATCCCGCTCTCTCCGCCACTTTATTTTGCGCCCATAGCTCAACTGGATAGAGCGGCGGACTACGGATCCGCAGGTTGTGGGTTCAACTCCCGCTGGGCGCGCCATTCCGATGAATAATAACTACATTTTTGTTAAAGGTGCAAGAGTACACAATTTAAAAAATATTGATGTAAAAATTCCAAGAAACAAATTGGTTGTGATAACAGGTTTATCTGGTTCAGGAAAATCATCACTTGCTTTTGACACAATTTATGCTGAAGGTCAAAGAAGATATGTTGAATCACTTTCATCATATGCAAGACAATTCCTCGAACTTATGGACAAACCAGATGTTGATTTTATTGAGGGTTTATCACCTGCAATTGCAATAGATCAAAAGGCAGCAACTCATAATCCAAGATCAACTGTTGGCACAATGACTGAAATTTATGATTATTTAAGACTCCTCTTTGCAAGAATTGGTATCCCACATTGTCCAGAGTGTGGAAGAGAGATAAGAAAACAAACCCCCCAAGAGATTGTTGATCAAATATTATCTCTTCCAAGAGATAGTAAAATAATAATCCTTTCACCTGTTGTAATTGGAAGAAAAGGAGAATATAGGAATCTTTTTGAAAAACTTAAAAAAGATGGTTTTGTTAGAGTAAGAGTTGATAAAACTATTTATACGCTTGAAGAGGAAATTAATCTTGACAAAAATAAAAAACATGATATTGAAATTGTTATTGATAGATTAATAATTCAAGATGATATTAAAAATAGATTGGTAGACTCAGTTGAACTTTCATTAAAATATTCTGAGGGTTTAGTTAAAGTTTTAAATGTTGAAAATGACGAAGAGATAATTTTTTCATCAAGATTTGCATGTCCAAATTGTGGAATTTCTTTACCTGAAATAGAACCAAGATTATTCTCTTTTAATTCACCATATGGTGCATGTGAAGAGTGTCAGGGTTTAGGATTTAAAATGGTTGTTGATCCAGATTTAATAATTCCAAATAAAAATTTATCAATAAGAGAAGGAGCAATTAAAGTTGCTGGATTCCAAAGTGAAGATAGTTATACAATTGAAATTTTAGATAATCTTCTTTTAAATTTTGGCTATGATATTGATACAAAAATTAAAGATATTGATGAAGAAGTTTTAGATATTTTATTGTATGGTACAAAAAGTAGATATTGGTCATTAACTAAAATAAGAAGAAGTTCATATAGAGGTTATGTCTACTGGGAAGGAATAATTCCAATGATTGAAAGAAGATATAAAGAAACTGAATCATATGAGATGAAAGAGTATTATGAAAAATTTATGAGATTCCTTCCTTGTCCTTTATGTGGTGGAAAAAGGTTAAAAAAAGAAGCTCTTGCTGTAAAAGTTGGAGATAAAAATATATCTGAAATAACAGAAATGAATATAAAAGAGTGTCTATATTTCTTTGAAAATCTTAAATTAAATGAAACTCAAAAGGTAATAGCAAAACAAATTTTAAAAGAGATAAAAGGAAGACTTAAATTTTTAATTGATGTTGGACTATCTTATTTGACTCTAAATAGGGAATCGAGAACTCTCTCAGGAGGAGAAGCACAAAGAATTAGACTTGCAACTCAAATTGGGTCAGGCTTAACTGGCGTTTTATATGTTCTTGATGAACCAACAATTGGATTACATTATAGAGATACAAAAAGACTTCTTGATTCACTAAAAAGATTAAGAGACCTTGGAAATACCTTGATTGTGGTTGAACACGATGAGCAAGTTATAAAAGAATCTGATTGGATTATAGATATGGGACCAGGTGCAGGAGAAAATGGTGGAAAAGTTGTTTTTGAAGGAAAATATGAAGATATATTGAAGGATGAAAATTCATTGACAGGAAAATATCTTTCTCAAAAACTTAAAATAGAAATTCCCACAAAGAGAAGAAAAGGTAATGGAAAATATTTAGAAATAATTGGTGCAAATGAACACAATTTAAAAAATATTAATGTTAAAATTCCTTTAAATACGTTAACCTGTATAACAGGTGTTTCTGGTTCAGGTAAATCAACTTTGATTTATGATATTTTGTATAAAGGATTAATGGAAATTTTTTATAATTCCAGTGAAAAACCAGGAAAATTTAAAGAGTTTAAAGGTTTAGAAAATATAGATAGGGTAGTGCTTGTTGATCAATCTCCTATTGGTAGAACACCAAGATCAAATCCTGCTACTTATACAAATGTTTTTACTCCTATAAGAGAACTTTTTTCAAAAACAAGAGAATCAAGAGAAAGGGGTTATACACCGGGAAGATTTTCATTCAATGTTAGAGGTGGAAGATGCGAGGCTTGCGAAGGTGCTGGTATTAAAAAAATTGAAATGCAATTTCTTCCTGATGTTTATGTTACATGTGAAGTTTGTCATGGAAAAAGATATAATAGAGAAACACTTGAAATTGAATGGAAAGGTAAAAACATCTCTCAAGTTTTGGATATGACAGTAGATGAAGCGTACGAATTTTTTGAAAACATTGAACCAATTAAAAGAAAGTTGAAACTTTTAAAAGATGTTGGACTTGGTTATATTAAACTTGGTCAACCAGCACCAACTCTTTCTGGAGGAGAAGCACAAAGGGTAAAACTTGCATATGAATTATCAAAAAGTTTTAAGGGTCACACTCTTTACCTTCTTGATGAGCCCACAACAGGACTTCATTTTGATGATGTTAAAAAACTTTTGAATGTTTTAAATAGGTTAGTTGAGAAAGGAAATAGTGTTGTTGTTATAGAACATCATCCAGATGTTATAAAATTTGCAGATTACATAATTGATTTAGGACCAGAAGGTGGAGATGAAGGAGGTTATATTGTAGGAGAGGGAACACCTGAAGAAATTGCAAAAAATTACAAATCATATACTGGTGACCTTTTAAGAAAAATCCTTAATATAAAATAAAAAGTGGAAGAGTTTTGTACTCTTCCACTTTTTTAATTTTTTATATACCTTTTAAGAAAAATATTGAAGTTGGTGAATTTTTTCTTTGTTCAAAAGTTAATATTTTAAGAAATTCAAAATAAAGATTTTTTCTTAAGGAATAAATGTCTCTTTCAATAAGTATATACTCGTCAATTAAATTAGTAAGTTCCTCTTCATTAAAGTTTTCACTTTTAAGAATTTCTCTCTGCTTTTTATTATTCTCTCTTATTTTTTCAAAATATTCCTTTTCTTTCTCTTTTTCATTTTTGAAAATCTCTTTCACTTTTTCAATTTGTTCATCACTTAAATTTAATATCTTTTTAAGAAATCTTAACTCCAAAAGGTAAATAAATTTATACTTTTTAATATTTTCGTCCCTTATTAACATTTTGAGTTCTTCTTTTTGTTCTTCAGATAAATTTAATTTTCTACCAATTCTTATATAATCTCTAATTCTTTCATTAAAATCTTCTATAATTTCATTTATAAAATTTGGTTTAAAATAATGTGATTTTATAAACGAAAACTCAATGAATGTTGGAAATATTTTTCTTTGATCATTATTTAAAATAGAAACAATTTTAATATATGCGTCTTTTCTTAAAGAATAAAGATCTATTAAATTTTTAATTTGTGACTCAACTACAACATCTAAATCTTTTTCATTTAATACTTCTTCAGAAAGTAACTCCTTTTCTTTTTCAATATTTTCCTTTATTATCTTAAATATCTCTTCGCTTTTATCTCTTAAATCCTTAAGTATTTTTTCAATTTCTTGTTTTTGTTCATCTGTTAAATTTAATCTTTTTAATTGTGGTGGAAACCCTTTTTCTTTACCCTTAAATAAATTACCTGCATAAACACCACTTAAAACTATTAACCCTGAAATCAAAATAATAAGAATTGTTATTAATAATTTTTTACTCATATTCCTCACCTCCACCTATTTATACAAAGGAAAAATAATTTTTGTTACAAAGTGGTGCCGGAGGTGGGAATCGAACCCACACGGACTCATCGTCCGAGGGATTTTAAGTCCCTTGCGTCTGCCTGTTCCGCCACTCCGGCATTGGAGGCGGCACCCGGATTTGAACCGGGGAATAACGGTTTTGCAGACCGTCGCCTTACCACTTGGCTATGCCGCCTTTACCTAAGTTTATTTATACCAAACTTATTCATTATTTCAAGTTATTTGATAAAATATTAAATTATGAGTTATTTTTTTGTTGATTCACATATCCATCTTGATATGAAAGTTTTTGATTTAGACAGAGAAAAGGTTTTTGAAAATTCTTTTTTATATAATATTAAATATTTTCTTAATGTTGGATATGATTTTGAATCTTCATTAAATTCAGATAAACTCTCAAAAAATTACAATTTTATCTTTGCATCTTTAGGCTTCCATCCACATGATGCAAAAGATTTCAAAGAAATCTTTTTAATTGATTTTGAAAAAATGATTAAAGAAAATAAAAAAATAGTCGCAATAGGCGAAATAGGTCTTGATTATTATAGAAATCTTTCTCCAAAAGAGACTCAAATTAAAGTGTTTAAAAATCAAATTGAATTTGCTATTGAAATGAATCTACCAATTATTATTCATGAAAGAGATAGTTTTTGGGATACAGTTGAAATTTTAAAGAAATATAAGGGAAAGATAAATGGGGTATTTCACTGTTTTGGTGGAGATTTATCAAAATTAAAAGAAATTATAAATTTAGGTTTTTATATTGGAATTGGTGGAACATTAACATATCCTAAAAATGAAGTTTTAAGAGAAACAATAAAAAGAGCACCTCTTGAAAGAATATTACTTGAAACTGATGCTCCATATCTTGCTCCACAAAATTTCAGAGGAAAAAGGAATGAACCTAAATTTTTAATTTATACTGCCGAATATTTGGCAAAATTAATTAATATACCTTTGGAAAAATTATCTGAAATTACAAATAAAAACTTTTCACAATTATTTAAAGTTAATTTTTAACATATCAAAATATAAGATGCCAAAATTATTGACATATGGAAAAATTAAGATAAATATTATTTATAAAACATTTTTAGGAGGTTACAGATGTTTAAAAAACTTTTATTAATGATTCTTTTAATTTCTTTTTTTGTAATTTTTATTAGTTGTAGAAGAGGGAGTGAAGTAACTTTATTAGGTGTTGTAAAAGATGAAAATGGTAAACCTTTAAGTGGTGTTGTAGTTAATCTTGACTCACTTTCTGCAACTACAAATAATAATGGAGAATTTGAATTCAAAAATTTAGAAGAAAGAGCCTATAATTTAAATGTTAATTTTGAGGGATATTATCCAATTAGTCAAACTGTTAACCTATCAAAAGGTGAAAATAACCTCAATTTAACACTTAGAATGACAACACTAACTAAAGCAAGGAATAGAGGCTATCTATTAGTTGGTTCAGATGTGACATATCCTCCATTTGAATATATGGAAAATGGAAAACCAGTTGGTTTTGATATAGATTTAATAAATTTAATTGCTCAAGAGATGGGACTAAATGGTGCTCAAATTATTGATACAGCATGGGATGGAATTTTTGCTGCTCTTAAAACTGAAAAGTTTGATGTAATTATTTCATCAGTAACTATAACTGAAGATAGAAAAAAAGAGATGCTTTTTTCTGACCCATATTATGATTCAGGACAAATTATTGCAGTTAGAAAAGATGATACAAGAATAAATAATGAAAACGATCTTGTAGGAAAAATTGTAGGTGTTCAAATAAACACAACTGGAGATTTTACTGCTCAAAAAATTCAAGGAATTAAAGAGATTAAAAGATATGATGATATTCAACAAGCATTTCAGGATCTTGAACTTGGAAGAATTGATGCTGTTTTAAATGATTTACCTGTTAATGCTTGGTTCGCAAAAGAAAGGAAAAATGTTAAACTTGTGGGAAAACTTTTGACAGTTGAACAATATGGAATTTGTGCAAGACTTGAAGATCAAACTTTAATTGATGAAATAAATAGAGCACTTAAAAATTTAAGGGAGAGTGGTAAATATAGAGAGGTCTATGTAAAGTGGTTTGGTGTTGAACCACCTCAAAAGTAAAGAAGTATAAAATAAAATGAGAGGACTTGATTTTAGAATTTCTCTTTTACTTGATTCAATTCCAATTTTAATTAATGGAGCAAAATATACGATTCTTTTTTCGACAATTTCAATATTCTTTGGGATAATAATTGGTCTTGGTGCCTCCTTACTTAAAATTTCAAAAAATCCAATTTTTAAGGCAATTGGGAGTACCTATATTGAAGTAATAAGGGGTACTCCCCTTCTTCTTCATATTATGGTTGCATATTATGGACTTGCTGCATTTAATATAAAACTTGATTATTTTACAGCAGGAGTTCTCGCTTTATCAATAAATTCAGGTGCATATTGTGGAGAAATTTTCAGAGCAGGAATTGAATCAATTGAAAAGGGACAGATGGAAGCCGCAAGGTCTGTAGGTATGACATATGGACAAGCAATGAGATATATTATTTTACCTCAAGCATTTAAAAGAGTTATCCCTCCATTGACAAATGAATTTGTTGCAATGTTAAAAGATTCTTCTTTGCTCTCCATTATTGCTGTTCCAGAACTTTTAAGAAATGCAAGACAACTTATGGGAACAAAAGCAAATGTTTGGACACCTCTTATTGGAGCAGCACTAATTTATCTTGTTTTAACACTTCCACTTACAAGAATTGCTTATGTTTTAGAAAGGAGGTTGGCGAAAGGTGGGATATAATGGAAATAGTGTAATTTTAAAAATTAGAAATTTATATAAAAAGTTTGGAAAAATAGATGTTTTAAAAAATATAAATTTAGATTTACATAAACAAGAAGTTCTTGTTATTATAGGTCCATCAGGTGCAGGAAAATCAACACTTATTAGATGCATAAATAGGCTTGAGGAACCAACATCTGGTGAAATATACTTTGATGGTGTAAAAATTGATAAATATAGTGATTACAATAAACTTAGAGAAAGAATTGGAATGGTTTTTCAAAGATTTAATCTTTTCCACCATTTGACTGCACTTGAAAACATTACTCTTCCACTCAGAGTTGTAAAAAAGAAAAATGAAGAAGAAGCAAAAAAAATTGCTTTTGAATATCTTGAAAAAGTTGGTCTTAAAGACAGAGCGTATCACTATCCAATTCAACTTTCTGGAGGGGAACAGCAAAGGGTCGCTATTGCTAGAGCCCTTGCTCTTCAACCAGAAATTATGTTATTTGATGAACCTACATCTGCTATTGATGTAGAACTCATTAAAGATGTTCTTGATGTTATGAAAATTCTTGCAAGAGATGGAATGACTATGATAGTTGTATCACATGAGTTAGGTTTTGCAAAAGAAGTTGGAGATAGAATAATATTTATGGATAAAGGAGAAATTATTGAAGAGAATGAGCCTGAAGAATTTTTTAAAAATCCTAAAACAGAAAGAGCAAAACAATTCCTTTCAAGAATAATAAATATTTAGAACATCAAATTTTATTGTATAATTAATTTTGATTTCTTTTTAAAAGGAGATAAAGGTATGTATCCAATTTTTATTAGAATTGGTGATTTTGCAATAAGATGGTATGGAGTAATGATTGCTCTTGCAGTTATTGTTGGAATTATTTATGCTCATAAGGAATTTAAAAAAATTGGAATAAATGATGACACCTTTTATGATTATGTAATTTGGTTAATTATCGTTGGAGTTTTAGGTGCAAGAATATTTTATATTCTTTTTAATACTCCTCTCTATTACTTTTCTAATCCATTAAGAATTTTTTATTTTTGGGAAGGTGGCTTAAGTTATCTTGGAATAGTTGTATTTGGTTATATTTTCTCCTATTACTATTGGAAAAAAAGAGGAAATCTTTTCTATAAAATTACCGATATTGCATCTCTTCCCTTAGCATTAGGGTGGGGAATAGGAAGAATAGGTTGTACACTTAATGGATGTTGTTATGGTAAACCAACAGGTCTCCCATTTCCTTTTTCTATAACATTCACAGATCCAGAATCATTTGCACCAATAGGAGTTCCAAGATATCCGACTCAACCACTTTTATCAATTTTAGGTTTCATAACATTTTTTGTACTTTTAAAATTAAGAAAAAGGGTTAAAGTTGAAGGTGCGATTTTCTCTCTATTTTTAGTGTTTTATGGAATTTCAACATTTTTTGTAGAATTTTTAAGAGGTGATCACACTCCTATTTTCGGTTTAACTCCATCTCAATGGGGAGTTTTTGTTTTATTTATTTTTGCATATCTATTCTATAAATCTTCTCCCAGCCTAAAGCATGAAAAAGAAAAACTTGAAAGTGAAACTTCTTCAGAAATTCAAAGTGAGAGTAAAGATGATTCGGTGAATTAAAAAAACAAATAAAAGATGATCCACTACCCGACATTACAACATTTATTGAAAAATGCTTTAAAAGTATTTCTTTTATCTCTTTTAACTCTGGTTTTATTTTAAAAGCAAATTCTTCAAGATCATTTTTTAAAAAATGAATAAAGTCTTCACCTAATAAGATTCTGTCTAAAACCTTGTCTGTTATTAACTCTCTTTTTTCAATTTTTTCTATAGCACTATAAACATCTTTTGTTGAAATTTTAATATTCGGATAGACAATTGAAAAAAAGAATTCTCTATCTTTTGCATAGATTGGAAAAACTTTCTCTCCTTTACCTTCAATTAAAATTAGTTTTTCATCTCTTAAAAAAAGATTTACATCAGATCCTAAATCTTTACCAATTTCAAAAAGAGTATGTTCATCAAGTGGAAAGTCATAGATTTGATTTAAAGAAAGAAGGACTCTTGCAGCATTTGAACTTCCGCCACCAAGACCACTTCCAACTGGGATATTCTTTTTTACTCTTATAGTTATTTTATCGCTTATTTTTGTTATTTCAAAAAATCTTTTTTTTGTCCTTTCAATAATATCATTATCAACTAAAACATTTTCATAAATAACCATATCTTTACCAAACTCAAAATAGATTTCATCACAAAGTGGAACTTTTAAAACAAGACTTTTTATAAGGTGATACCCATCTGGGAGTTTTAGGAGAACATCAAGTGTTAAGTTTATCTTTGCTTCTGATAAAAATTTCATATAATTCAATATAATTTTCTACTTTAAGGTTTTCAGGTCTTAAGTTTAAATCAATCGATAAATTATTACCAACTAAATCTGTTAAAACTTTCTTAATTTTTTTTCTTCTCTTTGAAAATATTTCTTTTAAAAATTTTTCATATTCTTCAAATTTTTCTTCCCAGGTTCTTTTTCTTTTAAAATAGATAAAAATTGAATCTACATCTGGCCTTGGATAAAAATTATTTTTACTGAAAACTTTGATATTTTTAAAATCAAAAAATGTTTGTAAAAATATAGAAATAGCACCATAACTTTTAGAACCTTCTTTTGATAAAATCCTTTCTCCCAATTCTTTTTGAATCATAAAATAACCATCTATTAATTCATTAATTTTTGTGCATTTTTTTAAGATTTCAGTTGATAAACAATAGGGTAGATTTGAAAAAAATCTCACTTTTTCTGGAAAATTCTCCTCTTTTAAAAAATCCATAAACTTAATTTCTATATTTTTATAAAAAATTATATTTTCATTTATTATTTCTTTTAATCTCTCATCAATTTCATATGAAATAATTTTTTTAACCCTTTTTGCTATTTCCTTTGTTACATCTCCAGTTCCTGTTCCTACTTCTATGACAATATCATCTTCACAAAAATTTGTTAAATTTATTAACTCTTCACGATTACCAACAAAAAAATTTTGACCTAAACTCTTTTTAAATCTAAATTTTTTAAAAAACTCTTTTTTATTCAAATTTTAATCTCTTCAGCAATATCACCAATTATAGGAATTTTCCAAAATTTTCCAAGTAGGGCCTCTATCAATGCATAAAGTGCAATAATAAAAATAATGGCTCCTATAAAATATTTAAATAACCATCCAATAAGAGGTATCTTTCCAAGTACCCATATTGCCACTTCGAAAATAAAAAGCACAAATCCTTGTTTTGCGTGAGAATGAACAAATGGATCATTTTTAACAAGAACAAGTGGTATTATAAAAAGAAATGGGATATAACTTATTGCTGATATTATCTTTTTTTCATCTTCATTATCTATTTTTATTTCCATTTCTTCTCCTCCTTTTGTTTTTACTTTCTTTTAATTTTTTAATCTCCTTTTCAAGTTCATCTATCTTTCTTAAAAGATATTCATTTTTCTCTTCTAAAGTTGTATCAAGATAAAGTTCAGGTATCATTGGCAAATTAAAATTTATGTCGTCATCATAATCATTTATACTTTCATAAGGAATTGAATTTATGTCTTGAATTATTTGAATCATTCTCTTTTCTTTTAATTCCTGTTCGTCTTCAATGTCATTATTTATTTTATTTAAAAGAACAGTAGGCACAAATATGAAAATTTTCCCATCTTCTCCTTTACCTATTGTTCCATATCTTTCTTTAAATTCAAGAATAAAAGATGGTGAAACCATATATATATCGTTGTTTTCATCAATAAATAAAACAGATGCCTTTGTTGGTTTTTTCTTTTTTAATTCATCAAATTTCTTTATAAAATCTTTTAAATAATCATTTTCAATTATTATACATTTATCACCAAAATGATATGTGTTGAAAAATTTAAAATGTTTGCTCATTCCTTTAATAATGGAATGTGTTTTTAATAAAATAAAAAATGAATTTGAATTTACATAATAAGTATTCTTATCGATTTTAATAATCTTTTCAATATCATCTGAAAATGTTTCTTTTAATGTTTTTTTAAGTAAAAGTTTTACATCCTCTTTTATCATGAGTTTATTTTACCACATTTAAAATGAAATAGTGTATTTTGTTTTTGGAAGAACTCCATAAGGATCAAGAATGGGTTTTTTGATTTCTAATAGAATATCATATGCAATTCCTGAATGATTTGTTCCAATAACAATTAAATCAAAGTTCTTTAGTTTTGTCTTTTTTATATCTTCTCTTTCTAATATTTTATTATTTACTTTGATTTTTTCTATAAAAGGATCGAAATATGAAACATTTATGCCTTTATTTAATAACAATTCAATAAATTTTAAAGGTTGAGAGTTTCTTATATCATTCACATCTCTTTTATATGTAACACCTATTACAAAAACTTTGCCTTTTTTTAAGTATTTCTTTATTTTTTCAAACCAAAAATACGGCATGCTTTTATTTATTATATTAGAATATTCAATAGAAGAAAATTTAAAACCTAATTTTTTGCCTCTTTCAACAAGAAAAAGTGGAACTGTTGGAATACAATCTCCACCAACTCCCCAATTTGGATAAAATGGAACAAAACCATAAGGTTTGGTTTTAGCGCCTTCTATTACTTCAAAAATATCCACATTATCCATTGAAGTTAATTTAGCAAATTCATTAATAAATGAGATATTTATAAATCTAAAACTATTTTCAAGAAGTTTAATATATTCAGCAGTTTTTGTGGATGAAACAGGTATAACTTTTAAAAAGATGTGAGAATAAAAAAAGGTTCCTATTGCAAGAGAATCATCATCAATTCCACTTATAATTTTTGGTATCTCATCAACTGGATAATTACTTCCTGGATTAATTCTTTCTGGAGAAAAACAGAGATAAAAATTTTTACCACTTTTCTTTAATTTTGGATAGATAATTTCTTCAGTAGTTCCTGGGGGAAGAGTGCTCTCAAAAATAATAAGATTTTTATCTTGTAAATTTTTTCTTATATCTCTAATTGCTTTTAATACAAACTTTAATTCAGGAGATTCATCTTCATTTAAAGGTGTTGGAACAGAAACAATAAATATATCTAAATCTTTTAAATCTGAAACACTATTTGTTGGAAAAAAAGTTTTATTTAAAAAAGTTTCAATCTCTCCATCTTTAACATCAACAATATATGATCTTCCTTTTTTAAGTAAATTTATCTTTTCAAGAGAAATATCATAACCTATTACTTTAAATCCTTTATTTAAAATAGTTCTTGCAAGAGTCAAACCAACATAACCTAAACCAATTATACCTATTAAACATTCCTTATTTTTTATCTTATTTTTTAATTCTGAGAAACTCTCTTCCATATCTTGCTTTATCTCCTAATTCTTCTTCAATTACTAATAATCTATTATATTTTGCAACTCTTTCACCTCTTGCAGGGGCACCAGTTTTAATTTGAAAACTTTGGGTTGCAACTGAAAAATCAGAAATAAAGGTATCAGTTGTTTCACCAGATCTATGGGAAATTATATAGTTATAGCCATATTTTCTTGCAATATTAATAACTTCTAGTGTTTCTGTGATAGTGCCAATTTGATTTAATTTAATTAAAATTGCATTAGCAATTCCATTTTCAATTCCAAAAAGAAATTTTTCTTTATTAGTTACAAAAATATCATCACCAACAATTTGAATTTTATCTTTAACTTCCTTGGTAAATATTTTCCAAGAATCATAATCTTCTTCATCAAAAGGATCTTCTATTGAAATTATGGGATATTTTTCTATCAATCTTATATAATATTCTATTAAATCTTCACCATTTATCTTTTTTCCTTCAAAATGGTATTTCCCATCTTTAAAGAAACTCGATGCTGCTACATCAAGTGCAAGAAAAATTTCTTCTTGTGGTTTATATTTTGCACTTTCAACTGCCTCAATTATTAATTTAATTGCTTCTTCATTGTTTTTTAAAATTGGAGAAAATCCTCCTTCATCTCCTATCCCTACTGAAAGATCTCGTTCTTTTAAAACTTCTTTGAGTTTCATATAAATTTCTGCACTCGCTCTTAATGCGTCTTTAAAAGAATAAAATCCATATGGAACAATCATAAACTCTTGAATATCAAGATTATTTTCAGCATGTTTCCCTCCATTAATTATATTTAAATATGGAACTGGAAGAACATTTGCAAAAAGACCTCCAATATATCTATAAAGTGGAATACCTAAAAATGAACTTCCTGCTCTTGCAACAGCAAGAGAAACTCCAAGTATAGCATTTGCTCCAATTTTACTTTTATTTTTAGTCCCATCTAAATTTATCATTCTCTTATCTATCTCTTCTTGATCTAATACATCTATTCCTAAAATTTCAGGTGCAATACATAGTTCTATGTTTTTTATTGCATTTTGAACTCCTTTTCCAAAAAATCTCTCATCTCCGTCTCTTAATTCAACTGCTTCATATTTTCCTTTTGAAGCACCTGAAGGAACTTGAGAGTTTCCTTTAAAACCAGAAATTGTTGTTACTTCAACTTCAAGGGTTGGGTTTCCCCTTGAATCTAAAATCTCTCTCCCTTTAACTTCAATTATCTCTTCCATAAAATTTCCCTCCTTAATTTATGATTCAATTGCATATAATGCAGCACCAATTGCACCAATAATTTGTGGATTCTCTGGAACATTTAATTTTACTTTTAATAAATCTTCAAGTGCTTTAACTACACCTAAATTTTTTGCAACACCGCCAGTCATTGTAATTTCTTCTTCATAATTTACTCTTTTTAAAAGCGTTAATGCTCTTTTTGCAACAGAATAGTTTAATCCTTTAATTATATCCTCTTTTTTAACACCTTCATGAATTAAAGATATAATTTCAGATTCTGCAAAAACAGTGCAAATGCTTGATATTTCAATTAAATTTTTTGATTTTTCGTGAAGGGAACCAAACTCTTTTAAATCTATTTGAAGTGCATTGGACATAACTTCGAGGAATCTGCCAGTTCCTGCAGCACATTTATCATTCATTACAAAATCTAAAACACTACCATTATTTGCAAGTTTTATTGCTTTACTATCTTGTCCTCCAATATCAATTATTGTTTTTGTTTTAGGAAATAAAAAGAAAGCACCTTTTGCATGACAACTTATCTCTGTTTTTGTTAAATCTGTAAAATCAACATTAACTCTGCCATAACCTGTTGCAAGAATTTTATAAATATCTTTTATTTTTAGATTTTCTTCTTTTAAAATTTCCTCCAATAAAATTTTTGCGGTTTTATTTCCATTTGCTCCTGTAGGAGAAATTTTATAATTTACAATATTTATTTCACCTCCCTTTCTTAAAAGAACTACTTTTGTTGATACAGAACCAATATCAACACCGATATAATAATTCATCCTAACACCTCCAAAAAGCCCTCGACTCTTGTTTTAATCTGTTCCTTTGGAAAGTTTGCTTCATCAACTAAATCTCCATCAATAATTATAGTTGGTATTCCATAACTTATTAACTTTTTTCTTAATAGATATGAACTACCAGCCCCTTGTCTACATCCCCATTGATTAAAAATTACAACACCATCAATTTTATACTCTTCAATATTTTTTAATGCAATTTTATATCTTTCATCTAAATTAGAGAAAATTTTATAATTAATAAGTTTCTTTGCAATAGATTTAAATGGATCACTCTTATCAAATTCATCCCAATAAACATTGCTTGTTTCCTCAAAAACTATGTAAGCACCTTTTCTATTTAAAAAATCAAAAAGATCAACTTTGAAATATGGTCCAAGATGCATCCAATAAATTCTTTTTTTTGTTTTTAATTCAAAACCTTCTTCATATAAAAATTTTAATTTATCTCTTAATAGTTTAAAGAAGTCTCTTCCATATTCTGAACCAAATGCTGAAAAAATCATCCCAACATATCCTAAAAATTTTCTTCCATCAATAAGAACTCTCTTTTTTCTCAACTCATTTATCTCAATTAAATATTTCCTTGTCTCATTTGATAATTCAATTGCTCTTTCAAGGTTTTTCATTGAATTTCTCACCTTAAGTTCTTTTGAAAGTAAAAAAAATATTTCTGAAAGTTTTTTAGAAAGGTAATTTATACTCTCCTCACTATTATCTTCAGGTATATCAATTACAATATACTCTCCACCAAAAATTTTTGATATAAGATAAAAAGAGTGAACAGCAGAGTGACAAGGTTTATCAGAAGTAACAATGTATGTGGGTTTTGGTAAAAAACCCATTTTAATGAGGCCAATTAAATTTCTATGAACACTGCAACTATCTTTTGAAAATAAAATTTCATCACTTTCAAATAGTGCTGAATTACTTATTCCAAAATTTGCACTAACAGCAGACGCAACTTCAGGAAGAATTGGAAATGTATTTAATGCAAAGAATGGTTCTGTTGGAGTAAAAACATTTGTCATTATAACTTTGCTTTTTTTACTAAAGTTTTTCTTTAATAGATCCAACGAAAACTTAATTGAAACTTTTCCAATTTCATCAGGTTTTAAAATTTGATTTAATACACCATAAATTAGAGGATAAATAAACCTTTTTTTTAAAATTTTCTGAAGAAATGTAGGAGAAACTTTTGAAATTTCGATTTTCATTTTAACATCTCCATAAATGCTTCTATTCTAGTTCTAATTTGTCCTTTTATATTCATAGAATAATCATCTTCAATTATAAGTATGGGAATTTTTTCTCTATTTAATTTCTCTTTTATAAGTGGAAGATAAAAAATTAGTGGATCGCAATATTTTAAATTATAAACAATAACACCATCTAAAGAAAACTCTTTAAATCTTTGAATAATCCTATCAATTTTTTCTTCCAAAACCCTTCTTCTTGCACAGCCCTCTCTTTTTATATAATATTTCGCAAGTGAATAAATTGGATCTTTTAAGTAATCTTTTACAAGTTCTAAATTTTTATAACCAAAACAAGAATCATCGTAATAAATTTCATATCTTAAAGAATATAGATATTCAATAAAACTTAACGGAAATATTGTTGAAAGTAAATAAAAACTTCCTTCTTTTTCTTTTTTACTTTCTTTATAAAACTCTGGATTAAGATTTAAGAATTCTTTTATATCCATTATATGAAATAACAAATTAAGATAGAAAATATTTATACTTGCCTCTTTATAATTAACTATTAAACTTTTCAATTTTTTTCTTCCCTCATTATATAAATTTATTGAATTAATTAATTTCTCATTATCTATATTTCCATTAATTGTTTTAAAAAGATTTTCAAATTGAATTTTTAAAAAATTTATATCACTCTCACTTTCATTAAATGGAATTTTTATGTAAAAACTATTATTTAAAAATCCTAAATCTTTATAAATTTCATAAATTCTTCTTGATGAATCACATCCATCAGTAAATATAAAATTTTTTCTATCTAAATTGTTATTAATTAAAAATTCAATTGTACTCTTTAAATATGGACAGATATATTTTGGAGAAACTTCATCAGAATGAGTAAACTGAATTGAATCAGTAATAAACCTCACTGGTTTATAATTTGATGCATATATGATTTCAACTGGTATATATGAACAAAAATAAAAAAAGACATGTGAATCATTTAAACTCTTTTTAAAATTTTCATAGAAGAATTCCCTTATCTCATTTAAATCTTTTAAATTCATAGTAAATATTATACACTAAATTTATAGTATATTAATAAATGAATAAAAGGAGGAGAAATGAAAGGAGTAGTCGTTTTAAGGCCATCAATGTCAAAAAGATTAATTGCCAAAGGTGTAAAAGAACTTTTAAATTCAATGGGTGTTTTAAATAAAGGAATAATTTTTATTAGTTTAGGTACAACTAACAGTTTTATAGTAGAAGAATTACTTGGAAAAATTTTTGAAAAAGAAAGGTATATGGCAGGATACATTGGCAATGGCAAACTCTCTGTTCTTGATAAAGAATATAGATTAAATCCTGTTATTTTAATAGATGGTAAAGTTTCTGATGAAAATCCAGATGAAGTTGTAAAAAGAATGGGAAAAGGTGATGTTTTTATAAAAGGAGCAAATGCAATAGATCCTGATGGAAATATAGGTGTTATAGTTGCAGATAAATCTGGTGGAACTGTTGGAAGATACATTGGAATAGTTCTTTCAAGAGGAGTAAAATGGATCTCTCCAGTAAGTATTGGTAAACTTATTCCAGATGTTATTGAGGCATCTTATTTTGCAAAAATAGAAGAAATAGATTTATCAATGGGTCTTCCTTTATCAATATTTCCCATTGTTAATGCCTTTCCATTTACAGAAATTGATGCACTTGATATCCTTTTTGAAGTTGATGCAACTCTTCTTGCTAAAGGCGGTCTTTGGGAAGATGAAGGTTCAATTGTTTTAGGTATCGAAGGTGAAGAGAAAAATGTAAAGAAAGCATTTGAATTTATAGAGTCATTAAAAGATGAGACCTTACCAAAACCTATAAAGATTTAAAATTAATATCCTGGATAAGTAATTGTTATAGTTTTAGTTGCTCCATCCCAATCCACTTTACAACCTAAATTTTCTGCTACAAATCTTACAGGAAGCATTGTTCTTCCTTTAATAATCATAGGTACTACTTTTGGATTATTTGGATCAATTGGAGTTTCTATTCCATTAACTCTTGCTTTGTTTTTGCCAATCCAAAGTTCAATTACATTACTCTTTAAACTAACAGTTATTTTCTTTTCTACTCCATCCCAGTTAACTTCTGCTCCTAATGGTTCAGCTACCCACCTTATTGGAAGAAGTGTTCTTCCTTCAATTATCTGGGGTGGCACATCTATTTCTTGGGGAGAATCATTAACATACATAATTTTATTTCCAATTTGGAGTTTTAAAATTTTTCTTTTAATATAGGTTACTTTATATACCTCTTCCTTTTGATTATTTAATTTATCAACAAGTATAAACTTCAATTCATTAATTCCTTCTTTTAATAGTACATATGTTTCAAAATTTCCATCTTTATTTAAATTTAATTCAATATTATTAAGTGATGCAGTTTTTACACCTATCCCTTCATCATAAATCTTTCCAACAACTTTTAAATTATCTTCATATGTTTCAAGTGGTATGTTTGTAATTAATTTTGGGGGCGTTTTATCAAGAAAAACCACTAAAATATATTTCGAACTATTTCCTCGATTGTCCTCAGCAGTTATAATAAACTCATTTTTTCCTTCTATTAATTTATAATTTGCATCAAAAGTTGAACAACCACATTGATTTATTTTTACTCCATTAACAAGAAGATCTTTAAGTCCACTCATGCTATCTCTAACACCAATTAAAAGATATAGATTTTCATCATTTGTGTAATAATTGTTTTGTTCTGGTTTAATTAACCTCAATTCAGGTGGTTTATCATCTACTATTTTAATTGAGACTACATTTGAGGGATCTGAATAGTTTCCATTATTATCTACTGATTTAACCATATAAAAGTAAGTTTTATCAAGAATTATTGAGTAATCTAGAAAATACATTTGGTCTTTATTATAAGTTTTTCCTAAAAAACTTAAATTTTTTTCGCTCTCCCCTTTATATATTTCAAAATATTGAATTGTTTCATCTTTCTTTTCAATTTCCCAAGTTAATCTAACTTTATAATCTTCTTGAATTACCTTTAAATTTATTGGTTTTGCAGGAAAGGATTTTGAAAATGAGTTCTCACATATAAAAATTGAGAATAATAAAATAAATATAATTAAAATTTTCTTGTTCATTTTAACCTCCAAATTTTTCTAATATAAATTTTTTTATTTCATCTCTAATCTCTCTAAATTTATTTAATTTTTCCTCCTCACTTCCTTCAAATGAAGATGGATCTTCAAAACTTTGGTGCAAATATTCTTTAGCACCAGGAAAGAAAGGGCAATTTTCTTTAGCACTATCACAAACAGTAACTACATAATCAAATTTTTCTCCTTTGAATTCCAAAATGCTTTTTGATCTGTGATTTTTAATATTAATTCCAATTTCTTCCATAACTTTTATAGCATATGGATTAACTGAAGTTGGTTTTGTTCCAGCACTAAATGCAACAAATTTATCATTAAGAAGAGAATTCATAATTCCTTCAGCCATTTGTGATCTCGCAGAATTATGGGTACATATAAATAATACTTTCTTTTTATTCATTAAAAACTCCTTCATTAAAAGACATGTTCTAATAAAATTTTAATACCTATTGAAATCAATATCAATCCACCAAAAATTTCTGCTCCTCTTTTAAAAATTTTTCCAAGAAAAAAACCTGAATAAATTGAGATTAAAGTTAGAGTGAAAGTTGTTATTCCAATAAAAATTGATGGAAATAAAATTTTGATTTTTAGAAGCGATAAGGATATTCCTACAGCAAAAGCATCAATACTTGTTGCGATTGAAAGAATAAGAAGTGTAATGAAATTATCAATATTTATTTTCTTTTCACATTCATTCTTAAAACTTTCATAAATCATTTTAATACCAACAAAAAATAATATAAAAAAAGCAACCCAATGATCATAATCTTTTATAAAATTTAATAGTCTAATTCCAATTAAATATCCAATCACAACCATCCCAAATTGAAAAAATCCAAATGAAAAAGAGATTTTAAATGGATAATTAAAATTAAATCTCCTTTTTGTAATCCCACATGATAATCCAACAGCAAAGGCATCCATAGAAAGTGCAATACCTATTAATAAAATAGAAACTATATTTAGACTATCTTTGTTTAAATTAATCATATAATAACCTCACTCTTTATAATTCACTTTATTATTATATAATTTTTAAAGGAGAGTTAAATGAAAAAAATTATAGTATTTTTATTGTTTTTAATTTTGGTAAATCAATTTATACCTGTTAAATTTTTAAAATCACAAACTTTAAAAGATATTGAGTTTTTATTTATTAAAGATAAAGAAGAAAAATTGGTTAATATTGAAAAAAATAAATTTAAAAATTTCTCTTATAACTTTTCGAAAAAAAATGAAAATTTTTATCTAAATATAAAAGGAAGGGGAGATCTTATTTTTAAAATTTTCTTTAAAAATATGGAAAAAATCTTTCCAAAAGAGAATGGAATATTTATAACTCCATTTTATGTCTTAAAAAATAAGGATAATAAATATTATATGTTTTCAATTGATTCACATGATCTTCACTATTTTGAAACAAAAAATAGAGACGATGGTTTCGAAATAATCTACAATTTTTATGTTGAAAAAAATGAATCTATTAAATTTAAAATAAAGGAAGTAAATTCTATTTTTGATGCAATAGAGACTTATTATAAATTTTATGGAATAAAAGAGAGAAGAGTTGATTTGGATGGTTTAATTTTACCAAATATTTCTTTAACAACAATTGTTAACAATGTTGGGATTGAAAATTTAAGTGTAAAAGGAAGAATTATAGATCCAAAAGAGGAGTATGCTCCAGATAGAGTACTTGAAGGAGCAAAGTTTCAATTAAAAAACTTTATATTATTTGATCCAATAAAATTGAAGTTTGAAAATATTGAATTAAATAAAATAGAAAAGAGGCTTTATTTTGATGAAAATCCATATAATAAATTGATAGGGATACAAATTTTAACATCATCTATTAAAAATAAAGATAAAAGTTTAATTAAAATAGAAAAAAAGAGTGAAGCAACATTTAAAATTGTTTCAGGTGAAAAAATTCCAGATTATAAAGAAAATTCAATTGACACAATAATTTTTTTGAATCCAGAAGTTTCTTTTCTTAAAAATAAAGGAATTAGTTCATTTGATATTTATTACTCAAGGTATATCTATCCATTGAATATATCAATAACAATTTTAAATAGACAACTTGAGATTAAAGGAGAAAATGAAGCAAAATATTATGGATTGGCGTTAGATTTTTCTCACATTTCAGATTTTTTTAATTTTGATAAAAAACATTTCAATAAAAATCCCAAATCTTTTATTAATGGAGAGATCGCTCAATTTTATGCTGCAAATCTATACAATTTTTTAAATAGTTTACAAAAAGAAACAAATATTCTCTCGATTAATCCTAAATATTTCCAATTAATGATGAATTCAGATGTTATATACAAAGAAATTGAAGATTTAAAATCTTTGGATAGTTTACCAATTGAAAGAGTGCTTGTTCCAAATAGACCTATTTTCTTTTCTTTTAGATTAAAAAATGAAGAAATAAATGAAGAGACTCTTGATAAAATTTTTAAATACTCTTTAATTTATGGAATATATCCAACATTTTCAAAACATAAAGATGAACCATTTTCTATTTGGGATGATGTTTCTAAATTAAAAATTTTGACAAAATACAAAGATTTTTATACTTTAATAAACAAAGTTGAAGTAAAAGGTTTTTTGGGAAATAGTGTGGCAACAATTGAAAATGGTGAGATCTATCAATTTGGTAATTTGCCTGATTTTTATTTAACATTTGATGGATATGGAAAGATTAAAATTGATAAAAATGTTTTTGAATCAATTGAAGATATTTCTATAATAAATCCAATAAATAATGAAAAAGTTAAGTTTTATGAAGAAAATGGAAAAATAGTAATTGATTCTAATGGATTATATATTCTAAATATAAAAGGTAAAAACGAAGCAATTCAAAAAGAAAATAAGACAATTTCAACATCTTCTAAATTCGAAAGAAAAAATATTTCATACTTAATTATTTTAGTAATTCTATTTTTGATTTTATTAAATTTCTCTTTTAGAAAGATTAAATTTGATTTTAAATTAAAACCAGTTTTTGTAATATCTATTTTATTTATTATTCTTTTAATTTTAAATTATTTTTTGGGAATATCTTCTCCATTTTTTATCTATTTATCTTTTGGAATATACTTTCTTTTCGCATCTATCTTCTCTTCTATGAACAAAAAAAGTTTTCTTTTAAACTTTTCTTTGGTTTTTCTTTTTTCATCTCTTTTTTATTATCTTTTAAATGGAAGTCAAATAATTTTTTCGCCACCATACTATATTTTTTACAATACATACTTTATTTCAATTATGTTAACTCTTTTTATTTTCATTTTTCACCATTTTGAATGGAAAAAAATTTATGACATTATAATTTTTTTAACTATTTTAACTGTAGTTCTTATTTCAAATCCAACAAGAAACCCTTTTTATCTACCACAAATTGACTACACATTTTTAACTATAAACCTTCTCTTTACTTTTATTATTTTATTACTTTCAAAAAGTTTTATTAAAACTATTTTATTTTTTATTATTGTTTTTTTAAATGTAATTTATATATTTAATGAAAAAATTTATTTTATTCTTCTTTCAAAAGGTCTGTTCATTTCAGTTGATTTTATTCCAAATCTAATTTTACTTTTTATTCTCTCAATTCTAATAATTTATTTCTCTAACTCAACATTTAAAATAAAAGTAAAAATTGCATATAACTTTTTAATAATATTTTTTATATTTATCTCTTTATATTTAAATAGAGTTCTTTACACCTCTCCACATATTTTTGGAATTGTATCAAGCATAATTAAATTAATTTTTTATATAATTTTAATAATCTATGTAATTTTCTTTGTTGAAAGAGCGTTAATTAAAAAGGAGGAATAATGGCTAAATTACTTATTGATGGAAATAGTTTAACAATAGATGATACTATATCTGTAGCAAGATTTAGAAAAAGTGTTGAACTTTCTCCCTATGCAATAGATAAAATTGATGACGCAAGAAGAGTTGTTGAAAATCTATCAAAAAAGGATGAACCTATTTATGGAATAAATACAGGTCTTGGAAAACTATGTAATATAAAAATTAGCAAAGAGAATTTATTAAAATTACAGGAAAATATTGTTCACTCTCATACCATAAATATAAAACCATTTGCTTCGAAAGAGGTTGTTAGAGGAACAATGCTTATTAGAGCAAATTCACTAGCAAAAGGTTATTCTGGAATAAGGAGAGAGATAATTGAAAGAATAATTCTTTTTTTAAACGAAGATGTGATACCATATATTACACAAAAAGGATCTCTTGGGGCATCAGGGGATCTTATTCCTCTTGCAGCCCTTGCAGGATTTTTAATGGGTGAGGGAAAGGGTATTTATAAAGGAAAAGAATATAAATCAATTGAAATTCATAATAAATTGAATATTAAACCTTTCACATTTTTAGAAAAAGAGGTTCTTTCTTTAATTAATGGAACTTCTTTTTCTCTTGCAATAGCCTCAATTGCAACATATGATGCAAAACAAATACTTAAAAATGCAATAATTTCAAGTGCATTGAGTATGGAGGCACTTCTTGCTTCAACTACACCTTTCCATCCATTGATTCATAAATCAAAACCTCAAACAGGACAAGGAGTTATTGCTTATGCAATAAATACGCTTCTTGAAGGTAGTACATTAATAAATTCAGTTAAAGAAAAAGTGCAAGATTCATATGTAATAAGGTGTATACCTCAAATTTATGGATCAATCTATAATACCTTAAAATTTGTTGAAAAAAATTTAACAATAGAACTTAATTCTGCATCAGATAATCCACTTGTTTTTCCTGAAGAAAATCTTATTCTTTCTGGTGGAAATTTTCATGGTTCTTTTATATCAACAAATTGTGATTTTCTATCAATAGAATTAACAATTTTAAGCAATAATATTGAAAGAAGAATAAATAGACTCCTTAATCCCAATCTATCAAATGGTCTTCCTGCTTTTTTAATTGAAAACAGTGGACTCAATACAGGTCTTATGCTACTTCAATATCTTGCGGCGTCTCTTGTTAGTGAAAATAAAATTCTTTCATATCCAGCATCGGTTACTTCTATTTCTGTTTCAAGCGATCAAGAAGATGATACAAGTATGTCAAGCAATTCAGCAAGAAAGTTAAGGCAAATTGTTGACAATTTATTTACAATAATTGCTATAGAATTTATAGCAGCAGTTCAAGCACTATCATTTAGAAGAGGGAAATTGGGAAGAGGCACATCTGAAGCATATAAAATTTTAAGGGATATATACCAACCAATAACAAAAGATGAAAATTTAACAAGAGTTATTGAAAAAGTAAAAGAAGTTGTTTTTGATGAAAGTATAATTAGAGAGGTTGAAAAAGAAGTTGGAGAACTTTTCTAAATATATTGGAATAGATGAATCTGGAAAAGGAGATTTTTTTGGAAATATTGTTGTTGCAGGAGTTATTTTTGACAAAACAAAAGAGGAGTTCTTCAAAGATTTAAATGTTAGAGATTCAAAAAAAATTGAAGATAAAAGGATAAAATTCTTAGCAAAAGAAATAAAAAAGAATTTATTTTATGAGATTGTTTCTATTACCCCAAAAAAATTTAATGAATTATATAAAAGTTTTAAAAATATAAATGTTTTTCTTGCTTGGGCTTATAGTAAGGTTATTTTAAATCTTCTTAAAATAGAAAAGGTTTCTCTTATTTTGATAGATAAATTCACAACAAAAAATTACATTGATCTATTTTTAAAAAATAAAAATATAAATGTTGAAAGAATAGAAATTATAAAAGGAGAAAGAGACCCTGCAATTGCTTGTGCATCAATAGTTGCTAGAGATTCATTTTTAACTTCTTTAACTATATTAGAGAGAAAATGGGGCTTTTCTTTTCCAAAAGGTGGAGGAGAGATTGTTGATAAAAGTGGTATTGAATTTGTAAAAAAATTTGGGATTGAAAAATTAAATGAAGTTGCAAAGATAAATTTTAGAAATTATAAAAAAATTTTGGAATTATTAAATAAAGAAAAACTCTTTGATGGAGGATGTGATGTTTGATAAAAAAGAATTTATTGAAATAATTAAATTACTTTGGAAAAGAGGATTAATTGGAGGTTATGGTGGAAATATATCAGTAAAACAAGGCGACTTGCTTCTCATAACTCCATCAGGAGTAAATAAAAGTTTTTTAAAAGAAGATGATCTCATTACAATTAATATGAATGGTGAAGTTATAGATGGGAAAAGAAAACCATCATCTGAAATACTTATGCATTTAGAAATATACAAAAAAAGAGAGGATATAGGAGCAATAATTCACTCTCATCCCTCTTATTCTGTTGCAATTTGCATAAGTGATGTAGAAATTACAAGAGAAATTTTACCTGAGACAATAATTTATCTTGGGAAAATTGGTTTTGTAAAATATATAAAACCTGGAACTCAAGATCTTGCAAATGCAGTAAGTGAAAGTTTAATAGATGGAGATGCATCTTTTATGGAAAATCACGGAGTTGTCGTAGTTGGTAAAAATTTAATTGATGCTTATAGTAAAATAGAACTTCTTGAAGAGTTTTCAAAATCTTTAATTTTCTCAAAAATAATAGGCAAAACCAAAAAACTTCCTGTAGAAGATTCAAAGTATTTTTATGAAGTTTATAAATATTTGAGAAAAATATAAAAAAAATTATTTTGATTCTTCCCAAAGCAAATCAAGTTGATTGATTTTTAATTCTTTCAAATTCAGATTTTTCTCTTCTGCCAATTTTTTCATCTTTTCAAATCTATCTTTAAATTTTTCAAAACTTTTTTTAAGAGAATCAATTATATCTAAATCTAAAAATCTTGATAAATTAACAATTGTAATTATTATGTCTCCAAACTCTTCTTCTATATTCTTATTATCATTTTTATTTATGGCTTCTCTTAATTCTTTAATCTCCTCTTCAAGTTTTTCTAAAACACCATATGCATTATCCCAATCAAATCCATATTGATTTTTAAGATAATTCTGGAAATCAATTATCTCTCTTATAATCTCTCTCTCTTCTTCCATTCTTCCCATCTCTCCTCAACATCTTTTGAATTATTAACAATTTCATCTTTAAAAACATGAGGATGTCTTAAGACTAGTTTTTTAATTACTTTTTTTAAAACATCATTCATTGTAAATTCTTCTTTCTCTTCTCCAATTATAATCTGAAAAAGAATTTCTAACATAACATCACCAAGTTCTTCTGAAATATTTAAAATATCTTTTCTATTAATTGCATCTTTAAGTTCTTGAACTTCACTATCAAGATATTTTACAAGAGATTCCCTTGTTTGTTCTTTATCCCATGGACACTCTTTTCTTAAAGTTTTAACTGTCTCAAAAAATATTCTAAAATTTAACTCCTCTTCACTAGGTTTCAAAAATGGTAAAATTTCATATAATTCGTATATAAAACTTTCTTGTTTTAAAGTTTCTATACCGAAATTTCTTTTTCTTTTTAATTGCTCAATGCTTTCTTTTGGTGAATAACCCTTTAAAAGAAAATAAATTGCCACAAAAGTTCCTGTTCTTCCTATTCCTGCATCACAATGAATTAAAGTTCTTACTTCCCATGCTTCCATTAAATTAATCCAATATATAAATTTTTTTACTTGTTCAAGTGAAGGAACATCAAAGTCTTTAACAGGTAAATATAGATATCTCATTCTATATTTTTCAATTAAAGATTCAGGTATTTTTCTTTCAGATAAAGTTATAATTGACCTAATTTTATTTTCTTTTAAAAAATTAAATTTTAATTCATTATCTGGATATTCAGAGGCAGCAAGAAAATCCTCAACTATCCAAGAAAAATTGTTAAATGGATTCTGCATAAAATAATTATATCATTATATCTTCATGTTATAATATTTTAGGTATGATTTTCATGAGGAGGATTAGATGTTTGAAATAACACACAAAGAGGAATTATGCCCCACAATTTTTTTAATGAAAGTTAAAGCCCCATATGTTGCAAGAAGTGCCAAGCCTGGCCAATTTTTTATATTAAGAGTTTATGAAAAAGGTGAAAGAATTCCATTGACAATTGCTGATTATGATGATGAAGAAATTACTATGGTTTTCCAAACAGTTGGACTTACTACTTATCTTTTGTCTTATAAAGAACCTCATGATACAATTTATGATATTGTTGGACCTCTTGGCACACCTTCTGAAATACATAAATATGAAAGTGGCTCAGTGGTGTTAGTTGGAGGAGGTGTTGGAATTGCACCAATCTACCCAATTTTAAGAGGATTTAAAGAGGCTAAAAATAAAGTTATTACAATTTTAGGAGCAAGAAATAAAAATCTTCTTTTCTGGGAGGATAGATTCAGTAAAATCTCAGATGAGGTTCTAATAACAACTGATGATGGTAGTTATGGAAAAAAAGGATTTGTAACAGATGCATTAAAAGAATTAATTGATAGAGGGGAGAAAATTGCTCAAGTTACTGCAATTGGTCCACCAATAATGATGAAAAATGTTGCAGAACTTACAAGACCATATAGAATAAAAACAATTGTCAGTTTAAATTCAATCATGGTTGATGGAACAGGTATGTGCGGAGTGTGTAGAGTAGAGGTTGGCAATGAAACAAAATTAACTTGTCAAGATGGTCCTGAATTTGATGGACATCTTGTAAATTTTGATCTCCTCTTTGAAAGATTAAGAATGTATAAAAGTGAAGAGCAACTTGCAATGAATTTTTTAGAAGAAAAAAGGAGGTTACTCTATGGCCATAAATCCTAAAAAAACTCCTATGAGAGAACAAGATCCAAAAGAGAGAATAAAAAATTTTGATGAAGTTCCATTTGGTTATACTGAAGAGGAAGCAATTTTAGAAGCAGAAAGATGTCTTCAATGTAAAATTCCAAAATGTATCGAAGGATGTCCTGTAAATGTTGATATTCCAGGTTTTATAAAAGCAATAAAAGAAAGAGATTTTGATAGAGCAATTAAAATAATGAAAAGCACAAACTCTCTTCCAGCAATAACTGGAAGAGTTTGTCCACAAGAAACTCAATGTGAAGAAAAATGTGTTTTAGGTAAAAAATATGAACCTGTTGCAATTGGAAGGCTTGAAAGATTTATAGCAGATTGGGATGCAAAAAGAGGTATGGTTATTCCTGAGATAAAAGAAAAATATGATATAAAAGTTGCTGTTGTTGGAGCGGGTCCTGCAGGTTTAACATGTGCTGCAGATTTAGCAAAATTTGGTTATGATGTAACTATATTTGAATCACTTCATGCACCAGGTGGTGTTTTAATTTATGGAATACCAGAATTCAGATTACCAAAGTCTATTGTCCATAGAGAAGTTGAATATGTTAAAAAACTTGGAGTAAAAATAGTTACAAATGTTGTAGTTGGAAGAACTTTTACCCTTAAGGATCTTTTTAACGAAGGTTATAAAGCAATATTTTTAGGAACTGGTGCAGGAGCACCTCAATTTATGAATATACCTGGTGAAAATTTACTTGGAATACTTTCAGCAAATGAATATTTAACAAGAATAAATTTAATGAAAGCATATAAATTTCCTGAATATGATACTCCTGTAAAAAAAGGTAAGATTGTAGCAGTAATAGGAGCAGGAAATGTAGCAATGGATGCAGCAAGAAGTGCTTTAAGAATGGGCGCTGAAAGAGTAATTGTTGTTTATAGAAGAACAGAAAAAGAGATGCCAGCAAGAGTTGAAGAGTATCATCATGCAATTGAAGAGGGTGTTGAATTTTTATGGTTAACATGTCCAACTAGATATTTTGGAGATGAAAATGGTTGGGTTAAAGAAATGGAAGTTATAAAAAATGAACTTGGAGAACCAGATGAGTCTGGAAGAAGAAGACCTGTTCCAATAAAAGGAAGTGAATATAGAATTAAAGTTGACACTGTTATTGTAGCGATAGGAACTGTTCCTAACCCACTTGTTGCAAGAACAAGCGGACTTAAAACTGGAAAACATGGAGTAGTTTTAGCAGATGAAAATGGAAGAACATCTCTTGAGGGAGTTTGGGCAGGTGGTGATATTGTAACTGGTGCTGCAACTGTCATTCTTGCAATGGGTGCAGGTAAAAAAGCAGCACAAGATATGGATAGATATTTAAAGGAAAAATATATTTACAAAAAGGAATTTGCTTGGGCTTCTATTTGATTTAGGAGGTTTTTTTGGAAAATATAAAAGAGGCTTTATTATATGAAAAATTAGAAAAAAATAAAGTTAGATGTAATTTATGCTATAAAAGATGTGTAATAAAAGAAAATGAGTTTGGTTTTTGTGGAGTAAGAAAAAATATAGATGGTAAACTTTTTACAACAATTTATGGACTTGTATCTTCAATTGCGATAGATCCAATTGAAAAAAAACCGCTTTTCCATTTTTATCCTGGAAGTAAAACTCTTTCATTAGGTACATGGGGGTGCAATTTAAGATGTAAACATTGTCAAAATTTGGAAATTTCTTATGAAAAATATCATGATAAACTTTTTTCAATAAGTAAATATTTTAGTCCCAAAGACCTTGTAAATCTTGCTAAATCATACAATTCAAAAGGAATATCATTTACATATAATGAACCAACAATTTGGTTTGAATATTCGTTAGATGTTTTTAAACTTGCAAAAGAAAATAATTTATACACTGTTTATGTAACAAATGGAACCATAACTTCAGAAGGTTTAAATATAATATCTCCATATCTTGATGCTTTTAGAGTTGATATAAAGGCTTTTTATGATTCAAGTTTCAAAAAATTAACAGATGTAAAAGGAGTAAACTATATTCTTGAAAGAGCAATTGAAGCAAAAAAACTTGGAATGCATGTTGAGGTGGTTACTAATGTTATTCCAACAGTAAATGATTCTATTGAAGAGATGGAAAATCTTGCAAAATGGATAAAAGAAAATCTTGGACCAAAAACCCCATGGCATATTACGAGATTCTATCCATATATGGACTTTTCCCATCTTATGCCTACACCAATTAAAACTCTTGAAATGATTAAAGAAATTGGAGATAAAATTGGTTTAAATTTTGTTTACATTGGAAATGTTTATGGACATCCATTTGAAAATACATATTGTCCAAATTGTAAAAGTTTAGTAATAAAAAGAGCAGGTTTTGATGTTCTTGAATATAATGTTATTAATGGGAGATGTAAGTTTTGTGGATTCGATTTAAATATAAAAGAGTAATAATCTATTTTCTTGTTTTTTTAATAATTTCACTTATATCATGCAAAGGTGGTCTATATACATCAAAGGGTCTTTATATGGGTACTTTTTTAATAATTTCAGTCGATAAAGATCATAAAGGTGTAATAAGCAAAATAAATGAAAAAATAATTGAGATTGAGAACAAATTTTCAAGATTTAATGAAAATTCATTAACATCAAAAATAAACAAAAATAAAGGTGAATGGGTAAAGGTTGATGATGAATTTATTTATGTTCTTGAAAAAGCAATTTACTTTAACAAAATATCAAATAATGCATTTAATCCTTTAGTAGGAGATATTGTTAATGAATGGGGTTTTTATGATGGAAATTATAAAATTCCCAATGATGAGATATTGAACAGATTAATAAAAGAGATTAATATTGAAAATATTTTTATTGATAAAGAGAAAAAAGAAGTCAAAATTATTTCTGGTTCACTTGATTTTGGAGGAATAGTTAAAGGTTATGCACTTGATAAAATTAAAGAGATTTTAAAAGAAAATAAAGTTAAAGAAGCAATTATAAATTTTGGTGGAAATGTTCTTGTTATAGGTAATAGAAACTTTAACGTAGGAGTAAAAAATCCAAGAGGTGAAGGAATAATTTATACTTTTGAAGTAAAAGATGGCTTTATGGTTTCAACTTCAGGTGATTATGAAAATTTTTTTATAAAAAATGGTGTTAGGTTTCATCATATTATAGATCCTAAAACAGGAAAACCTTCAAAAAGCGGAGTGATTGAGGTAAGCGTTGTTTCAGATTCTGGAATTGATGGTGATGCTTTATCAACAACTCTTTTTATTCTTGGAAAAGAAAAGGGGAAAGATCTTATTAAAAATTACTTCAAAAAAATAAAAGTTCTTTTTGTTGATGAAAATTTAAATAAAGAGATAATAGATGAAAAAGATTGACAAAATTATTTTATATTTTTTAATTCCTTTTCTTCTTTTTTCCATTTTTTATTTTTCATTTGAAACTAATAATAAAACACTCATTATTATAGATAAAAATGGACAAAGAGAATATTCATTGTTCCAAAAAAGAATTTTAGAATGTGAAGGAAAATTTGGCATAGTGAAAGTAGAAATTGACAATGGTAAAGTAAGAGTCATTGAATCTAATTGTAAAGATAAATTATGTATTAAAAAGGGCTGGATTTCAAATATTGGAGAATATTCTATCTGTCTTCCAAATGAAGTTTTTATTATAATCAAAGGAAGGGGTATCATTGATGCAATATCAGAATAGATTAAGAAATTTAATAATAGTATCTCTTTTTTTAGCAGGTGGAATTGCATTAAATTTAATTGAACCACCAGTTTTATTTTTCATAGCCCCTGGTATTAAAATTGGAATTGCAAACATTGCTACATTAATTACTCTTTACTATTTTAATGTAGCCTATTCTCTTTTAGTTGGTATATTAAGACCAATTCTTGTTTCTTTAATCAAAGGGAACTTTTTTACTCTTGAGTTTATTTTATCTTTTGTTGGTTCAATCCTTGCGACTTGCTTTATGATAATTTTTAAAAAAGTTTTTAAAGATAAAATTTCAATCATTGGAGTAAGTATGATTGGCGGTATTATGCATAATATTGGGCAATTCGTTATGGTTTATTTTATATCAAGAATCGAGTATCTTTTCTATTATTTACCAATTTTAATAATTTTTGGCGGTGTCTCTGGGTTTATAATTGGTTATATATCAAAATTTTTATTAAAAAGATTAAAAGAATATGAGGATGAAAAAAGAAAATCTCCCTGGTAAAATAAATCTCGTTTCAAATTCGAAAAGAAGGTTTGATATTTTAAAAAAATTTTTTGTAGTAAAAAAAATAACTCCAAATAGTCTTGAATTAGAAGATGGAGATTATATAAAACTAACAATTGAAAATTCAAAAATTAAAGTTTTATCTATTGAAAGAAAACAAAATGAAATTTATGTCTCAGGTGATACAGTTGTAGTTTATGATAATAAAATTTTTGGAAAGCCTAAAAATGAAGATGATGCATTTAATATGCTTCAAACACTCTCAAACAAGTGGCATATAGTTTGTTCTGGTTTTTATTTCATTTATAATAATAAAGAGGGAATGGGATATAGTATTGCAAAAGTTAAATTCAAAGATTTAAAAAAGGAGGAGATATTAAACTATATTCAAACCCATGAACCATTTGATAAAGCTGGAGGATATGCAATTCAAGGTTTGGGAAGTTATCTTATAGAAAAATTTGAAGGCTGTTTTTATACTATTGTTGGATTTCCTGTGGTAAAATTTATTAAGAAATTAAAGGAGGTTATTTTTGAGAATTCCTAAAAATGCAGTTAATTTTAAAGGAACAAAAGATGGAATTATAGCCTATATTGATCTTTCATATTCATTTAATACAATTCTTAAGGCTCTTGAGAAAAAAATTTCTGAAAGAGAAGAATTTTTTAGAGGAGGTTCTATAAAATTTTTTCCAGTAACTGGGACATTTTCTGAAAATGAAATTTTGGAAATAAAAAATTTAATGTCAAATAAATTTGATATAGATTGTGAGTTTTTCGAAAAAGAGGAGACACAAGTTAGTTCTAAAAAAGATAAAAAGATGATTCTAAAAGATTTCCTTGTGATTAAAAGAATATTAAGATCTGGTCAAACATTAAATTATAGTGGAAATATAATATTAATTGGAGATGTAAATGAAGATGCTGAAATAGTCTCTGGTGGAAGTTTATTTGTTTTTGGATCGTTAAGAGGAAGTGTTATTGCAGGGAGAGAAAGCGGTGAAGATGCTATTGTTGTTGCAACAAACTTAAGACCAAAAAGACTACAAATAGGGGATATAGTTTTGGAAGAGAATATATCAAAAAGAAGAAAAGAAATTGCATCAATTGCTCTTGTTGAAAATGGAAAAATTGTAATCTATCCATACAAAAATCTATTTATATGAAAAAATTAATTTATTTAATTATTTTTTTATTGATAATAATTTCATTATCATGCATATCAAATAAAGGAACTATTTCTGTTGATTCATATCCAACAGATTCTGAAGTTTATTTAAATGGTGAATATATTGGAAACACCCCTCTATCTAAAAAAATAAATATAGGAAAATACACAATAGAAGTTAAAAAAGAGGGGTATAAAATTTATACAAAAGAGGTTGAAATAAAAAGAGGAAGAGAAACAATTATAATTGCAAATCTTGAAAGAAAAGTTGGAGGATTATCAATTAAAACAGAACCTCAAGGGGCGACTGTTTATATTGATGGTAAAAATTATGGTTTAACCCCTTTAGATATTTATGATATTGAAGTTGGAAAACATGAAGTTTTAATAACAAAAGAGGGGTATAAGAGTATCACAAAAGAAATTGAAATAAGCGAAGATATTATTGAAATTTCAGAAATTTTGGAAAAAGGGGTTAGCAAAGCATATATTAATTCAAATCCAAGAGGCGCAACAGTAATTATAGATGGAAAAGAAATAGGTAAAACACCACTTGAAATTAAAGAAATATCTTTAGGAAGACATTTTATTACTTTAAAAGCACTTGGTTATGAAGAGATGACAAAAACAATTGACATTACTAATGAATTAAACACTTTCTCTTTTAGTTTAATTCAATTGAATCATACATTGATAATAGAAACTGAACCAGAAGGTGCAACAGTTTATCTTGATGATGTAATTAAAGGAATCACACCTATTGAAATAAAAAATTTAACTCCACTTAAAAAATACAAAATTAGAATTGAACTTTCTGGTTATCTTCCATATTTAACAGAAATAACTATGCCCAAGGATGGATCAATATTTTTACCAAAAGTAAAACTTATGAAAATTGGCGGATGATAAAGATAGAGAGAGAAATAGTTAGTCCATATAAAACAAATTGTTATTTTGTATTTAAAAATAATAAAGGAATAATAATAGATCCAGGTGGAGATTGTCAAAAACTAAAAAGAAAATTGGATGAATTAAAAGAGATAAAATTTGAATATGTTTTAAATACCCATGGACATGAGGATCACACCTTTTGTGATAACTTTTTAAAGAAAAGTTATAATATGAAAATTTTAATTCATGAGAAAGATCTCTTTTTCATATCAAATAGTGCAATAAATAAAAATTTTTGGCCTGATTTTGAAGAAGTTGAACCTGATATCTTATTGAAAGATGGAGACGAGTTAAATTTGGGTGAATTGAAAGTAAAGGTAATTCATACACCAGGTCATACTCCTGGAAGTTCAATTTTTATAATCGAAAATTTAATTTTTTCTGGTGATACAATTTTTAAAGGAACTATTGGAAGATATGATTTTGAATATTCAAGTAGTACATTAATGAAAAATTCAATTTTAAAGATTTTGAATAATCTTTGTGATATGGATTACATAATTTATCCAGGTCATGGTAATTCAACTACACTTGAAGAAGAAAGAGAGACCCTCATTTATTTTCTCGATATTTTATAATATAATTTTTTCATGATAAAAGATTATATAGAAATTCTTATTAAACTTCTCTTATCTATCATTTTAGGTGGTTTAATTGGTCTTGAAAGAGAGAGAAGGAATAGACCTGCGGGTCTAAGAACTCATATTTTAGTTTCACTTGGCTCTTGTCTTTTTACAATATCATCAATTGAGTTCTCAAAAATTTATGGAAACGGAGTTGACCCATCTAGAGTTGCTGCAAACATTGTAACTGGAATAGGCTTTTTAGGAGCAGGAACAATTATGAAAGAAGGTTTAACAATTAAAGGTTTAACAACAGCCGCAACAATTTGGATCTCATCTGCAATAGGTTTAACCTGTGGTATTGGTTCTTTTATTCCAGCAATTTTAACAACAATATTTGCTTTCTTTATTTTAATTTTAGTTAGAACTTTTGAATATGAAAGATTAAGAAAAACTGGAGAAAACTTGAAAATTTTTAATGTTAGAGTAACTGATAAACCTGGACAACTTGGAAAAATTGGAACAATTTTTGGAAAACATGGAATTCATATAAGAAATGTAAGATTTGAAAGAGATGAAAAATCGCTTAATATAGAATTTATAGTATCAATACCTCAAAATATAGAAATAAAAGATGTTTTAAATGAACTTTCAAAAGAAGATTTTATAATCGAGGTATCAACAGAATGAGAAGAGGTTATGCTGATCTTCCTTTACATTTTGGAAAAGCACCAAAATGGCTTTTTGATAGAATGGTTAAATTAGCAAGAGAAATTTCTCTTTCAATTATTTATTTATATGGAACAAAAGAGTTTTTAAATAGAATTTCAGATCCATTTTGGTTTCAAGCATTTGGTTGTGTTCTTGGATTTGATTGGCACTCATCTGGTTTAACAACAACTGTAACGCAAGCTCTTAAAGAGGGTTTAAAATATGAACAAAAAAATATTGGTTTATTTTTTGCTGGTGGAAAAGGAAAAAGAGCAATTCAAACTCCAAATGAGATAGAAGATTGGATTAACAAAGGAATTATTGAAATGAATTTAGGAGAATTATTAAAAAATTATTCCCGTCTTGTTGCAAAAGTAGATACTGTTTGTCTCCAAGACAATTTTTCAATTTATCACCACTTTTTTATTTATTCAAAAGAAGGTTTATGGGCTGTAATAGAACAGGGAATGAATGAAGAAAAAAGAGTGGCAAGGAGGTATCATTGGTTTTCAAAAAATATAAAAAGTTTTGTCTCAGATCCGCATAAAGGAATCGCATCTGAAATTTTCGTTAAGCCACTTAATCTTGTTGACTCAAAAATTGAAAAAACAAGAGAAGATATTGTAAAAGTAGCAAATGAAATAAAAGGTGTAGAAGCAATAAAAATTCTTGATAAAAGAAAATTAAGTTTTCCTTTTCATCATCCAATTTTTAACGAAGATTATGACGAAAAAAGACTTATTAATTTAATAAGTAAAATAAAAGATTATAAACCAAAAAATTTTGAAGAACTACTTCTTACTCAAGGATTGGGTGAAAAATCTATGAGAGCACTTGCACTTATTTCCCATCTTATATTTGGTTCAGAACTTTCATTTAAAGATCCAGTAACATTTTCTTTTGCACATGGAGGAAAAGATGGTCATCCCTATCCAGTTGATAAGAAAACTTATGATACATCTATTGAAATATTAAAATCTGCTGTTGAAAAAGCAAAATTGGGTGATCTTGAAAAACTAAAACTCCTTAAAACCCTCTCTAAATTTTAATTTACATAATAACTATTATTGCTCTAAATACCAAAGTAATACAATCCTGAACTAAAATTTAAAGATCTTTTTAATAAAAAATTAATATATCACCTGCTAAACACTCTTTTAATTCACCATTAAATTTGTTTTTAAAAAATAAAACCGCTCTATCTCCTGTACAATGACAGGGAATCAAAATTTTAATGTTTATACTATTAAAAAATTTAACAATATTTTCCAATTTTTCTTTGGAGGCATTATAAAGATGAAAACCACCCATTACAATCTTTATATTTTTTTTAAAAATATTAATTGCATGATTTACAATATTTACAATTCCTCTATGAGCACAACCAGTTATTATAATTAAACCTTCTTCATCTATAGCAAGACTTATCTCTTCATTAAAATAGTCATTAAATTCAAAGTTATTTTCCATAGGAGAAGGTCCAAAAATAAAAATATTTGGAAAAATTTCGTATATGTCATCTTTTATAAATTTAAAATTTAAGTTATTTTTAAATTTTTCTTTATACCTCCATACATAGCTCTCTTTAGAATATTTTGGAATAAATATCTCTTCTCTTACATATATATTAAAATTTTTATTAAATTTAGATAGTTCTCTTACTCCTCCTAAATGATCATAGTGGCCATGACTTATAACAAAATCACTAATATTATTTATGTCTTCATTTAATTTATTAAGATTTTTAATAAAAATATCTGTAGTTCCAGTATCAAAAATTAATTTATAATTTTCCCTTTTTATTAATACTGAAAATCCATGTTCAGAATAAAAATCTTCTTTTGCTTTATCATTACATAAAATTGATATTTCTATCATTCTAAATCAATTTTTATATACTCCTTTTCTCTTAATTATTTTTAAAATATTCAAAATAAGAATCAAAATGGGAAGTTCAATGCTTGGCCCAATTACAACTGTTAAAGGAATAAGAGGATTTGTGAATGCAGAAACTGCTATTGCTAAAGATGCTTCTGAATTTCTTGCAGATAATGTAAAAGATAGAAGTGCAATATCTTTATATCTAAGATTAAATATTATTCCAACTAAAAGAGCAATAATAAAAATTGTGATAAAGTAAACTAAACCTGGTAAAATCATCTTAACTACTATTAAAGGATTTTGAAAAAGAATCTCTCCCTGAGAAGCAAACATTGAGATTATAACTATACCAAGAATTATTGTTTTTAAGTATGAAATTTTAAATTTTTCTGAGAAAGACTCAATTGTTTCATATTTTTTTATAATAATACCTTTTAAAATTCTCGAAAGGATGAATGGAATAAATAAGAATATACCAACACTATATAAAATTGAGGCAATATCTAATCCTACAACTTTTCTTGTAAATATCCACATATAAACTGGTATAAGTGCAAGTTGAAGAATAATATTCCATGCCAACATAACAATTCCAAGTTCAACATTTCCATCTGCAAGTTCTGTAAAAACAAGATACCAACCAATACATGGAGTTATTAAATATAATATTAATCCTACATGAATTCCAGGGTCATTCTTTAAGAAAACTATCCCTAAAAAATTAGCAAAAAATGGGGTAAATAAAAAGTTTATTATAATGGCAATTAAAATAACATTCCACTTCTTAAAAGAATTTAATATACCTTTAATATCAACAGAAATCATAATGAGTAAAATAACTAAAAATATTCCTATAGAGACAATGGGTACAAGTTTAGAAGAGAAGGAAGGAAATATTTTACTTATTATTAATCCTATTATAATTGAGGTAATTAAAAAAACTGGTTGTAATTTATCTAATAAACTTAGATCTTTACTTAATTTCTCCATCACTTTTACCTCTTATATTTATAAAAGCGTGTTTTTCTTATCAAAAAAGATGTTACAATTATAACAAATTTATTCTTTTTTGTTATTGTTATTATCCTCTTTATTTTTTTCTTTTTTCCATCTTTTCAAAAATTATTTCACCTAAATATCCAATTATAAATGCTGTTGGTATAACTAAAAGAGTACGAATTATTGCAAATTTTAAACCTAAAAAGTGGATCTCAAGAGGAATAATTGGTATTTTTGCTGACCAACTTGTTATAAATGCCAATGCTACTCCATATGAAATTCCATTGTCAATTAAAGTCCCAATAAGTGGAAAAATTGTAAAAAGAGAACCTCCTAGAAACATAGGGATAGTTGATGCTATGAAAAATCTTTTCCAACCTGCCTCTTTTCCAAAATGTTTTGCAATTTGTTCGGGATTAAGCCATACAGTAATAAGGCTTATAAATATAAAAACAGAAATTATAATTTTAATTGTTTGAGCAAATGTATTATAAACAATCTTTCCAATTTCAACTCCTTTTGATTTGGATATTAAGAAAGTAATACCCCAGATTGCTAAACCTATCAAAATATATATTATTGCTTCTTTAATAAGTTTTTTTCATTTTTATCTCCTTCACATAATTAAATGTATAAAAAGGGAAAAAATAAATATTAGTAAAAAAGTTAACAAGTTTCTTATCAAAGTAAATTTCTTTCCTAAAAATTTTATTTCTGCTGGTAATGTTGAAACACCAATAAGAATTGCAGTTCCGATAAAAGCATATAACACAGCATAACTTGCTCCTTTATTTAATAGAGTTCCAGAGAATGGATAAACAGCAGATGGTTGAATTAATGCAACCGCTCCAATTATTTCACCTAATAATATTCCTTGAATTCCACTTTTTGAACCAAGTAAATTAGCAATTGTTTCTTTTGAAACAAAAACAGTAATTAAACCCATAATTACAAAAATGAAGAATATTACTGGTAAAACATTTAAAGAGATCTCTTTAAATGGAATTAATTATATAATAATTACCAATATCCATAACTTAACCTCACTCTAATGTAACAAATCTTCTACATTTGTTAATTTACCATCTAAAAATAGTTTAATTGCTTCATCAACATTGGTTTCATTACAAACATAAACATCAATTCCAGCATTTTTTAAATCATCATATAATCTTCTCCCCATACCATGAGATATAACAATATTCACATCTTTTAGTGCTTCAATTATTGCTGAATGAGTATCAAAGTGATGCAATCCCCTATTATGAATTCCTCCATGATGTCCTGTAAAGGTGTTAGGTAAATATTCTCTTTTTTTAATCTCATTTCCCTCTATTTCAAAAATTACAAAACCTCTTGTTCTACCAAAATGAGATGAAATAATTTTTCCATCATTAGATGCAACTGCAATTTTCATATATAAAACCTCCTTTTAAAGTTATTTTTTACTTTAACTCTTCTAATCTTTTCTTAATCTCTTCTAACTCTTTCTCAATATCTTCCCTTAATTCCTCAAGATACTCTTTTAAATCTTCAAGATACTCTTTTTCTTCCTCTCTACTCATTCTATGATGCCACCATGGTCCTAAACCAAATCCAAACCTTCCATAAAAACCAAATGGTGGAAAACCAAAATAGAAACAATGTCTTCTAAACCATCTTCTCATATCTTACACCTCCTCTTCTTTTGAAAATTCTAACAATTTATTTAAAATTTCTATATTTTTTTCGATATCTTTAATAACCCTTTCTCTTAATTTTTCACCATTTTCAGTTAACCAGTAGACTCTTTTTGGGGGGCCACTCTCTTGAGTTTCCCATTTTGATTCAATTAAACCTTCTTCTTCTAACATTCTTAAAATTCTATAGCCTCCTCCCATATGTGAGGGTCCTTTACAAATAAAAAATTCTGGGAAAATAGAATTTAATTTATTCATAATTTCATAACCGTGAAGACATCTTTTGCCTAAAATTATTAAAATCCACGCTTTCAACCAAAAACCACTTGAAAAAGGCAATCCTTTAAAACAAAAACCTCTTTTCATGAAAACCTCATATATATAAAATTTTTATATATATTATAAATATAGATTTAAAATTTGTCAAGAGTATTAAAAATTATAAACTTTTTTCCATTTTATAAAAATAAAATTTTTTATTTGAAAAATTTATCTCAAATTCTTTTACTATTTTAAAACCAAATTTTTTATATATTTCAATAGCAGAAATGTTTTCTCTTTCAACATCTAAAGAAAGTTTTTTTAAATTTTTATCTTTTGCTAATCGTTCAGTATAAAATAAAAGTGACTTTCCGATACCTAATCCTCTAAATTCTGGATATACAGCAATATTACTTATATAATACTCATCTTTATTTACAATGCTTAGTTTTGTGAATGACTTTATAAATTTTATTAAATTTATAAAAAAATCAAATTTCATTATTTTTATCAATAATAAACCTGTATTAAGTGATGTTTTCATTAAATCATCATATGAATATGATAGAACCATTCCTGCAATTTTATTATTATATATTGCAAAGTTTGTTAACTCATAACTAAATTGATTATTTTTTAAAGTATAAAGTTGTTTAAGAATCTCTTTCGCTTTGTCTCCAAATATTGTATAAAAGAGATCTTTTCCTGTATAAATTATCAAATTTGCAAAATCTTCTTTATATTTAATATCTCCATTTTTTATGATTAATATCTCCATTAATTTAATTTTAAATTATAATGTTATAATTTTATATAGGGTGTGCTAGGCGGGGAGATAGCGGTGCCCTGTAACCCACAACCCGCTTAGTGGGGCTGAATTCCTTCTGAAGGTGCATCCTTTTTCAGAAGGTCCTCAACTGGAAAAGATGAAGGAAGGAAATGAGGAAATCTTGAGGTCACAAACCCCGCCAGGTCCGGGAGGAAGCAACGGTAAGTGATTCTCAGGATGTTCCCTCATAAATCTTTCTGGATTTTCTGGTTGAGGAAGACCTGAGGAAGGGTGTATCGTAGGAAGGTGCACACCCTTTTATTTTTATGAAGAATAAATTATAGTTATTTTCTTTTCATTACCATCCCAACTCACTTCTGCTCCAAAACTTTCAGCAATAAATCTTATTGGTACAAAAGTTCTTCCATCTTTTATAAGGGGTGGTACATCTAAAATAATTTTTTGATCATTAACATAAGAAATTTTATTATTAATCTGGAGTATTATTTTTATATTCTTTGAAGACAAATAAATTCTTACTGTTTTTGTTGAAGAGTCCCACTGAACTTCTGCACCAAATGCTTCAGCAATAAATCTTATAGGTACTAATGTCCTCCCATCTTTTATAAATGGTGGTGCGTCAATTTCTTTTTGTATTCCATTAATTTTTGCTATCTTCTTTCCAACAAATAGCTCTATTGTTACTTTATTTGAGACACTTTTTGATAAAATAACCTTCCTTTTAATCTCTTTTGAATTACCAGCAGAGTCAAAAGCTCTGACAACTATCAAATTTTCACCTTGTTTTAAATTAACAACTTTAGCAAAATATCCACTACTTGAAACAAGAACTTCTACATCATTAATTGTTACTTTTGCGTCTTTGTTTGTTTTTCCTTTTACAAGAAGAGATTCTTTATCTGTTACAAGATTATCTGGTATATCAACAGTTAACTCTAAAGCATCTTCTAAAATAACTTTAGTTGTATCATATTCCATATAGTAATTTGGATCATCATCATTAGGATAATAGTCAAATTGGTTTTCATCTAACCAAGTTCCAACTCCAACCCAATAGTTAAACTTTTTTGGAAATCCTATCAATTCAAGAGGTAATTTAACCTCAATAATATTAGAATTATTCTCAATTTTAAAATCCTTTAATTCTTCATAAAAATACCAACCATCTTCTTCCCAAATCCAAAGTTGACAAAATATTCCATCTTCATCAGAAAAAGTTCCAATGTGGATAAGAAAATCTTCTCCCATACCCTCAGATGAAGGCTTACCAGTTAATGAATTTTGATCAGAATCAATGTTTATTTGAACTAAGGCTTTTTCACTTAAAATATCTTTCCATGCTCTATATGTTTCTATCTTAAAATAAACATTTTTTTCATCATGTTTCATATAAGTTGCTTTAAGATCATAAATATAACCTTCATCTTTATCTTCAAATTGCTTTATCCAACCCTTTTTACCAACAAGATGATAAGTTAAAAAGTATGTCTCAGTTGGTGCACTATCAACTATAGTAAATTTTACAGTATCATCTGTAGAGCCTACCCAGTAATTTATATCCTTTGGATTTCCAATTTTTGAAATTTGAACTGTAACTATAACAAAGTTTGTATTTTTATTAAAAACAAAATTTTTATTTTCTTCAACAGTTTCCCATTTTGTATCTTTCCATTTTAAAATAAATGAAGTTAATTTTCCTTGATAGCCACCAACATAAATTGAAAAATCTTCACCATTACCTCCATATGGATATCTTGGAACGCCTGTATCTGGATTATTATCTATATCCATTCTTACAAAAAATCCTGTTTTAAAAGGATCAGTTATTAAATTATATGTTTCAATTTTAAAAGATAAGTTTGTTCCATCAAAAGAAATGAAAATTCTTGATAAATCAATTGTACTTAACACACTTCTTGGTGATGTGTATTGTAAAACAAAATCACTTATTAATGTCTTTTCAGTTTGAAATTCAAAAGTAAAATCAGACAAAAGATTATTACCATTAAGGTCTGTTATATTTTTACTTACAAAAACTTTGTAAGAAGCACCTTCTTCAAGAAGAGTATCAGGTATAAATCTAACTATATAACTTTCTTTTTCATAAACAATTTTTCCTGAAACTAACCTGTCACCCTTTTTTACATAAAATGTGTTTTGATTTAAAGTAGATTCAATTAAATTATTAGAGAATTTTACAAAAATTTCTGTATTTATTGGAACTGTGCTTAAATTTTTAGGATAATAATCTAAAATTTCAAGTTTTGTTGGTTTACTTGTTAAATCATAATAAACATAATATTCTGGATCATCATCATTAGGATAATAGTCAAATTCTTCACTCTTAACATCTCTTAAACCAACCCAAAAACCAAATCTATTTAATTTAAAATATTTCTTAGGTACCTTAACAGTTGCTTCATTTGAATTTTTAGGAATATTAGATTCAAGATCTTCAAGTTTTATCCAAGTTTTTTTAGTTTTATCATAACTATTTATATCTGAATAAAATTTTCCCTCATATGTTCCTAACCAAATAAGATAATCTTCACCATTTCCATTGTTTTCTTTTGTCCAACCTGTATTCGGATCATTATCAACTTCAAGATAAATTAAAATTCTGAATTGAGTTTCTGGATCCCCCCAATTTCTATATGAATTTATTTTAAATATTAAATAATCCTTTTGATTTGATATAGAAGCACTCTTCAGATCTATTTTATTACCTTCGTCTTTGTCATAAAAAACTACAACAAAATCTTGAGTTTGAGAAATTGTTCTAAATGAAAAGGAATAGTCATTTTCAAGTGAATTTCCAAAATTATCTTTTATACTCTTTTTAATTGTAACTGTATAGAGAGTTCCTTTTTTAAGTTCAGTTAAGGGTTTAAATATAATTGAAAAATCTAAGTCATTATAAATTAAATTTCCTTGAAGCGTTTTTGTTTCTTCTTGTACTATAAAGTTAGTTGAAGTAACTGTTCTTTTATCTATATTTCTATCAAATTTAACAATAATATCAATATTTGTTGGGACATCAGATTGATTGTTGGATGGATAAGTTGAAATAATTTTTGGATTTGATATTTTTTCAGAAAAAGAAGTTAAAGATAAAATTGGTTCACCAAATAAATTTAAACAATAAATGTTGTGTGCAATAACCTTATTTAAATCAATATCCCAATCCCAAAAATTTTTATAATATGAGATATAAGATTTATTTAAGGCCACGCCAACACTATCATTAGAAGAAAGAAAATTTAAAAAAGTTGCATTCATATAATACATTGAAGGATTTTTTTCAAAAGGTTCATATGTTAAATTTGGGAAATACCAAGAAGATCTTGAATTTCCTATAAAAGCAACACCATTTCCAAGTGTTAACATATTCTTTGCCAAAGAATCTTTTTCTGGATAAAGATTTAGGCATGATGTTGAGAAATAAATGGATGGATTTTTTGGATCAAATTCACTTACCATACTATTTGAAACAAAATCATCCCATCTAATTTCATCTGAAGTTGGATATCCATTATAGTCATAATCAACGGCCCAAATTTTACGAGCAGTACTATCCCAATTTCCATGTCCCATCCAAGATACAATACCAGGATTAAATTCATTTACATATTCTATAAAATTACTCTCATTTATCTGATCATCTGTAATATCTCTAACTTTTGTTATAGCAAGTCCCTCAAGTTCATTTAAATTTTTTCTTATAAATCCTTTATTTTTCAAAAACATTTCATAAATTAAATTATTTACATATCCACCATCTCCATCAACTTTAAATCTATTTTCTTCATTCTGGAAGTGCCAAAATGCACCAAGAAAAAGAATTCTTTTTTTATTCTCTTCATAACTTTTATCCATAAAAACTCTTGTTTTTAGTAATACAATTTTTATTTCCATTTCAGTATCAAACGGTATTCTTCCAACACTTATCTCAGGAGTAAGATCAATTTTATCTTTTCCTGGCTCACCATATAACCCATCTCTATTCGAGTCCCAATCGCCTGTTAAATCTGCATAATAAAAGTCAGAAGGTATAAATTTTGTTTCATAATCTTCATTTGCTTCTCCTGCATACAAAATTTTCATTGGAATCGAATTTGGTGAGCCAACAATCAATAAATATTTAAATCCATTTTTGTTATATTCATCTTTTATATAATTTCTTAAAATTTCAGGTGTTATTTTTTGAGACGTGATTGAAGAAAGTTTTACAAGTTTAACTTTTAATCCTTTTGACTCAAGATAATTTTTGTGTTCTTCAAGAAGTTTATAAGCACTATCAATTGTAATGATAAGATAATCATAACTCTCCTTTGAAATTAAGTTTTTATAATAAGAATAAATTGATTGATAATTTATAAAATCGCTTTCTTCAATCTCATAAACTTTTTCATCACTTTTGTCTTGAGTATAGTAAATCTCTATATCAAAACTTTTAACAAAGATCAAATTTCCGTCATCATAAAGAAAAGGATAAACAGAAAATGTTAAAAATCTTATCCCTCTAAAATTATTTTCAGATAATAAAAAAATAGGTTTATCAATTCTAAAATCATCCTTATTCGTTGTAAATTCTTCATGAGTTCCAATTAAATATGGCTTTTCGCCTTCTTTTAGTTTAAATTTTCCCTTAACTCTCTCTAAAGAAAGATTTAATATCTTATAACTTAATAATTTAGTATTAGGTGGTAGTAAGACTTTAATATTCTTTTTTGGGAAACATTTGTTAGAAAAAGAATCTATATTGTTATAACCATCTACAAATGGAATAACAAAGTCATCCTCAAAATAAAGTTCATATTTTTCATTTGAAAAACTTAATCTAATAATATTTTCTTCAAAACCAAAAGTAGAAATTGGAAATAATAAAATCAAAATAGTTATAAAAATTAAAATATTCTTTATCATAAAATACCTCCAAATTGATTTTTTTAAAATAATTATAATATAAATTAAATTTTTAAAACATCAAAAAATCTTTTAACATCAGAGATAGGGTTTTGAGTGTCAAGAATAACTATCTCGCTTGGTGTAAATTTTATTCTATTTGAAAAAATTTTTTCAAGTGTTTTAATTTTTATAGAATCAATTGGAGTTTTATTTGTTGGTTTTATAAAAATTTGATTGTTGAAATTGGTTATTTTTTTAATTTTATACCTTTTCATCAAAACATTTAATTTTGAGGTTTCTATAAGATTCTTAATATTTTCATCAATTTTTCCAAATCTATCTTCTAACTCTTCTTTTATATTTTCTATCTCTTCAAAATCCTTTGCTTCAAAAAATCTTCTGTAATAATAAAATCTTGTTTTCTCATCTTCTATGTAGTCTTGGGGTATTGAATTATCAATATTTATTTCAAGATCTGTATAAATTTTTGGTTCAACCTCTTTTCCCTTTAGTTTTGCTATCTCTTCTTCAATAAGTTCAAAATATAAATCAAATCCAAGAGCATTTATATGACCAGATTGTTCTTTTCCTAATAAATTACCTGCACCTCTTATCTCAAGATCTTTAAGAGCAACTTGAAAACCAGCACCTAAAAAAGAATAACTCTCAAGAACCTTTAATCTTTTTTTACCTAGTTCAGTCGTTTTTTTAGGATCATAAAAAAGATACGCAAATGCTCTTTTATCTCTTCTTCCAACTCTCCCTTTAAGTTGGTAGAGTTGTGATAAACCAAAATTTTGTGAATCAACAACAATTATTGTGTTTACATTTTCATTATCAAGTCCTGCTTCAATTATAGTTGTTGAAAGTAGAAGATCAAACTCTTTATTTAAAAATTTAATCATGCCATCTTCTATTTCTTTTGGATCTAATCTTCCATGTAAAACTAAAATTCTAAGATTAGGAATGAGGGATAAGAGAAATGCTTTTTCTTTTTCTATTGTTTCTATTCTGTTATGAACATAGTAAACTTGTCCATCCCTTTTAATCTCTTTTTCTATTGCAACTTTAATTTCAAATGGATCAAAAGGCATAACTTTTGTTTCAATTGGATATCTTCCAATAGGAGGAGTTCTTATTATTGAGATATCTTTTATTCCAGATAAAGCCATCTCAAGTGTTCTTGGAATTGGTGTGGCAGAAAGATAAATTGTATCTACATCTTCTTTTAATTTTTTAATTTTCTCTTTATGTTCAACTCCGAAAAGGTGTTCTTCATCAATAATTAAAAGTCCAAGATCAAAGAAAACTACATCATCTGATAAGGCTCTATGAGTTCCAATTAAAAAATCGATTTTCCCATCTTTTAAATCTTTTAAAATTTCTTTTTCTTCCCCTTCGCTTAATAATCTTGATAACATCTCAATTCTTATTGGTAAATTTTTAAACCTATCTTTAATAACCCTCAGATGCTGCATAGCAAGAATTGTAGTTGGTGTTAAAAGTAAAACCTGCTTTCCATTTAAAATAACCCTTAAGGCACCTCTTAAAGCAACTTCAGTTTTTCCAAATCCTACATCACCACAAATAACTCTCTCTGCAATTTTTTCACTCGAAAGATCATTTAAAAGATCCCTTATTGCTTTTTCTTGATCACAAGTTAAATCAAACTCAAAAGAGTTTGCAAATTCTTCCTCTAACTCTTTAAATTCTCTAAATGGAACCCTTTTAGTAATCTCTCTTTTTGCATAGAGTGTCAGCAGTTCTTTTGCAAATTTAACTATATCTTCTCGTGCTTTTTCTTTTGATTTATTCCACTCATTTCCTCCTAATCTTGAAAGAGATACATTCTCAATATCTCCAATATACTTTTTTATTCTTTCAATCTTTTCAACTGGAACATAAAGTTTTTCATTTTTATCATATTCAATTAAAATATAATCTTTAGATTTTCCTTCTCTTTCTAATGTGATTAATCCTTCATATCTTCCAATTCCAAAATCAACATGTACTACTATATCTCCTCTTTTTAATTCCTTTATTGATTCAATCTCTTCAATAAGAGAAGGCGATAATCTTCTATGTGGAAAACTTGGCTTTCTTTTTTTACCAACAACTGCAATTTTTTTATCTACACTTACAAAATTTTCTTTTATTACTCCTTCTAAATTTTGAGAAAATCCATTATCAAATCCTATATAAAAAATCTCAAAGCCGTTTTTCTTTAAATCTTCAATAAGTTCTTTTGTTTTATTTAAAGTGTAAAAAGTAGAAATCGATGTAAAATCGAAACTAAAATCTTTAATCTTTTCATCATAAATTTTAATTAGATTATCTATATCAAAATTTTCTTTATATGTTAAAAAAATATATGAATCTTTTAAATATTCAAAAATATTTATACCCTCCTTAAAATTTTTTATAACTATTTCATCCATTTCTTTAATTGAGCGTTGAGATATAATATCAAACTCTCTTATACTTTCTATTGTATTTCCATCAAAAACAACTCTAATTGGATTTTCACTTGTTAATGGAAAAAAGTCGATAATTCCACCTCTTATTGCAAATTCAAGTGGATTTTCAACATAATTTACTCTATTATATTGATTAAAAAATTTTTTTATGAAATTTTCAAAATTAAGCACATCTCCTTTCTTAACTTTTATAATTTCATTCTCAAAAAGAATATTTCTTTTTAAAGTTTCACTTTTTAAAAATAGAATAACTTTTTCTCTTTCATTGATTATTTTTAAAGTTTTTACAAAATTTTTTAAATTTATTTCATCTATTTCAGGATCTTTTAGAAATGCTTCTTCTTTATTTTCATCGAAAGAAAGGGTCTCTTCATAAATTTCATAAAGTTCATCTTCATCTTCTAAAATAAAAGCAATTTTAGGATAATAATTTTCTTTTAAAAATAAAATAAAAAATGGTAATGCACCCCTTGTTATTCCACCAATATTTTTAAACTCTTTTTTATAATCTGAAAAAAGGATATTAATAAATTCCTTTTTTGTTAGATTTTGAAATCGCTTTTTCTGCACCATAAAAAATGAAAGTTTTAATTATCTCTTCCCCTAAATTAAATGCTTCTTTTAATTTTCTTCTTTCAATGATTGTTATTGGACTCAAAACATAATTGACTGGGTCTAATTCTTGCGGTGGTCTACCAATTCCAAATCTTAATCTAAAAAATTCATTTGTTTTTAACTTTTCAACTATTGACTTTATTCCCTTATGCCCTCCATCTCCTCTATCAAAAATAAAATGCACTCCCCCAATCGGTAAATCCATATCATCATGAATAACAACAAGTTTATTTAAATCTATCTTTAAATTAGAAACAATTTCTAAAATTGATTCACCAGAAAGGTTCATATAAGTTATTGGCTTTACAAGTAAAATTTCTTCTTTTTTATCTTCAAAATAGATAACACCTTCCCCTATTTCTGCCTTCCACTTTAATTTTTGAATTTTAATTTTTAGTCTTTTGGATAAAAAATTTATAAAATCAAAACCAATATTATGTCTTGTACCTATATATTCAAATTCTGGATTTCCAAGTCCTGCAAGTATATACACAATTTATTTTTTTTCTTGAACACCTTTTTCAGGCGTTTCTTTCTTCTCTGGTGTAGTCTGAGGTGTTTCTTGAGTTATACCTTCTTCAGGTTTTGCTACTTCAACTTCCTCTTCTTCAACTGTTGTTACTGATACAACAGTCTCGAATGGTTCATGAAGAATTTTAACACCTGGAGGAACTTTAAGATCTTCAATATGAATTGAATCTCCGATTCCAAGACCACTTATATCAACTTCTATAAAGGATGGAAGATCAAGTGGTTTTGCTTCAACTTCTATCTCATGAAGTGCTTTATATAAAACTCCACCTTCTTTTACGCCCTTTGGTTCTCCTATAAAATGAATTGGAACCATTGCTGTAATTTCTTTTTCAAGAGAAACAGAATGAAAATCAACATGAATTATTTCATCTGTAACTGGATGATACTGCTCCTCCTTAATTAATGCAACATATTTACTCTTGTCTTCATTTACTTCAATTTCAACAAGAAAATCTTCCTCTTTTTTCAATCTAAGTAATTTTATTAAATCTTTTTTATTTACAGAAATTGGAAGATTTTCTTTTAAACCCTCTCCATATATTATTCCAGGTACTAAATTATTCATCCTTAGTTTTTTAAGTTCACTTTTTCTTGTAATATCTCTTTTATATACAGTTAATGGTATCTTTTTCATCTTTTTCCTCCTTTTAACTCTTTAAATATTTCAACTTATATAAGTTTATAAATTTTTTTTAATTTGTCAAAGGGTTAAGTATATAACTTATGAAAAACCTTTTAAGTGAAATAAAAATACATCATGGGTACTATGAAAAATAATAAAGTCAAAGCGGTTTTTAGGGTTACTATTGTATATTTGTAATTTGTTTACTTATTAAGTATGATCAGTTAAAATTTGTGAGGTGGTAATAAATAAGCCATTAGTAAATTTAAATTTATTCAAAGTGTTAGAAGTGAAATTAGTAGAATATTTGTTTTAAAGTTGTTCGAGATTATAAAAACTAGTTTTTAAAGTGAAGGTTAAAATTGGTGAAATATAGGTCTTTTTATAAATAGATTCGGATAGTGGGATAGATTTTGCTTTTATATCTAAAAATGTTGTTTCTTTTTTTAAATATTTCTTTGAAGATTAAAAAGATTTTTTGATAATGTGTATATAAAGTCGGTTAAGAAATTCTTCATATTTGAGAATTTTAGAAAGTATAATTCTTGATTTTTATTTTATTTAATTTATTGATATAATTAGTAAAAGAAGAAAAACTCTAAAATACTAAGGTGGATTTAAAATGGAATTAAGATTAGAGTGCAAAATCATAACACCAATGTTTATGGCTGGAGCTGATGGTAGAACTCCTGAGTTAAGGTCTTCAGAGTTTAAAGGGATGATGAGGTGGTGGTGGAGAGCAATAAAAGCAGAAGATGATATTGGAACCTTAAGAGAAAAGGAAGCTGAAATTTTTGGGGGAACGGAAAAGGGAGAGGGCAAAAGCAAGGTGAGAGTAATGGTAAAGCCAGATTTAGTTGAGATAGGTAATGACGTTCGAGAAGTAATCAATAATAATTCTGGACTAAAATATTTATATTACTCAACATTTTCATTAAGGGTAAGGGGAGAACCAATAATAAGGAGGTATTATAAACCAGAAAGTAGTTTTTCACTTGAAATAATTTCATTTGATTATGATTTCTTTAGGAAAGCAAGCGCAGCGTTATGGACATCTATTTATCTTGGTGGATTTGGAACAAGAGCAAGAAGAGGGGGTGGAAATCTTGCAGTTGAAAGTGCTGAACCAAATAATATTGGAGGTATAGAGTTTTATTGTAATGCAATGAGTGTAGACGACTTGGAAATTTGGCTTAAAAAGAATTTAGAAATTGTCATTCAGTTATGTAATGCTAATGTAGGTAGTTCACAGTATACTACTCTAAAAAATGGGAAAATTCTTCTATTCGAACCTTTAGGCTCATGGATAGACGCACTTAATGTTATAGGCGAAGAATACAAAAATTTCAGAAGCAACAAGAAAAAAGAAATTTTTAAAACTGCAATATTCGGAATGCCTGTTATGCATAATCGCTTTAGCACACGATTAGTTCCCTATAAAAATAGGAGGGAGCGACTTTCGGACAGATGGGCTTCGCCAGTAATATTTAAGGTAATTAAAGGGAAAGGAAAAACTTACTTCCCTGTTGTCATTTTCTTGAATCCCGGTGGAGTTAATTTAATTGGAAAGGAAAAAAGAGTTGGTAATAATTGGAGTAATACAAAAGAAGTTCAAGAAATCACTTTTGAGATATTGTCATCTTTTAGAGATTATTTAAAGCCTACAAAGGAGTTAACTTTATGAGTAATTTTGGTGAAAAGTTAAAAGCTTTTCTTCATGATCCAGTGGATAAATGTGTTGATATTCCAACCCATATTAGAAGGGCAAAAGATTACGCTGAAAAAATAGAGGTAGTAAACGTTGAACAAGCAAAAGGGCCTGATATCATCGCATCATGTATGGAGCGAAGTTTGCTTCCAGCTGGGATTTCACAGGATTTTAATGAAATCAGGCATCCTTTAAGTGAGGGGAAGATGGATATTTCGAATATTAATTCATCTGAGGTTTTCTCGGTTGTTAGTGAGGTTTTTAAAGAGATTGGAAGAGAAATAAGCAGTTACGATGATGAACGCAAATTTCTTTATATCTGGAGAAATTTACTTATAAAACTTATTGAGAGATCCCGTAATAGACCATGGTGCAAGTATATACCACTTTTCCCGGCGGATACGAGGGTACCAGATCACTCAATATGGGAACATTTGAAGGTTTCATCTGCAGTTAATGCATACTTGTATGATGATAAATTAATTCAAAATAATTCGTTATTTCTTTTCACTATTGGTCCTGTTCAATCTTTTATTTCACAGGCAAGGAAAGCACAAGATCTTTATATTGGGAGTTTTCTTCTTTCGTATTTAACCTTCATTGGGATGAAGGTGATAATAAACGAGTATGGTCCGACATCGATTATATACCCAGATCTTTTCAATCAACCTCTTATGGATTGGTTTCTTGAGAGGGAGAAAGGAATTCGAGTCGAGAAATCAAATTCAGATTTTGTTAGTATTCCAACAATCCCAAATAGATTCGTTGCGATAATTCCTGAATCTGAGACAGAAAAAATTAAACAATTGGCTGAGAGAGCGAAAGAGAAAATTTTTGAGGAGTTATCAAATATTCTGGATGTAATTTTGCAAAAGTTAAGTTTAAAGGCAGAAGAAATAAAAGATGCGATAGTGAAACAGCTTGTGGATTTTCCACAGGTATACTGGGTTGCAGTTCCGTGGAGAAAAGGCGAGGCTGATATAGAGGTTGATGACTTTAAAAATTTCTTCTATGATGGTGAATTAAAAGCATGGAAGGAGCTTTGGAATTTTGCAAAGAATAAAGAAGAATATTCTCCAAATATTGGTCTACTTTATCAGCTTCTTTATACTGTGCTTGAGAAATGGATGGGTGCAAGAAAAAATTTAAGAAAATTTAAGCAAGTTGAGGAAACGGGACGTAAATGTTCTCTCTGTGGGGAGAGAAATGTTTTATTTTTCTGGGAAAAAGAGAATAAGAAAAAATTTACAAAATACAATCCAGAAGCAATAGATTTAACTGATAGGGTAGAACATAAGTATTTTTCTAGCGGTGAAGGCTTATGTGGGTTATGCTTCATTAAAAGAACATTTAAACTTTATCTTGAAGAAAAAGTTGATAGAAGCTTTGAAGATTTGACATTTCCATCAACAGCAGAAGTTACCGTAGCAGATTTTAAGAAGAAAGCGTTGAAGGAAGCTAGAGAAAAGTTTGAAGAATATGAAAACTTACTTAAAAATTCACTGAGCAGTAAACTTTCTATTGTATCTTCTATACCAAAGTTGAAGGATGTAATACAGAAAACTGTGGAAGGTGAATTGTTTTTTGAGGAGAATTTAGAAAAGGAGTCAATAAAAGAAGAATTCGATGTTGATTTAACTGATGAGCAGATAAAGCAAATTAAAGAATGTCTTAAACAATTATCTGAAAAAGTAGGAAAGCCAAATCCTTATTATGCTTTAATTTATCTTGATGGAGACAACATGGGGAAGTGGCTTTCGGGTGAGCTTCTTCCGAAGATTGAGAACACTTATAATTCTGAGGTGTGGAGAAAGTTACCGGAAGATTTTAAGGAGCAGTTAAAGGTTAAATCTTCAAAGAAGCTTTTAACGCCAGCAATACATGCTTCTATTTCAAATGCTTTAAGGAATTACTCCATAGAGTTTGTGAAGAAAATTGTTGAGGAGGAGCATCTTGGGAAACTCATATATACTGGCGGAGATGATGTGTTAGCTTTTGTTAATTTAAGAGATTTACTTGATGTTATGGAGAAGTTAAGGTTTGCTTTTTCTGGAGAGACAAGAGTTGAAGATGGCCAAATAAAAGTATCTGGAGAAAATCAAACGGGTTTTGTGGAAAAAGATGGAGTTTATTACCTTACGATGGGGAAAAAGGCAACTGCATCTATGGGGGTTGTAATTGCACATTATAAGGAGCCATTAAAAATGGTGATAGGTAAAGTTTTCCAGATGGAGAAGATGGTGAAATCAAATACAAGTAAAGATTCCTTTTCAATTCTTCTGATAAAGAAGTCAGGAGAAGAAAGGATAGTAATGTACAAGTGGATATACAAGGATAGCACAACCAATGATGTGCTACAAACTATTGATGTGATAAAAAGGGCGAAGAATGCAATGGATGATGAGAATGAAAGGCATATTTCTCATGGATTTATCCAGAAGTTAAAAAGGGAATTTTTGAGATTAAAGGACAAGGATGGGCGCTTGGTGTCATCTGAGGATGTATTCAATGGTGAACTTTATAGATTGATTTCTCGTGCTTACAATTATAAAGGAAGCGGAAAGGATGAGAAAAATAAGAGAAAAGAGCTTATTGATGACTTTTACACAAATATTCAAAAGCTTTTCTGGAAATCTGGTGGAGATTTAGACAACTTTACCAACTTACTTGAAATTGTGAGTTTTTTAAATAAGAGAGAGTAGTATGTGGTATAAGATTATACCAAATGATACTTTATTTTTCAGAAGTGGAATACCTTTCACAATGGGTGCGGAGTCTTGGACAGAGATAATTTTTCCACCAAATCCTACAACATTGTATGGTGCGATAAGGACATGGCTAATATTTGAAAAGGGAAGTTTGAAAGATTTCAAAGAAGGGAGGTTCAAAGAAGAATTAGGAACGACTGAAACAAAAGGCTCCCTAAAAATTAAAGGTTCAATTCTGTTAAAAGGGGAATTATTATTTCCTTCGCCGTTGGATTTACTGAAGAAGAAAGAAAACAAGAGAAATGATATTTTAAAGTCTTTAACTTTTTCTGAGAGGCCTGACATATTTATTTCAGATTATCAAATGGATGGGATTTTGGTTTGGAAAGGTATGGAGCATATAAAAGAAGCTGAAGGTTATATTACTGCTATTTATTTGAGTGATTATTTATTAGGGAAGAAAGGTTTAAGACTAACAGAGAAAGATGAGCTTTACATTGTGGAGTCGAAGATTGGAATTGCAAGAAACCGTATAACAAAAACCACAGTAAAGGGGCATCTTTATCATGTGCCAATGATAAGGTTGAAAGATGAAAAATTGAAAGGTGATGTGGCGATTGCTGTGTGGATTGAGGGGGTTGAAGACGTTCCTGAATCGGGTATAATTCAGCTTGGCGGAGAAGGGAAAACTGCGAAGATAGAAAAAATGGAAAGTGATTTACTTCAAGAGATTAAGGGTATAAGTTTAAGTTTTAACAACAGGTTATTTAAGATTTATCTTGCTACACCGGCAATTTTTGAAAAGGGTTATCTTCCAAGTTGGATTGATGAAAATACGCTTCAAGGAGAGCATAAGGGTATTAAATTGAAGTTGGTTGGTTGCGTAATTGGGAAATATAAATTGATTGGAGGATGGGATATGGCGGAAAATAAGCCAAAACCTATGCGAAGGGCAGTTCCTGCGGGGAGTGTATATTATTTTCAGATACTTGATGATTCTGATGTTCAAAAGGTTAAGGATGTTTTTCATTTTAAGAATATTTCGGACATATATCCAGAGGAAGGTTATGGTTTAACATTTATTGGGAGTGTATCATGAAGAAGGTAATTACGATGGTTGGGACATCGATATTTGAGAATTATTTTGAGGAAGAAAAGAGAAATAACACTTCTAGAGGTTACTTTGAAGATCTACAGGAAAAGAAGGCAGAGGAATTTGATTCAGAAAAGAGGAGGATTCAATCTCTTAGAGATGCAATTAAAGAATGGATTGACTCAAGAAAAGATGAGAATAAAGTGACTCTATCGGCGGAAGTGAAAAGCCTTTTAAAGTTAAAAGAGGAGTTAAGGGATGATGATTTTGAAGTTTATCTTCTGTATTCTGATACAATTTTAAGTAAGCTTGCGAGTCAGTTAATAGAAGAAATTCTTCAGGATTTAGGGTTTGATAGTAAAAAAATTTACACAAGATTTATTAAGTGTTTGCAGGTTCAGGATAGAGAAGAGTTTAATGTTGGTATGAGTGAATTGATAAATGAGATTTATAGGATTGCGGATGAATACTGGGATAATGTGATTATTAACATCACTGGGGGATACAAGGCGACCATTCCGTATCTTACGATCCTTGCTCAGGTGAATAAATGTCCTGTTTATTATATATTTGAAAAAACTGATGCTTTAATAAAGATACCTTACATTCCATTAGATATTAAATGGGAGATATTCGAAGAATATGAAGAGTTTTTTGCTAAATTGGAAAAGGATGGGGTTAGTGAACTGAAGGGTATTAATGAGGAAGACTATGCAGATATTTTAAGTCTAGTGGAAAGGGTTGAAAACTTATATTCTCTAAACAACTTGGGGATAGTTTTATGGGAAAAGTATAAGCGAGGGTTTAGAGTTTTTTATGTATCTAAATTATTTAAAGAGTATATTGGCAAGGACCAAAATTTTAAGAACATAGCGGAAAAATCTTTATTAGAGCTTAAGCGAAGAATAGAGCAAAACCTACAGGATCCTGATTTAGACCATAGATTGGAAGGTGTGGATTTACAAGACTTTAAATGTTTTAAACATAAGGAGAATAATTTACAGGTAAGGATTTTATATAAAGTAAAGGAAAGAAAAACTCGGTATGGTGTCATGGAGTATGATATTTATGCTGGAGCGATTAGCATAGGAAGTGATGTGCATAATGTTGAAAGTGAGTATGTTGAAACTTTTAAAAATAACTTGTCGAAGATAAAAGATTTAGAAAACTACAAAGTTTATAAAATACAAAAGGAGGGATGGCATGTTTAAAAAAGTACAGTCATTGTTCATAATTGCAGAAACTCCTGTTCATGCTGGAAGTGGGAGTGAATTGGGGCTTGTGGATCTTCCCATTCAAAGGGAAAGGCATACGGATTTTCCCAAGATTGAAGCTTCAGGACTAAAGGGCTGTATAAAAGAGGCGTTTGGAATTGCGAATAAAGAAATTGAATTAAATGCTAAAAAAATTAGACCCAAAGACAAAATAAAATACATTAAAGACAATGCTGAAACAGAACTTAACAAAGACTATTTATCACTTGTTTTTGGACCAGAAGATAGTGATGAGCATGCAAGCGCTATTACTTTTACGGATGCGAGAATTCTTTTATTTCCTGTTAAATCGTTGAAGGGTATTTTTGCTTGGATAACTTGTCCGATGGTTCTTGAAAGATTTAGTAAGGAAATCAAGATGGCTGGTATAAACTCTAGCAATTTTGGAAACTTTTACACACTTCAAAACACTACACCAAGACAATCAAATCTTGCAATTGAGTCAAAAATTATACTTGAAGAATTCACTTTTGAAGTAAACGAAAATGATATAACCTCTGGAATTGCTGAATGGTTCGCAAATCGAATTTTCCCTAGTGATAATGCTTATAACTATTGGAGGGAGAAGTTAAAAAGTGATCTTGTTATTTTAAGTGATGATGATTTTAAGCAATTTGTAAAGACCTCTACTGAGGTAATTACGAGGACGAGAATTGACGATAAAACTGGCACTGTTGCGTCAGGGGCGCTATGGACAGAAGAATATTTGCCTCAAGATACAATCTTATATTCTCTCGTGATGTTTACAGAGCCAAAAGTAAAAAGTGATGAGCAAAAAGGGATATTTAAATCTGTTACTCCACAGGAAGAGGCAGAACTTGTTGCTAAGTTTTTTAAAGATGGGCTTCCAGAGATAGTTCAGATAGGGGGCAATCAAACAATTGGAAAGGGTTTTGTAAGGTTAAAAATCCTTTGAAAATTAACAAAGGAGGTTAGTTATGCCTGATAGAGAGAGTTTAATTACAAAACTTGAAAAGGGGAGAGCAGAGTTTGCGTATAGGTGTGTAAAGGAAGTGGTTGATGAAAATTCTTCTAATAAAGAATTACTCAAGAATTACCGTGCTTACTCAAGAAAAATTCCTCAGATGATTCTTTCCAATGGACTTGGGCAAACCCTTGCATTTGTTAAGTCGAAAGCAAAAAATGGAAATGCTTATGAACTTTTATATTCGCAAATGATGGATTATCTTAGAAGTGATTCAACAGCAAGAATAAAGATGCCAGATAACATTGAGTTAGTAGAATGGGTTATTTCGCTTGATTCTCAAAATTATCGATATGTCACAGAGGAGATACTTGCATTTTTAAATTGGGTGAAGAGGTTTGCAGAGGGTTTGATTGAAACAGAGGAGGAGAGTGAAGAATGAGTATTAGGTTTCATGTATCAAAAAATAAGTATTTTCCTCGAGATACCTTTAGTATACTTTCAGCTCAAAGCATTGGACCTGATAATAATTTTTATTTTCTATTTAACTCACCAATTGTTCTTGGGGAGATCTTGCCTGAAAGGATAGTGATTAATAAGGAAATTGAGAAATTCAAATGGGAAAGAAATTTTTTAGAAAACATTCAGAAGAGAAGAGAAAATTTGATTAATCTTTTAAAAAATAATGGTTTTAATGTTAAGAATTTTCAAAGCATATGTCCTTGGCATCTTATAATTGGGCTTGGAGGAGTACATCCCCAGGAAACATCGATGACTTTGCATCATATTTATGGGATTCCGTATATTCCGGGAAGTGCGGTCAAAGGAGTAACAAAGCATTGGGCGGTGTTGAAGTTTGCAGAACAGAAGATGAATAAAGATAATAAAAGTTTTGAAGATGCTGTGGAGCAAATTTCGAGTGATCTTGAAAAAGGAAACGAGTTGGATTTGGAAATTGGTAATATAAAATTTGGAGAGTTGATTAAAATCTTCGGCACTCAAAAGCATCAAGGGAAGGTATATTTTATAGATGCTTATCCGGTAAGTGATATAAATTTGAAGATTGATATAATGAACCCCCATTATCCTGATTATTATTCTGGAAAGCAACCTCCGGCAGATTGGCAAAATCCAAAACCTGTAGAATTTTTGACTGTTGAGAAAACAACTTTTCGATTCTATTTAATTTCACAGGACAATTCTTTACTCCAAAAGTCAGAAGTGTTATTAAAGGAAGCATTAGAAAAGTTTGGTATTGGAGCGAAAACATCGTTAGGATATGGAATATTTAAGATTTAGGGGTAAAAATGTGTCAATAGTACAGTAGTTTGTTAAGTTTTTCAAAATGGATTTATATTTCTTATTACATTTCCAAAATTAACGAAAAGAGATTTTTACAAAAATTTTTTAATAATTTATTTATGATTGAAAAATTATATAGGTAAATCATGATTTATCCTTATTAAGACATTTTATCAGGTAAATTGATGTAAAAATTGAAGTATGTGTTAATATTTAGAAATTTTATTTTTAATAAAAAATTTATTTTATTGTAGTATTTGAATCTTGTTAATTTTTAGTTTTATTTTACGAGAAGTTTGAATAGTATCTGTGAAGATTTGAAATGTGCAAGTTTTATATAAACTATATGAAATGTAAAGTTTACAAATTTTTGTAATAACAGAGTAATTTTTATTAAAAACAGAGATTGACAATCTTACAATATAACAGATAAAGGAACTCAAAGAATACAAAATAAAAAATTTTAATTACTTTTATTGGCTAGTTTTTTATTTTTAAAAAATGCAAGTTTACTTTATTTTCTAGAAGCTGATAAAGGTGAAATAATATTTAATCAAATACTCTCACAGAATAACATCAAATTATATAAATACTATTTCAGAAAAAGAACTAGAAATAGGATAGAAGTATATTTTGTTATAAAAAATGGGAAAATTATTTAATAGTTGAAAGAAAATTCTAAAAAAAGCAAAACATAAACTTTCTCTACTTTTTTCAAAGGTGAGTACATTACTACGTAGAATATTGACAAATATTTTTTATTAATTACATTGATTGTTAAAAATATTAAAGGTAATTACTTTAAAGGAAAAATCAGTTCTTTGAAAGGAGAAATAGTTAAAGCGTAAATTAGGTTATCCTGTTATCTTAATAGCAAATATAAAAAAACGAACTTAAAAGAAATATATAAAATATTATAGATATTTTTAAGTTTGAAAGTCTTATATGTGTTTCAAAAATTAAAAGCGATTCTGATTTTATATATTTAGAATTACAAATCTTGAACATTTATAAAAAATATTCAAATAAAACAAAGAAATTGATCTTTTTTAAAAAATAGAAGAGGTTATATAATGTTTAAAATTTTATTAACTGAAATTAAAAGAGCATATTATTAATGTATAAAGTAACTTCCCTAACATCTTAAGAGATGAACTTTTCCTCTTTCAATAAAATTTTCCGTTTCATAGGCAATTACCTACAAGTGGTCCGTTTTTAGAAGTTTATCTAAGACCCAAACTTGATCTTTATTATTAGACTTTCATTATATATACCACCTTTCATCACAGACCAAAAGGATTGGCTTTCTCAGCGTAAATCTTAAAACTTAAGTGTTTCAAAAATATCCTTGACCTTCGAAAATAGCATCTATACAAAATTTCAAAATATTGGTTATTATAATAACTCTGAAAAATTATAAAAAAAATTCAAAATACATATTTTTCAACTTTAAAAGCACAACAAATATTTAAGCTTATAGAGGAATTCTGCAGAAAAAACTTCCTATAATACATAATTACTCTCTTGTTTCTTAAAATACCACATCAAGCAAGTTATAGAAAACTTTTTTGGTAGAGATAAGGAACTATTAGGAAATTAAAATTTCCTTCATTAAGAATAATTTTTTTGTATTCAACTATTTTTAGAAGCAAGACCACATGGACTATTCCAATATCTAACAGAAAAAGGGATAGGTTTAGAAAAATAAAAAATACTTATATACTTATGTTTTAGTTAATAGAAAGCTTATAGTATAATACATCACATATTATTTTTGGAGTAAACAAGGGAAAGAGATAAAAGTTAATATCAAACCGATTGTTTTAGTTTATCGACAAGATAACAGGTTGTGGATATTCGGTGTAAAACTTAAATCAGCACAATAATGAAGGTAAACTTTTAAATGAGCAGTCAGGTATATTACTTGAAAAGTTGGAGAAACTTGGCTTTAAACCAATTTGCATACAAATGACATTGTATGGCAAAAAGTTAAATCTTCTAAAAGGCTTAAAGCAAAAGAGAAGGCTCAAAAATACAAAAAAATTTGTTAAGTAGCTAATATTTGTATAGAACAAGTTTTTAGTAATGTAAAATGTGTGAACGAAAGTCATATATCTGTTAAAAGTGAATTATTGGAAAGTGTATAGTATGGAGGGTGTTTATCATTTGGAATATTGTAGGGTTATTAAAAGTAAAGAAAGCAAAGAAAAGCAATGGAGAAAGAGTTTATATTTTTATTTTTTATCTTGTAAAGAATGGGGTTATAAATATACCAGAAAAAATTTTGAAACATCACTCAAAGGGTTATCTTTCAAAAAATGGTTCATTAAGATTTGCTGAATTTGAATAACCTCTCGATTCCCAATATCCTCTATAATCTTTATCATTAGATAATTCTATTCTATTTAACCACTTAATCCATTTATACCCCCATTTATTCTCTCCAATTAAAACAAATGGGAATCCGTTTTCTTTTGGTATAGTTATCCCATTCATTTTGTATGCAATTATTAATTTGCTATTTAAAACAAAAGAGGTTTCAAGTGAAGTTGTATAACCATCTACTGCACCAAAAATTATCACAGGATACTTAAAAGAAACATTTGAATCATTTAATATATCAATAAGATTTATTCCCTCATATAAAATCGTTGTATCCCATCCTTCAACACAATAAAGCGTTATTATCTTTTTTGTCGCTTTAAAATTGTTTATTACTTCTTCATATCTATACGCTTTCTTAAAAATTCCTTCTTCATAAATTTCAAGTGTATAATTTTTAATATCCACACTCTGTGGACCTTTAATTGAATTTTCTCTAAATTCACTCAAACTTGAAAGTTTAATTCCATTGTACTCTTTTAATTCTTTTTCCATCTTCTTCCTCCTTTTTATAATTTTATACAATTTTGAAACTTTTTCTGATATTATTGGTTTATATTATTAAAAACTAAAAAGGAGGTTTTATGAGTAAGTTTACTTTAAGAAAAATTTATTTATACCTTTTCTCTATGGTTGGATTAACTTTAATTATCATTGGATCAGTTGGATTAATAAATCTTGGTTTACAATTAACATTCTTTAGAGATGCCCTTGAGGCAAGATATGGATCTTATTTACCACCAATTCCTTATTGGCTTGAAAGTGTAAAATTAAATGAAGCCGTTGAAAAAATTGAATTAACAGAAGAACAAAAGAAAGCCCTTCTTCAATGGGAGGAAGAATATAAAAGATACAAAGAAACATCAAAACATCTTGGTTATTTTCCATATCTTGTAGATTCATTTACAAGAAATATAGCTATGTTAATTGTTGGAATTCCAGTTTATATTTATCATTGGAATCTTATAAAAAAGGAACATAGAGAGGAGAATAACTAAATTTTTCTATCAAGAATAGACAAAGTTTCTATATGCGGAGTTCTGGGAAAAAAGTTATAACCTTTAAAAAATTTTAAATTATATCTTTCTTTTAGAAAAGATAAATCTCTAAGTTGAGTTTTTGGATTGCATGAAAGGTATATAATTCTTTTAAAATCTTTTTTTATTGATTCTTCCAATATCTTTTTATGAAGACCCTCTCTTGGAGGGTCTAAAATTAAAACCGAATTTCTTTCTATAGTTGATATTACATTTTCTGCTCTATTTTCAATTAATCTAAAATTTCTTATCCCATTAATTTCAAGATTCATTTTCTTAAGGAAGATATTTTCTTTTTCGCTCTCAATAAAATTTACATTTTTCAAATCAAGAGCAATTCCTATTGTTCCAACTCCACTATAAATATCGTATATATTATCATTTACATCAACAAAATTCTTTATATCTAAAAGTGCTTCTTCAAACATATCAATATTTACTTGAAAAAAAGAAGTTGTTGTGAAGAAAAAAGTTTTATTAAGGATTTTTTCTTTTAAAAAATTTTCACCATTTTCAAAAAGAGTCTCAGTTTTAATAGATGCAGGAGAAAGTGGTGATGAATAAAATAAAGAAAATCCTTTAAGATTTTGAATATTTAAAGGATTTTCCAAAATTTTCACCTTCTCTTTTATGAAAAGAGAAGCAATAACTTCTTTCTCTCTATTTCCTCTTAAAATTAAACTTTTTAAAATTTTAGGTGGTATATTCTTTTCTTTTAATTGATTTAAAATTTCCTTTGCAACATAATTTATTGAATCATAGCCTAAAATACATCCATCTATTTTAACTTTCTTTTTATGTGTTCCTCTTTTAAAAAAGGCAAATTCTAATTCTTCATCTAAAAAACTGAATTCAAGTTTATTTCTATATTTATAAAAAATATTTTTATCTTTTATATCGAAATCTTTAATATCTAAATTATTCTCTTTTATTAAATCTAAAATTAACTCCTTTTTATAAAAATTTTCTCTCTCTTCTTTAAGAATTTGCCATGGTGAACAAGATATAAAATGATCCTCTTTTTCTTTTATTCTTTCATCAGATTTTTGAATTATCTCTAAAATCTCACCAAGAAAATAATCTTTTTTCTTTCCATAAATTTTTACTTTTACAACTTCTCCTGGAAGTGCTCCATAAACTAAAACTTTTTTATTATCGTAAAAACCAAAAGTACCACCATTAAGATCAAATTTATCTAATTTTAATACAACCTCTTTCATTAAAACTCTTCTGCTGGTATTAATCCCAATCTAATTTCAGTTGATTTTAATATTAATTCAAGAAGTGTTTTATAATCAATATTTTGAATTCTTGCAATCTCTGCTAAAAAACCATCATAGTGCCATCCTGGATTTGGATTTACCTCTAGAAGTTTTGGAAATCCACTTGAATTTAATCTAAAATCAAATCTTGCATAATCTCTGCATTCTAATCTTTCAAAGAGTCTAATACTCCAATCAATTAAATCTCTTTCAACTTCTTCAGAAACTGTTGCTTTAATAAATTTTATTTTCCCATAAGGAGAATTAGGTAACCACTTTGCTTCATAACCACATATCTTAGGCAAATCTTCAGGTAAAGATGAGTAATCAAGTTCAGCAAGAGGTAAAAGTTTAAATGGATATCTTGGTGGATTACCAATTATTCCTAAACTTAATTCCTTACCTGTTAAAAATTCTTCAATAAGTATTGGTTTTTCATAACCAAAAAGATCTCTTAGATCTCTTATAACTTTTATTAAACTTTCATAATCAAAACAGACATTTTTTTGAGTTATACCAAAACTTGAATCCCCAAAATTAGGTTTAACTATAATAGGAAAATTTATTGGTAATTCATAAACATTTTCACCTGGCTTTACAAGAAAAGCATCTGGGACAGGAATACCCATTTCTCTTGCAATTCCTCTTACAAGAGATTTATCATATGCATGTGCAAGTGATTGTGGAGTTGCACCAGTATATGGAATATTTAAAACATCTAGAATTGCAGGAATATGCATCTCTTTTGTAGGATCATTAAAATAACCTTCATCACATAAATTTAAAACATAATCCACTTTACCTTTTAACCCCATTAGTTCTTCAGCAAGATGATCATGATTATCTAAATAGATGAATTTATAATTTTTAAATGTTTTTAAAGTTTCTTTTAACTTTTCTATTGCTCTTAAATCATCCTCATCAAAAATGTGATTTGGTTTAAGTGGATCACTTTTCTTTGGATCACCCAATATAACACAAACATTTCTTAAAACTTTTTTAACTTTTACTTCTTCTTTTATTTCTTTATATACTGTAGCAACAAAAGAGATATGTTTTTCTCCAATTTGGAAATTTGATATTGGAATATTTATATCAATTGAGTGATCAAATATTTGAATATCAGAAAAACCTGCTCTTTTAAGTAGATTTAGAATTTCATCTTTTGTATATAATCTCAATGAAAAGAAACTATCTTTTATTACTCCTTTTTGAATATGACTCACAATCTCTCTAATTATTAAACTATCTTCATTTAAAGATAATTTATTTTCTCTTAAAACATAATGATTTTTATCCAGCCACTGCCAGTAATATGGAACAATGTTTTTCTTTTCATATTCACTATCTATTATATCTATAAATATTTTTCCACCCTTTTTTAACACTCTAAAGATCTCTTTTAAAACATTAAAAGCATCAAGTGGTGTCTCAAAAAAACCAAAGACATTACCAATTAGCAAAACAACATCAAAACTATTAGGTGGATAAAAAAGTTTTCTTGGAGTCCCTTCTCTAAACTTAACAGGTAAGTTCTCTTTTTTTGCTCTAAGTTTTGATTTTTGAATTAAGTTACTTGATCTATCAAGCCCTTCTACATTTATAAATCCTCTTCTTGCAAGTTCTAATGAGTATTCTCCGTGGCTTGATATAAGATCAAGAATTCTATCATTTTCTTTTGGTTTTAAAATTTCTATTAAATAATCAATCTCTTTTTTAATTAGATCTCTTATCTCCTTTTCTTCAATATCACTTGATAAAAGAAAAGGAGACATTTTAACTTTGCTTGTATGACTTTTTATATACTCATCTAAACTCTCTATTTTTCCAAAAAGTTCTTTTTTTGTTACCTTTCCGTTCTTACTACTTCGTGGTTTATCTTTTTCATTCATATGTAAACCTCCATAAAATTCAAAGTCTAAAATATCATATAAAATTTTATGAGATTGTCAAGAGCAACTTTTAAGTTCTCTCTCAAATTCTAAAAATTTTGGCAAAAAGATTATATTTAGAAAAAGCAAAATAATAAGGCCTGGAAATCCTATTATTCCTTTTGTTAAATCTGTTCCACCTTTAAGTAAAATTAAATGAAGTCCACCTATTGAATTCATAACTCCATGAAAAATTGAAGCATTTATTATTGATTTAGATTTAATTGTTATATAAATCATTATTGGAGATAAAAGAATTGTAAATAACACCATCATAAAGATTCCAAAAAATTTTGATTCAGGATAATTTAATCCCATTAAAATAAGGGGCGTATGCCAGATTCCCCAAATAAAGCCAATAAATATAGATGCTTTAAAAAATCCTTTATGAATTAAATTATTCACAAGATAACCTCTCCATCCAACTTCCTCTCCAAGAGCAACAAGTGCATTTATTGTAGAACCAACAATTATAACTTGTAATGTCAATAGAATTAAAAAATATGGCTTAAAATACTCATAATTAATAGTTATATCTTTAAAAATCAAACTTAGAAAATTAGAGAGATAGGTTAAAATTATGGGGATAAAAATCGATAGAAAAATATATTTGTCCCATTTTAAATAAAAACCAAGTCCTTTTAAACTCCCTTTATAAATGTATTTTTCAACTAAAACAACTGTAAAAAATGGTAAATACATATAAACTATTGAAAAAATTGTAAAGAAGGTCTGAGAAAGCACAAAATAGTTTTTTAAAAAATATACTAAAAAACCAAGTATATAACTTATGGTTAGTAAGAAAATTATAAATGTTTTAACCTTTCTAATTTCATTGGCCATTATTTTATTCCTCCTTTATTTAATTTTTTATTCATCTCTTTTAAAATTTGTTAAAAAGTCAGTTTCAAATTCTTTTCTAAAATCAAAATATTTTCTGTTTTTAATTGAGTTTCTTAATTTTTCCATAAAATTATACATAAATCTTAAATTGTGAATTGTTGCAAGACGAGGGGCAAGGATTTCTTTTGCTTTAAAAAGATGATGTAAATATGCTCTACTAAAATTCCTACATGTAAAACAGTCACAATCTTCTTCTATTGGTCTTTCATCCATTTTATATTCACTCTTTGTAATTCTTAACTTTCCATATTTAGTTAAAAGAGTTCTATTTCTTGCAATTCTTGTGGGGTAGACACAATCAAACATATCAACTCCTGCTTCAACTGCATCCATTATACTTATTGGATCTCCTAGTCCCATAAAATATCTTGGTTTATCTTGAGGCATCTGTGGCACAAACTTCAATAAAAACTCTTTTGTTTTGCTCCATGGTTCTCCTATTGAAAGTCCACCAATCCCATAACCTGGAAAATTCTCTTTTTCTAACTCCTCTAGTGCTTTAAGTCTTAAATTTAAATTTAATCCACCCTGAATAACAGCAAAAAGTTGTCCTTTTCCTTCTTCTTTAACACTTTTTCCTCTTTTCGCCCAATCTATACTTAAATGTGTAAATTTTTTTAACTCCTCTTCGCTAATTCCATATGGAGGACAAATATCAAGAGTCATCATTATATCAACACCAAGTGTTTCTTGAAATTTTACTGTAAATTCAGGAGAAAAAAAGTGGAGTGAACCATCAATAAAAGATTTAAAAACAACTCCGTCTTCTTTTATCTCTCTAATATCTGAAAGAGATAGAACTTGAAAGCCACCTGAATCTGAAAGAAGAAGACCTTTCCAATTCATGAAATTTTTAACTCCATTAAACTTTTTTATTGTCTCTTCACCTGGCTGAAGATAAAGATGGTATGAATTTACAAGGATCAATCTATATCCAATATCCCAAACATCAAATGAAGAGAGCGTTTTAACTGTTGCTTGAGTTCCAACTGGCATAAAGACGGGTGTCTCAATTTCAATATCATTAAGTTTTAATTTAGAAATTCTTATATTTTCAAATCTATCTTTTACTTCAAAAAACATTTTTATGTTTTAGTTTCTATCTCCTCTTCAAGAATAAGTTCATCTGTCTCATCATCGTATGTAAATAACTCTGCATATCTTCCCCAATCTATTAAAATATCCATCTGTTTTTCTGCTTCACTTCTTGTCATTCTTCTTTCTAAAATATCAAGGAAGAAATCCTCAGAAATTCTTTTGTTTGTTTTTGATTTTAAAACTCTAACAATTTGCTTTATCATAAAAACATTTTCAAGAACTTTTTCTCTAAAAATTTCTTTCTTTTTAAGAAGATCTGCTTCAACGAAATTTTCTCCATCAGGGGTCAATTCAATATCACCCTGTTTATATTTGGTAAAGCCAAGAAGTTCTGATGCTTCAACAATTGGCAATAGATCCTCAAGATCCATATAGAGTTCTCTACCTATTTTGAATAAATCTGTTTTTCCTCCAAGATCAGATACAAGTTCAACAAAACCTGTTATTGCACCTACTCTTGCATTAGGTATTATAAGAGTCTCTTTTGAAACTCTCATAATTTCTCTTTCTTTTTCTATTTCTCCGCCTGTTAATGTTGTATATATTCTATCAACAAGAGATAGAAACTTTTGAGAGTTTTTATCTCTCCAGTGTGGAATTTTAATTTCAATATCTTCAACTATTCTCCCTGGGTCTTTACTTATAATTAAAACCCTATCAGACATATAAACTGCTTCCTCAATACTATGAGTTATTAATATAATTGCTTTCGTTGGAATTTTGTTTTCAATCCATAACTCCAAAAGGTCATTTCTTAAGTTTTCAGCAGTTAAAACATCAAGAGATGAAAAAGGCTCATCCATTAAAAGTATATCTGGTTCAACTACAAGTGCTCTTGCAAATCCAACTCTTTGTTTCATTCCACCAGATAGTTCTTTAGGATATGCCTTCTCAAATCCATCAAGACCTACAATATCTATTGCTTTAAGAGCCTTTTCTCTTTTTTCTTTAATATCCATTTCTTTATTTATTAGTCCTAATAAAACATTTTCTTCAACTGTAAGCCAAGGAAAAAGAGCAAAATTCTGAAAAACAATTGATACACCTGGATTTACATCTGTTATTATTTTATTTCTATAAATAACAACTCCTTCATCTGGTTTTATTAAACCAGCAATTATTCGTAAAAGAGTAGATTTTCCTGAACCTGATGGTCCTAAAATTGAAACAATCTCACCTTCACGAATATTAAAATTAATATCCTTTAAAACAAAAATTTCCTTTTTTCCAGGAAATGTAAATTTTTTACTAACATTTCTTACTTCAAGTAAATACATACACTCTACTCCAAATGATATTTATCTTCTGCGAGATTATACATTTTTCTCCAGAAGAGTCTATTAAATAATACTACAATAACAGCCATAAATAAAGTACTTGCTGTAAGAAGGGGTATGTCACCCCTTTCTGTTGCACTACTAATTAAAGCACCAAGTCCAGTAATCATATGTACCTTTCCACCAAAATTTACATATTCAGAAACAATGCTTGAGTTCCATGCACCACCCCATGCTGTAATTCCACCAGTTATTAATGAAGAAAAAATTGTAGGTATGACAATTATACTCCACCAATTTTTTCCACTTAATTTAAAAATTTTACCCACTTCTATAAAATCTTTAGGAATTTGTTTAGCACCTCCAATAACATTAAAAAGAAGATACCATTGAGTTCCAAGAGCCATAAGTATTATTGAACTTATTTGTAATCCACCTCTTAAGTTTAAAAAGAAAAGTAAAATGACTGGAAAGAGGGCAGTAGCAGGAATTGATGCTAAAATTTGGGCTACAGGTTGAGCATATTTTGAAATATTAGGATTTATACCAATTTTTACTCCAACTGGTATTGTCCAAAGATAACCAATTAAAACTGCTAAAATAACTCTAAATAAAGTGAATCCCCCACCTTTTACTATTAATAACCAGTCAGATAATGATACTGACATAATTGTTTTAATTAATCCCTCTACACCTTTCATCATAAATAAAAATAGATAACCAAAAATTATATATGATAAAACTTTTTTAATGATCTCGACTGTAAAATTTTCCCCTCTTTCTCTCTTTCTTGTGAAGAGATTAGTTATAAATTTATTTAAAGGAGAAATTATATTAAAAGAAACAAAAGCAAAAATTTGAGATCTTTGATATAGTTCAAGAATAAAAGATCTTGCCTCCTCTTCTCCTTTTTCTTCCATTTTAAATTTTGATGACCATGCTATAAGTGGTCTCCATATAAATTGATCTATTAGAACTATTATTAAAATTAAGGTAAACAATCCTATCATTATCATTTTCATATCCCCAACTTCTGATGCCTTTGCAAGGAATGAACCAAGACCAAGGAGAGTGTACTCTTGGTTTAAAATTGAAAAGTTTTCACAAGCCATCAAGAAAAACCAACCACCAGCAACAGACATCATACTATTCCAAATCAAACCAATTGCAGCATGTGGAAGATCTAATTTTGTAAAACGTTCCCAGAAATTAAGTTTATTTATTCTTACAACATCTTCAAATTCTTTTGGTTCAGTTTTTAATGAGTTGTAGAAACTAAAAACAAGATTCCAAACTTGACCTGTAAAAATTAGAATAATTGAGGCAAGTTCTAATCCTAAGGATGAACCCTTAAAAATAGAAACAAAGAAATAAAAAACAGGTGGAAGAAATGAAAGAACAGGAATTGATTGTAAAACATCAAGAATGGGAATTAAAAAAACCTCGAGAGTTTTATTTTTAAATGCAAGATAGCCATATACTATAGCAAAAACAAAAGAAATTATAAATGCTATAAAAATTCTTAATATTGAATAAAAGGAATAAAGTGGCAGATATTTAAGCGATAACACAATTTCTCTTTTTTCAAATAGTTCTTTTGAATAACTTTTACTACCAACAAATATAAAATAGAAAATTGCAAAGATTATTCCTATTGCTAATATATCAATTGGATTAAATGATCTTCTGTTCACTTTATTATATTACACCTTTATATGCATTCTTGTAAATATTTAGAATATCTTCATACTCAGGAACTCTTGGAGCAATTCTCTTTAATCTTTCATTTTTAAAAACTTCTTGTGAAAAAGTTGGCAAATCCTCCTCTTTAACTCCTACTTCTTTTAAAGTTAAAGGCAATTCTAAAATTTTGTAAAACTCTAATAAAATGTTTAAAAATTTATAAGCATCTGAAAAGGTATCTTTTTCATCAAAACCAAGCATTTTAGTTATTCTTGCCATTTTTTCATACACTGCTGGTAGTTCAAATTTAAAAACATATGGCATAAGTAGTGCATTTGCAAAACCATGTGGAAATCCATATTTTGTAGTTAATGGATATCCCATTCCATGAACTATTCCAGTTCCACTTATTGATATTTGAAGTCCAGCAATCATAGAGGCATAATGCATCATTTCTTTAGCCTCAAAATCGCCTTTTTTTGCAAAACTTCTTGGTAGATATTTATAGATTATTTTTACTGCTTCATATCCAAAAAGATCTGATATTGGTGTTGCCCCAAGAGAAAAAAGTCCCTCAAGAGCATGAGATAATGCATCAATTCCTGTATCTCTTACAATTTTTGGAGTCATTGAAAGCGTAAGTTCTGGATCTAAAATTGCAAATTGAGGAGTAATAAATGGAGATACAATTGCAAGTTTTTTATCTTTATAAGTAATTATTGAGTACTTCGTTACTTCAGAACCTGTACCAGAAGTTGTAGGAATTGCTATAAGAGGTGGAATTTTTTGATCAACTATTTTCTCTTGAGTTAAAAAGGGAATAATTTCTTTATAAATTGCATAAACTCCAATTCCTTTTGCTGCATCTATGCTACTTCCTCCGCCAATTGCTATTATTGATTCACACCCATTTTCCAGAAAAAGTTTTCCACCTTCTTCAACAATTTCAACTGAAGGATTTGGCTCTATTTTATCAAACACCACAAAATTAACTCCCATATCCTTAAGATACTCAATTAATTTTGAAAGTGCTCCACTCTCTTTTGTTGATCTTTTTCCTGTAACAATAAGAGTTATTTTTCCAAGATGTTTTGAAAGTTCAATAATCTTTATAAGAGATCCTTTACCAAAAAAAATATTTCCTTGAAGTAAAACATTAAATTCCATAAAAACCTCCAAAAACAAATTTCATTTTATAGTATAATTAAAAAAGTTTAAATTAACAAGGAGGAAGTAAACATGAACCCACTTGATGCAAGAATAAATAAATTTCTTGAAAGACTTGAAGATGCAAAAAGAAGAAATTTATATTTTTATCAAGCACCTATTGAAAAAATGTATGATGCTCATGTTGTTATAAATGGAAAAGATTATATAATGTTTGGATCATATTCATATCTTGGTCTTATAAACCATCCAAAAATAAATGAGGCAGCCAAAAAAGCAATTGATGAATTTAGTACAGGTGCACATGGAGTTCGACTTCTTGCTGGTACAACAATTCTTCATAACCAACTTGAAGAAAGAATTGCTCGTTTTAAAGGAAGAGAAGCAAGTGCAGTATTTAGTAGTGGGTATGTAACAAATTTAACCACTATTTCTACTCTACTTACAAAAGATGATTATGTTTTCTGCGACAAATATGATCATGCAAGTATTGTAGATGGAGCAATTCAATCAAGAGCAAATTTCATTAGATTTGACCATAATGATGTTGAACATCTTGAAGAATTAATTAAAGATGTGCCACAAGATAGAGTTAAATTAATAGTTGTTGATGGAGTATATTCAATGGATGGAGATATTGCACCTCTTCCTGAACTTGTTGAAATAAAGAAAAAATATAATGCTCTACTTATGGTTGATGAGGCTCACTCTCTTGGAGTTTTAGGAGAAAATGGAAAGGGTATAGAAGAATATTTTGGAATATATGGAGAAGTTGATATTTCTATGGGTACTCTTTCAAAAACAATTCCTTCAGTTGGTGGTTATATTGCTGGAGATAAAAAGTTAATTGATTTTATAAAACATAATTCAAGAGCATACATTTTTTCAGCTGCACTTCCACCCGCACAAACAGTTGCTGCGATGGTCTCTTTTGATGTTATTGAAGAAGAGAAATGGAGAATAAAAAAACTTTGGGAAAATATAAATCACTATACAAGTGAACTCAAAAAAATGGGCTATGATACAATGAATACTCAATCTGCAGTTGTCCCAATTTTATTGAAAGATGATGAACTTGCTTTAAAATTAACAAGAATATTATGGGATGAAGGTATTTTAATATTTCCAATTTTAACTCCAGCAATCCCACCAGGAACAGCAAGACTCCGTTCATGTATAATGGCATCTCATTCGCATGAAGATATTGAAAAAGCATTAAAAGCATTATATAAGGGTGGAAAAGAGTTAGGAATAATTTAATTAAAAAATAAGTTAATAAAATTGATATTGACAAATTTTTAAATATATGCTAATATGTGCATATTGGAATAAAAGGAGGTTATAATGATTGCTGTATCAGATAAAGCAGTTAAAGAGTTTAAAAAGATTTTAAAAGAAGTTGACAAAGAGAATTTATCTATAAAATTTATAAACTCTAGTTCAAGTTGTTGTAGTTCTTCAATAAAAATACTTTTGTAGATAAAGGAGAAGATGAAGATATAATATGTATAAATACACAAAAATTTTCAAAGTTTTGTCATCTGAAAAGAGATTAAAATTATTAATGCTATTATTAAAAGAGAAGCAAGGTTTTTATGTATGTGAAATTGCAGATGCTTTAGAAGAAACGCATTATAATGTTTCAAAATATTTACAAGAACTTAAAAGTATAAATTTAGTAATTGAAGAAAGATCGGGAAGATTAGTTAAATATTCAATAAATGAAAATCTTGATCCATTTTTAGAAAATCTTTTTCACACAATCTTATCTATTCCTGAAGATTATATCAAAAAAAACATATTTTTATTAAAATTGAGAGTCTCTTTAAGAGAAAAAAACAAATGTGTTGTTGGTGTAAATGATCCTAAATGGAAAAAATTAATTAAAGATTTTAAGAGTGAAGAGAGAGTAAAAACAACTAATAAAGGAGGTTAAAGTATGTCTAAAAATTGGTATCCTGTAATTGATTATGAAAAATGCATTTCTTGTTTCTCTTGTGTTGAATTTTGTCCTCATAATGTTTATGAGGTTATTAATGGAAAGGTTGAAGTTATAAGACCTGAAAATTGTGTAGATTTTTGTAAAGGGTGTCTTAAAGGAGCATGTCCAACAGGTGCGATTAATTTTATTGGAAGTAAAGTTAGAATTGCATTAGATGGAGGTGAGAAAAAATGAAAGGATTAATTTTATGTGTTTGTCAAGGAACATGTCCATCTTTTCACCAAATGAACATTTTTGAAGTTTTAAACACTTTAAGAAGAGAAGAACTTGTTGATTTTGTTTCTATCCATCCTCAACTTTGTGCAGATGATGGTGATAATTACTTAACAACTCTTTTATCAACTAATGGAAAAATTGATAAACTTTACATTGCAGGTTGTGATCCAAAAATGCAAATTAAAATGTTTAGAGACGCCTTTGAAAAAGCAGGTTTTGATAAAACAAAGCACTATGGAGTTGACATTAGAAATATGACAACTGAACAGGCAATTGAAGCAATTAAAAATTTGATTAAAAAGACTGAAAGTTAAAAATAACAACTTATTAAAAAAAATTTTACAAAAGCCTCCTCAATTAAGAGGGGGCAAATGTTTTTATATTGTAAATTAGATTAGAGAATTTTATATATTTTATTCCTTTCTCTTCTCCTATAGGTGAGTCAATTATAATTGACATTTTTTCTCTGTTGAATTTTTCTAAAATACCAAGATAAAGTAAAAATCTTTCTTTATCAAGAAGACCAACTATTGAATTGTTAATTGGATCAAATTTATTTATATTATAACCTAAAATGTTATGCTCTTTAAAGAAAATTTCTACTCTTTTTGAATTTTTAAAATATTCACTAAATTTTCTATTTCTATATTCAATTCTTTCTATTCTTGATCTTTCTCTTACAATCTCATTAATTTTTAATCTAACTATCTCTTTTCCATCATATAAAAATGGCTTTATCAAATTTTCTCTTTCATTTTCTTTTTGAAATAAAACGATGAAATCTGGATTTAAACATTCTATTTTGTTATGTTTTAAAACTTCAGCAATTAATCCATCTACTAAACCAGTTGTATCAATTAAAATATAATCTAAATTTTCCATTTCCATTGAATCAAGTAATTTTCTTGCACCAACAACAATTTGAAGAAGATTTCCCTTAGGTGATACTGCACCAATAAAAACCATCTTTTTAGGTTGGAGTGAATCTAAACTCTCGATCTCTTTCTCAAGTACTCCATATCCAATTGTTCCAGGAGGACCAATATTGGATTGACCTATATCAAGATCCAAAATGCCAACTTTTTTACCAGTTGATGCAATAGAATTTGCTAAATAAAGAATAAAAGTTGATTTTCCAGAATCAGAACCCCCTAAAACTATTAATTTTTTTCCTTTAGATAAGAATTTCTCTTTTAACTCTTCCCATTCTGAAGGAACAATTATTTTATTGATCACTTTTTTTAGAAACTTTCACCTTTCTTTAAGATTATACATTTAGAGAGCGTCTCACTTTCAACTCTTCTCTTAAATAATATTGGATCACACTTAATTTCATCAAATGTATTATAGTGCATTGGTATTACATATTCACTGTTAATCATCTTAACTGCATTTATTGCGTCATCGATATCCATTGTAAAAACTCCTCCTATTGGAATTAACAAAACATTTATCTTTTCTAACTCTCCAATGAGTTTAAATTCATAAGATAGACCTGTATCTCCCATGTGATAGATTGTTCTATCTTCAAATTTAAAAATATAACCACATGGATTTCCAGTATAAACAATTTTTCCATCATTAAGTGTAGATGATGAGTGAAGTGCATAAACCATCTTGACTTTCCCAAATGGAAATTCTATAAATCCTCCAAAATTAATTGAAATTAAATCTTCTTCCCTTACTCCTTTACTATTTAAAAACAACATCAATTCATAAGCACCTGCAATTTTTAGATTAAACTTTTTATATAGTTCAAGAGTTTTTCCTATATGGTCTTGATGTCCATGAGTCAAAAAGATGTATGTTATTTTAGTTTTTTCAATAAAATCATTTTCAATTTCAAAAAAGGGATCAATTAATATTTCTCCTTGAGAATATTTTATTGAAAATGATGAATGACCTAAATATGTTATTAAACTTCTCATATAACCCTCCTCAATCAATTCTTCTTAAGAATCTACCAAATCCCTTTTCAACAAGAAAGCCTTTATTTTCATCAAAAACAATCTCTCCTCTTAACATTGTTTTAACAACTTTTCCATAGATTTTCCAATTCTCAAAAGGAGTATATTTTCCTTTTGAATAGAAATTCTTACCTTCGATTTTCCAAACTCTATTTAAATCAATAAAAACTAAATCTGCATCAAAACCAATTTCAATTTTTCCTTTTCTTGGATATAGTTTAAAAATTTTTGCTGGATTTTCACTCATAACTTCAACAAATTTACTTAAAGAGATTCTTCCTTTCATAACTCCTTCTGAAAAAATAAGAGGAAAAATTGTATCAATTCCTGAAATTCCTGCTGCTACTTCAAAAATATTTTCTTTATTTTTTTCATTTTCCCATTCGCCAGAAAAGTGGTCTGAACAAACTCCATCTATAAAACCTTCTTTTAAAAATTTCCACATGAGTTCTCTATTTTCATAACATCTCACAGGCGGAGATGTTTTAACAAGTTTTGGATTTTTTATTAAATCATCTTGAGTTAATAGGAGATGATGTGGGGTTGTTTCACAAAAAATCTTAACACCCTCATCTTTTCTCTCTTTAACAAGTTTTACTCCTTCACTTGTTGATATATGTGTTATATTTAACCTTAAATTTGTATCTTTAATTAATCTTGATGAAATTAGAATAGAGATAACTTCTGCAAGATATGGTCTTGCAAGAATCCATTTTTCACCTTCACTCAAATCTTCTTTTTTTTGTGCTAATTCCATATAATGTTTTGTTATTGAATAATCTTCTGCATGTAAAGTAAAAAGAATATCTTCTTTTTTAAAATATTTAAAAAGTTCATACATCTCTCCATAAGATAAATGTTCAAAATAAGGTGCTGAACTGTAAGAATAAATTTTAAAACCTACAACACCTTCTGAATATAAATTTTCTATATCTTTAAATTTTTTATCCCTTATCATATCACCTGTAACCCCACCATAAAGTGCATAATCAACATAGGATTTATTTTTAATCTCATCAAGTTTTTTATAAAGTGATTCCTTATCCTTTACTTGAGGAATGGAAGTACATGGCATATCTATAACTGTTGTTATTCCAGATGAAACCGATGCTTTACTTCCAGACTCAAAATCTTCCCTATGCGTAAAACCAGGATCGTTGAAATGAACATGAGAATCAATGCCTCCAGGAAGAATTAAGAAACCAGTTGCGTCAATTATTTCTTTATTTTCTGTTGAAAATTTTCCTATACCAATAATTTTTTCTTTTTCAATTAAAATATCTAAATTCTCAACTTTTCCATTATAATAAACCATCCCACCTACCACTAATTTCATTAAACTCACCCCTTTTCAAATAAAGAGATAATTTTAAAATTATCTGTATCAACAAGACCTAAATCAGTTATCTTTAAATGAGGAATTACAGGAAGAGCCATAAAAGAAAGTGACATAAATGGGTCATCAAGAGTACATCCAAGTTTTCTTGTTATAAATAAAAGTTTTTGATATTCCTCATCTACCTCTTTTGCACTTCTATCACACATGAGACCTCCATATGGAAGAGGTAGAATATGTAAAATTTTTCCATTTTTTGCAATTGATATACCTCCTCCATAAGATTCAAGAATAGATATTGAAAGTAGAATATCTTTATCATTAGTTCCAACAGAGATTATATTATGATGATCATGAGCAATAGTAGATGCAATTGCTCCTTCTTTTAATTTAAAACCTTTAATAAAACCAACCCCAACATTACCAGTTGCTTTGTGTCTTTCAACAACAACTATCTTTAAAATGTCTCGAGATATATCTGGTACAACAAAACCATTTTCAATTTTTGGTTTAACAAAAAATCTTTCAGTTATCAATGAATTTTTATTTACACCTATTACATTTATCTTATCACCTAAGGCTTTTACACTAATTTTTTCATATGTTAATGTTTTAATATTAACAGTGTTTTTAACTCCTCCTTCAGATTTTGTTCTCTCATATGAAAACATAGGAACCCCATCTTTTGCAACAAGATTTCCTCTATAAAAAACGAGTTTTGGTTCAAAATTAATAAGATCATCAAGAACAACAATATTTGCAAAAAAGTTAGGCGCAATAGCACCAAATTTTTTTAAACCAAAGTAAATTGCTGGATTTAGTGTCGCAAGTCTTATAGCAACTATAGGATCTATTCCTTTTTTTACCAATTTTTTCAAAATTCCATTTATATGTCCCTCTTTTAACAAATCTCCTGGGTGTTTATCATCACTACATAACAAAATTCTTGGATAAGTGTTTTGATTTATAAGAGGATAAAGAGCATCCAGATCTTTTGCAACACTACCCTCTCTTATCATTATCCACATCCCCTTTTTTAATTTTTCTCTTGCTTCAACTAAATTTGTACATTCATGATCCGAACTTACCCCTGCGGCAAGATAACCATTAAGATTATTACCAAGAAGAAAAGGTGAATGTCCATCAATTATTTTATCTTTAAAATATTCTAATTTCCTTAAAACTTCATTATCTCCATTTAAAACACCAGGATAATTCATCATTTCACCAAGACCTAAAACTTTAGGATGAGATAAAAATGGATAAAGGTGTTCAACTGTTAATCTTGAACCTGAATTTTCAAATGGAGAAGATGGAACACATGATGGAAGCATAAAATAAATATCAATTGGCAAATTTTCTGAAGAAGAAAGCATATATTTTAAACCCCTAATTCCCGCTACATTTGCAATTTCATGTGGATCAGCAACAACAACACTTGTACCTTTTGGAACAACTGCTTTTGCAAATTCTTGAGGTGTTAAAGATGTGCTTTCAATGTGAATATGACTATCAAAAAAACCAAAAGATACATAATAACCTTGAATATTATATATCTCTTTTGCTTTTGAATATTTACCTACTCCTACTATTTCACCCTCATAAATTATAATATCTCCCTCTTCAACAGAGTTATCAAAAACATTTACAATTTTCCCTCCCTTAAGAATTAAATCCCCTTCTCTTTCTTCTTTTGCAACTTCAATTTTCTCTTTTAGTCCCATATTATATCCAAAAATAAAAAAGGACTCTCATCTGAGAGTCCTTTACTTTTCATACTCTCCTTTAAGAGCAATGTAAGATAGAGCATTTTCTTTTATTCTTTTTATCTCTTCATTTGTAACTTTTCTAACAACTTTACCAGGAACACCCAAAACGAGAGAATTATCTTCTATAACCTTTCCTTCCGTAATAACAGAACCAGCACCAATTATGCAATTTTTTCCTATTTTTGCACCATTTAGAATAATTGCACCCATTCCAACTAATGTATCATCACCAATTTCACATCCATGAATAATAGAATTATGACCTATTGTTACTCCATTACCAATTTTTGTAGGATAACCAACTTCAGAATGAATAACAGCATTATCTTGTATATTTGTATTATTTCCAATTTCAATTGGTGCAACATCTCCTCTTAAAACAGCACCAAACCAAATACCCACATTATCACCTATTTTAACATTACCAATTATTATTGCAGTTTCGCTTATCCAAGAATTTTTTCCAATTTGAGGTTTAAAATCTTTAAAATCTCTTATCAATTCTTCACCTCTTTTTAAAAATAAATTTGTTTTTTAATTGATTATATCAGATTATTTATAGATAATGAAAATTGAAAAAATAATCCAGATCAAAATTGTTAAAATTAGTGGCAAATCTTCTGTTACAAGTTTTATTGGCTCTCCCTCTTTTTTTTCATAGATTAAATAAAAATATCTCAAAATTCCATAAAGAACTATAGGAATTGTAAAAATAAAACCTTCTCCAAACTTTTCTTTTGTTTCAGTTGAAACAGAATAAAGTGAATAAGAAAGAATTGTTGCAGTTGATAAAATAACAATTAATTTATCAAGAAGTTCGACTGAATAAGAGGACAGGACTTCTCTATGTTTATGTGCATTCTCTCCTAAAAGAACAATTTCAAATCTTCTCTTTGCAAAACCTAAAAAAAGAGATAAAAAAAGTGTGCATAAAATTAACCAATTTGATACTGTAATTTTTGTTACCACAGAACCAGAAAAAATTCTTAAAATAAAGTTAATTGCAATTATAAATACATCAATTATTACTAATCTCTTAATTAAAAAAGAGTATAAGAAATTTAAAATTAAATAAATAAAAAATATAATTGTTAAAGCATGATCAATAAAAAGAGAGAGAGTTATTGGCAATGTTATTAAAATTATTGATAGAGTTAGGGCAAAATTTTTATTAACTTTACCACTTGGAAGTGGTCTATTTCTTTTCTCAGGATGTTCCAAGTCACTATCAAGATCAAAAATATCATTTAAAATATATAGCCCACTGGTAAGTAGGGAGAGAAGAAAAAAAGTTATTAAAGTTTTATTAAATAACTCTAAATTGAATAAATTTTTAGAAAAAATTATAGGAGCAAAGACAAAAAGATTTTTTATCCAATGTTTTACTCTTAAAAGAGAAAAATAAGTTTTCATAAAACTCTAAAAGTTTTTATTCTTTCTGTTCTTATAAAGAAGGAAGAAGGCATACTTGGATAAAGTATACCAAAAGGACCATAAATATTTGTTGGATTATACTCCACACTAACTATTTTAATATCACTAACATCTGGATCAGTGGTGAAATATTTTTGAGTTAATTTACCAAGAGGAGGCCCTAAAATTTGACCTAAAATAATTGCAATAAGTAAAAGGAATATGTTAAATGAAGATGTTAATATTATAAGTAAAAGAAAAAATATAATTGTCAAAAATGATGCAACACCAATACTTGTTCCACATCTCTCATGTATTGCATAATGAGTTTCACCTAAAATAAGTTTTTCTCTTCCAATTTCACTCGCTTTAAGCAAAATTTCTGGATCGATTCTTCCAAAAACATAGAAGCCATTCTCTCTTGCATAACCTGAAAGAATACCTCTTTTGTTCATCTCTTCTTCAATAACATTAATTGTTGCATGCTCTAAAGCATGATTTTTCCTTAAGTTTTTATTGATTGCTATTTCGATAATTTGAAGAGGGATAGTTAAAATATTTAATAAACCATAAAATAAATATCCTAAAGGAAAGAGGAAAAGAAAAAGAATTATTGGTAAAAAGAAAATTAAGAAAAATAGAAAAATTATCATTTATTTCCTAAATTTTTCTTCAATAATCTCTTTGAGTGTTGGTTTTCCAATTTCTTGTAGTTCATATAATACTCTTACACTTTCTTTGTTCATTTTTATAACTCTTGCAAGATTAATTGGAGTAGCAACGACAACAAGATCTGCTGGTATAGAATTTATTACCTCTTCGAGTTCCTTAAGTTGTTCATCTCCATAACCTAATGCAGGAAGTATTTGAGTAATTTGTGGGTATTTAATGAATGCTTCTTTTATTGAGCCTTTTATATATGGTCTTGGATCAACAATCTCTTTAGCACCAAATTTTTTAGCAGCAATAAACCCTGCACCATAAGACATATTACCATGAGTAAGTGTTGGACCATCTTCAACAACAAGAACTCTTTTTCCTTTAATTAACTCATAATTTTCAATAAAAATAGGAGATGCTGCTTCAACTACTTTAGCCTTAGGATTTAATTCATAAATTCTATTTCTTAAAATCTGAACATTTTCAAATGGAGAAGTATCAACTTTATTAATTACAATAACATCTGCAGAAAGAAAATTCACTTCTCCTGGATGATATGTTATTTCATGACCTAATCTTAATGGATCTGCAACAACAATTTTTAAATCAGATTTATAAAATGGAAAATCATTATTTCCACCATCCCAAATAATTATATCTCCTTCTTCTTCTGCTCTTCTTAAAATAGCCTCATAATCTACTCCAGCATAAACAACAACACCTCTTGTTATATGGGGTTCATATTCCTCCCTTTCTTCAATTGTGCAATTTTCTTTTTCTAAATCTTCAATAGTTTCAAATCTCTGTACTCTTTGTCTTTCAAGGTTCCCATATGGCATAGGATGTCTTATAACAACAGGTTTTAAACCCATTTCTTTTACTATACTAACAACTCTTCTTGTTGTTTGACTTTTTCCACTTCCAGTTCTCACTGCACAAATTGAAATAACTTTCTTTTTACTCTCAATTTGAGTATGTTTTGGTCCTAATAGCAAAAAATTTGCACCACTTGCTAAAGCAATTGATGCTCTGTGCATAACATATTCATGAGATACATCTGAGTAGGAAAAAACAACATAATCGACATTAAATTTTTTAATTAATTCTGGTAGTTCCTCTTCTGGATAAATTGGAATTCCATTCGGATATAGTTTTCCTGCAAGAGAGGAAGGATATTTTCTATTTTCAATATTTGGAATTTGTGTTGCTGTAAAAGCAATAACTTCATACTCTTCATTATCTTTAAAGAATGTATTAAAATTGTGGAAATCTCTGCCTGCTGCTCCCATTATTATTACTCTTTTCCTCATCAGCACCTCCTAATGTGATTAACTAAAAGACTATCATATATAGTATCTTATTTGAACTTATTTTGCAACAATATAAATTTTGAAAACTTTACCCTTCCTGTTTAAATCTTAATTCTTTCATTTTATACATCTTTGTATCTGCAAGAGTTAAAAGTTTGTCAAGATTATCTGCATCGTCTGGATAAGTTGCAATTCCAAAACTAAATCCAATTGGAATATCTTCAGGATAAAATGATTCAAGGGTAAAAAGTTTATATAATCTTTCAACTATCTCTTCACTTCTCTTTTTATCCACATCATGAAGTATTAAACAAAATTCATCTCCCCCATATCTTGCAACAATATCATCTTTTCTTAAATTATTTTGAAACCAGATTGCTATTTTCTTTAATATCTCATCTCCTGTTTTGTGTCCAAGAACATCATCTATTAACTTAAAGTTATCAAGATCAAGAAATACAATTGAAAATTTTCTTTTATCATTTATCAATTTCTCAACATATTCAATAAGATATTTCCTATTATAAACTTCTGTAAGTGGGTCTCTATAAGAACTCTCAATTAATTTTTCCCTCTCTTTTTTCAATTCATTCTCTCGATTTAAAATTTTCTCAATCATCTTTTTAAAACTTTTTGCTAAGTAACCTATTTCATCTTCTCTATTAAAATTTAGTTTTACATCATACCTTCCTTCTGCAATTTTTTTAGTAATACCCTCAAATTTTATTAGAGGTTTTAAGATATTTAAAACAACTAAAATATTTATTACAAAAGCAGAAATAAATGTTATTATCATTGCAATTAAAATTCCTGAGTACATTGAATCCATTAATTTGCGTGGAAAGTCGTCAAATTTATGAATATAGAATTCTGCGATTTTTTCTCCATTTTCATTATAAATTGGTAAAAATGTACAAATATAATTATCTATATATTGATAAGTTTTTTTCTCTTCTTCTAATGTAAATTTTTTAAGTGTTGGATCAGTAGAAATTATGTAATTTTCAGTTATCAATTGAATATCCATGTCTAAAATATCTTTATAATTTTTTAAAGTTTTTTCATTTATGAGATATCCAAATGTTAAATATGCGTTATAAAAATTAATTCCATCATTATCATAAACTCCTGAAGTTGAATATAAGATTAGACCTCTATTTGTTACATAATATCCAAATTTTGTTTTCCCATCTTTCAAAATAAAATTTGAAGTATCTAAATCATCAATAAAAGAGTTTACTATAATTTCACCATCATCTTTTATTAAAAGAATTAAATCAAAACCAAAATTTTCTTTGACCCATGGAAAAAGATTTTCTTCTATCCATTCTTTATCTTTTTTCACTACTGCATATTCCCCTAACTCAGTCCAATTTGCGTAATCATTAAGAATGAGATTTAATTTACTTTTTTCTCCTTCTAATAGTGATAAAAGACTTTGTTTATAAACTTGTACTCTAAATTCAATATTGTTGTTTATATGAATTTTAGTAACAAAATAGATAAATATTATTATGCTTAAAATTGATATAAAAATTATAATTGAAGTTAAAATTAAAAGTTTATTTTTTATTGTCATTTTAAACTCTTAAATAAATTTTAACAAAATTTTAAATATTTTTAATATCATTATATAATTTTGTTTTTTTGAAAAATCCATAAGTTACTTTTATTATAATTAAAAGAGGAACAGTAAAGAAAAGTGAAAATGGACCAAAGAGAGATAAAAGAAGTATCATTGTTGCAAAAAGTGCAATTGGAGAAATTTTAACGATCTTTTTTGACCAAAATAATGGATATATAAAATTTGCTGTAATTTGTTGTTGAGCAATGTAAAAGATTGCAAACCATAAAGCAGTTAAAGGTGAAACTGTAAAAGAAATTATTAATCCTATTATAAAAGTAAATATTGGTCCAACATAGTAAATTATCTCTGCAACACCAGCAATAAAACCAATTGTTCCAGCAAATGGAACTTTAATAATATAACAAAAGATAGCAAGAGTTGAACCTATAATAAAAGACATTAATGTTTGTCCAAATATGTATCTTTTTAAATAAAAATTTAATTCATTAAAAAAATCAATAACCTTTTCTCTATATTTTATAGGTATCTCATTTTTAAACCCATCTAAAACCTTTTCTCTTTCAAAAATAAAAAATATGGAGATAAGAAAAGCAAATGCAACATTAAATAAAACTCTAAATGTGTTTTCCATAAAAATAAAAAATTTTTGAATTACATTTATGATTATATTTGAAAGATTTTCTTGAAAAGTTGAAAAAAGTTTATCAAAGTCAACATTTAAAATCTTTATGTTTTCAACAATTGATTTCATCCTTTCAATAAATTCATATATATAATTTGAAAAAGATTTTGAAATATCTTCAAAATTTCCCAATATTTTTGATATTTGAGATATAACTGGAGGAATAATAACAAACAAAATTAATAATATAATTGATAAAACAATTAAGATAGAGAGAATTTTTGATAAAGTAAGATTAATTTTTTTTGATTGTAAAAAAGTTGTAATAATAGAAAATAAATATGAAAATATAATTGTGAGTAAAATTAAGGGAAAATTATTTTTTAGTTTATATAAAATAAATATGAAAAGGGAAAATAAAAGTATAGTAAAAAGTATTGTAAGAACTTTTTTAACTAAATTTTTTTCTTCGTTCAACTTTCTTTTTCTTCTTCCTCTTCTTCAATTTGAAGGAGTTTGCCACCAAAAATTTCTTTTCCTTTATCAACTATCTCTTTTCCTTTTTCATAAAGAATTTTTCTTGTCACAGAGCCTTTTTCTGGGGCAAAAAGTATTCCAAGTATTGCTCCAACTACCATTCCCAATAGAAATCCTCCAAAAAAGTTATCTTTTCTTTCACTCATTTGAACCTCCTTTTTTTCTAAATAATTTAATTATCTCAAATCCTCTTTTTATTCCATAAAAAAGTGAAATATATTTACCTATTTTACTAATATTACCAGATGAAGAGAAAATTAAAAAGGGAGAAATTGTTGATATTAAATTTGTAATGTTTTTTATTGTTCTAGTTGTCTGTTCTATATTTTTTAAACTTTTATTTAATGAGGGCTTTATCTCTTTCATTAAATTTTTTATCTCTTCTACTAAACTCGAAATTTTATTTGAAACTTCTTTTAGGTATATTACAAGAAAAATAAAAATTAAAAGTATTAAAATTGAATTAATTATTGTTAAAGTTAATACAACATAAATTATCCCATTCATTTAAATAACTCACTTATTGATGAATGTGTTTGAATTCTTCTAATTGCTTCTCCAATAAGAGGAGCAACAGAAATAATTTTAAGTTTCTTATACTTTTCACCATTTTTTATCTTTAATGTATCAGTAACTATTATTTCTTCAAGAGGTGATTCATTTAATTTTTCAAGTGTGTTATTACAAAAAACACCGTGGGTTGCTGCAGCATAAACTTTTTTTGCACCCTTCTCAAGCAATATTTTTGTTGCAGTAATAAGTGTTCCACCAGTATATATTCCATCATCTATTATTATTGCTGTTTTATCTTTAACATCACCAACGAGATCCATTCTTGCTATTTCATCTGGTTTTTCTCTTCTTTTTGCAAAAATTACAATTGGAGCATGAAGACGTGACGCAAGTTGATTTGCTCTTGCAACACCACCTACATCTGGAGATACCACAACAACATCTTCTAAATTTTTATTTTTAAAATATTCTGCAAAAATAGGAATTGCAGAAAGATTATCAGATGGAATATCAAAAAAACCTTGAATTTGGCCAGCATGTAAATCAATAGCAACAAATCTTGTTGCACCAGAAGAGACAATTAAATTTGCCATTAGTTTTGCACTTATTGGTTCCCTTCCCCTTGTTTTTCTATCTTGTCTCCCATAACCAAAATAAGGTGTTATTGCACATATACTTTCACAAGATGCTCTTTTAAGTGCATCAAGAATAATGAAGAGTTCAAGATAATTTTCAGCAGGTGGAGGTGTAGGTTGAATTACATACACATTTTTCCCTCTTACATTTTCGTTTATAATAACTTTAATTTCACCATCTTCAAATCTTCCTACTTCAATATCACCAAGTTTTACTCCTAAATAATCACAAACTTTTTTAGCAAGTTCAATGTTTGCATTTCCAGAAAAAATCTTAAATTCAGTATCCATTATTTTCACTCCATTTTTTCATGAACTTTCACTCTTTTCTCTCTTAAAATAGTTTTCTTTATTAACTTGTCTTGCCCTACCTAATGCAAGAGAGTTTGGTGGAACATCTTCTGTAATAACAGAACCTGCTCCAGTATAACTTCCTTTTCTTATAAAGAGTCCTCCCTCTTTCGCTACCAATATTGAATCTGACCCAATAAAAACGTCGTCTTCTATTATTGTTGGATGTTTCTTCTTCCCATCATAATTACATGTTATTGTTCCGGCACCAATGTTTACATTTTTCCCAATTGTTGCATCACCAATATATGAAAGGTGTGGCACAGCACTATTTTCACCAATTGTTGATTTCTTAATTTCAACAAAAGTTTTAGCCTTTGAATTTTTCATAAGTTTAGTTCCCTCTCTTATGCTTGCAAACGGACCAATAACAACATTATCTTCAACTATTACAACTTCATCAATTGCAGAAATTTTTACAAAAGGGCCTATTTTACAACCTTTTCCAAAGTGAACTTCACCTTCAATATAGACTCCTGGATAAAATTCTGTATCTTTTTCTGCAGTTACATAAGGAGAAATATATGTTGTTAAAGGATCAAAAATTGTTACTCCATTTTCTATTAGTTCTTCTATTTTTCTATCTTTCATTATTTTAAAAGCATTCATTAAGTCTTTTCTTGTGTTTATTCCTATAATCTCTTCAAATTGACATGAAAGGGAATCGATTTTTTTTTCATCTTTATATGCAAAATTTATAATATCTGTTAAATAAAATTCTTTTTGAGCATTTTCATTTTTTAATAGAGGTAAAAATTTCTTTAGAACTTCTCCCTTGAAAATATAGACTCCACTATTTATCTCTTTTATATCTTTTTCATGAGAAAGAAGGTCTTTTTCTTCTTTTATCATTGCAATTTTTCCATCTTCTCTTATCACTCTACCATATTGAGTTGGATCTTGAGAAATTGTCGTTAAGAGTAAAATATCAAGGTTTTCTGAATTAAATTTTTCAAACATTTTAATAATTGTTTCCATTTTAATTAATGGTGTATCTCCAGGAAGAACAAGAATAAAATCTTCGTTATTGATAAACTCTAAACCTCTTTTTAAGGCATCTCCAGTTCCAAGAGGAATATCTTGAATGACATAATTTAATTTAAAATCTTTCAATTCATTTTTATATAAATCAACTTCTTTATTTGTAATAACATAAATTTCTAAATCGTGAAGTAAACTTAAATTTTTAATTATGTGATAAATTATTGAATACCCAAAAATTTTATGAAAAACTTTATTTTTTTCAGAAAGCATTCTTTTACCAATCCCTGCGGCAAGAACAAAACACTTTTTCATTACATTATTTATTTTACTAAATTAAATTTTAATTTAAATATTCTTTTAAAAGAACATCTAAATCAACAGTTTCTTTTTTCTTATCCTTAATTTTTTCAATTAAAATTGGAATTTTTTCACCTTTCATTATTTTAAAAAGTAATTTAAAAACATCCACTGGATTAAGAACCGCTTCAGGAGGATTAACTCCTATTCCTTTAACTAAACCCTCGCTCATTAAAATAGTTCCTATTGCTGCTGGAATTCCTGTTCCCTCACCCATTCCTTTTCCTTTTGAAAAAATCGAGAAATCATATTGGATATTTTCTTCACTCTTTATTCCTTTTATTGTGATTTTTAAACATCCTTGAGGTTCTTTTGGACCATATTTTTCAATTAATTCTTTCCTTTTATAAAGAATATAATTTACTGAAAAATCAAGTGGTGAAATTAAAGTACCCATTACATCAATTGGTTCTTCTTCAACAATCCCTACTCTAACTATATTCTTTATTAATTCTGCATATTGAGGGGGAAGAACAAGTCCTAAATTTGTTACTCTTTTTACTCCTTTTATATATTTTGGAAGAGTTATTGTTTCAGGATGTGGATAAGCATAAACAGGGTATGTACCAAGACCTGGAAATTCAACTATTTCTTCAAGTGTCTTACCACTTTCTTCAAAAAGTTTAACCTCTCTATATTCACCATCAAGAAAAACTGGAATAGGAGAAAGCATTGAATGAATTCTATGTTTTACAACTGCAGGACCTTCATACTCTTCTCCACCATGTGCATGGTAGATATCAATTGAGTTTATTTCATCAAAAAGAAACATTTCTGCAAATTTTACAATAATGTTTGCAAGTCCAGGTGAACTACCCATTCCAATTAAACATGAAACCTTCTTTTCTTCTGCCAATTGATGAAATTTAAGATCCTCTATTGTGGCATCAAAATCATCGCACACATCAACATAATTTTTGTATAACTCTATTGCCTCTTTAAGTATCTTTGGCCCATATTTATAATATGGCCCTATACAATTTAAAACTACATCTGTATCTCTAATTGCATCTTTTATTGATTCATCAATATTTGCATCCAATTCTTTAAATTTTAAAAATTTTGATATCTCACCAAAAATAGATTCAAACACTTCTTTATCTCTATCGCAAACGGTAATTTCATAGTTTTGTGTTGAAAAAAGAATTTTTGTTGCAACTCTACCAACTGTTCCACACCCACCTAAAATAGAAATTTTTTTCATTTAAACCTCCTATATTAAAAATGTTAAAATGGTGTCAGACACTTTTGTAACATTTTTTCTAAAATGGAAATACAACAATACCTTTGTATTTTTCAATATTAGATTTATCAAGTTCAAATTCAAGTGAATTTAATTTATGTACATTTTCTTTATTTTTTAAAAAATCATCAACTTTTGCAATTGGAAAATCAAGATTTTTTGTCTTATAATGCATTGGTATAACAATTTTTGGATTTAAAATTTTAATCAACTCATCTCCTTTTTTTGAATCAATTGTATAGTATCCCCCAACTGGAAGCAAAAGTATATCAATATTTTTAAACTCTTCTAAATCTTTCTCATTAGGAATGTGGCCTAAATCTCCACAATGTAAAATTTTTATTCCCTCTCCCTCAATTAAAAAGAGTGCATTTTTTCCTCTTTTTCTCCCCATTTCTTCATCGTGGAAAAAAGTTTTTGATTTAAATTTTACACCTTGAATTTCCTTATTAGTTGGATCTTTTAAAACTTCTCTTTTTATTTTTACTCTATTAAAAGCAGAATGGTCAAAATGATCATGTGATATTGTAACTACATCTACTTCTTCTCCATCTGGAAAATCATAGGGTACTGATTTATCATAGGGATCTGTCATAACCTTTAAACCACCTATTTCAATCAAAAAACATGAATGTCCCAAAAATTTTATTTTCATTTTTCACCTCCTAATTTAATTTTATTATTTATTTTCAATTAATATCTTAATGTTGGATCAATAGCATCCCTTAAACCATCTCCAAGCAGATTAAACCCAAGAACAGAAATAAGTATCATTAAACCAGGAAAAGTTGCAACCCACCAAGCACCAGCAACAATATATTGATAACTTCTTGAAAGAATTGCCCCCCATTCGGGTGTCGGAGGTTGAGCACCAAGTCCTAAAAAACCTAAAGCAGCAGCATCTAAAATTGCACTACCAATTGAAAGAGTTCCATAAACAATAATTGGGGATAAAACATTTCTTACAATATGTCTAAAAATAATCATTAAATGTGGTTCACCAATTGAAATTGCTGCTTCGACAAACTCCATATTTTTAACAACAATTGTTTGTGATCTTACTATCCTTGCAATTTGAGGAGCATAAGTAATTCCAATTGCAATCATTGCTTTATCTAAACCAGTACCTAAAATTGCCATAATAACAATTGCAAGAAGGATACTTGGAAGAGAAAACATTACATCAACACCTCTCATTATTATGCTATCAATGATTCCACCAAAATAACCAGAAATTACACCAAAAAAAGATCCTATTAAAACTCCTATAACTACTGCAATGAACCCAACAGTTAAAGAAATCCTTGATCCAAAAATCACTCTTGATAAAAGATCTCTTCCAAAATCATCTGTTCCAAGGAAATTTATTGTATTACCTTTCCAAAAACCAGGTTTGAATCTATCTTTAAGAGATTGAGTATATGGATCAAAAGGAGAGATAAAATTTGCAAAGAGAGCAACTAACACAAGAAGAATTATTATAAAAAGACCGATCATTGCGGTTTTATTTTTTCTTAAATATTTCCAAATAAAATAATATTCACTTTTTCTTTCCATTAATACCTTATCCTTGGATCAATAAATGCATATAAAATATCAACTATTAAATTAACAATAACAACAATAAAAGCAACAAAAATAATTGAACCTTGAACAACTGGATAATCTCTTGAAGAGACTGCACCAACAATATATCTTCCAAGACCAGGCCAAGCAAAAACAGTTTCTGTTAAAATTGCTCCTCCAAGAAGAAGGGCAAATTCAGTTCCAATACTTGTAATAACTGGAATTAAAGCATTTCTTAAGGCATGTCTATAAATTACAACTCTTTCATTAACTCCTTTTGCTTTAGCAGTTCTAATATAATCTTTATTTAATACATCAAGCATGCTTGACCTTGTTATTCTTGCAATAAAAGCCATTGGAATTGTTGCAAGGGCAATGCTTGGAAGAATTAAATGTTTTAAAATTGATAGAAGTGCATGAAAATTTAAAGTTAAAATAGAATCTAATATCATAAAATTTGTTATTCTTGTTAAATTTATTCCTATATCAACTCTTCCTGATACTGGTAAAATGTTTAACCATATTCCAAAAATAAGCATAAGCATTATACCAAGCCAGAAAACTGGCATTGAAACACCAAAAAGTGCTGCTGTCATTGTTAAATAATCAATAAATGATCCTCTTTTTGTTGCTGAAATAATTCCAGCAAAAACTCCAACAAGAGTTGCAATTAAAATAGCGAATAGAGAAAGTTCAAATGTATTAGCAAATCTATAAAAAAGTTCTTTTATAACACTTTCACCAGTTCTAATTGATCTACCAAAATCTCCTCTTAAAATTTGGCTTATCCATATAAAGTATTGTGTAATAATTGGCTTATTTAACCCATATTTCTCTCTTATCTCTTCTAAAATTTTTTCAGTTACATGTTCACCAGCAAGAATTTGAGCAGGATCACCTGGGACAAGTCTAATTAAAAGAAACGTAATTATTGAAACAATAAATAGAACTATTAATAATTCAAATGCTCTTCTTAAAATGTACTTTCTCATTATAAAAATAAGGGGGCACAAAGGCCCCCTTTAACTTAATTTTACTTTTCAATATAAACTGTATCAAAGTGATAATCACCTGTTGGATAAAGAAGGAAACCTTTTACATTGCTTCTAAAGACAACCATCTGTTGTGAATGTGCAAGAGGAACCCAAGGTATATCTTCATGAATTATTCTTTGAATTTCTTTATAATATTTTTCTCTTTCTTTAATATCATAAGTTTTTCTTGCAAGCATATTAAGTTCATGTACTTTTGGATTTCTATAAAATGCAACATTACCTGCACTTCCTACAGTTGCAGCATCTGGATCAAGAAGAACATAAAGAATATTATCTGGATCTGGATAATCCATTGTCCAACCAAGAAGACACATCGCATGTTCTCCACCTTCTGTTTTATCCAGATATGTTCCCCAATCATAAGTAACAATTTTTGCTTTAATTCCAACTTTTGCCAGATCAGATTGAATTGCTTCTGCAATTTTTTGTGGATCAAACATATATGGTCTTGCAACTGGCATTGCCCAAAGATTAGTTTCAAATCCGTTTGGATATCCTGCTTCTTTTAAAAGTTCTTTTGCCTTATCAGGATTATATTCATAATCTTCAATTTCATCATTATATCCCCAAAGAGTTGGTGGAAGTGGATTTTTAGCAACAACTGCTGTACCTTTATAAAGATGTTCAACAATATCTTTTCTATTTATAGCATGGTATATTGCTTTTCTTACTCTTACATCACTTAATTTTGGATCATATCCAGGTGTATCTTCTCCTAAATTAAATGCAAGATATCCTATATTTAATCCTGGTTGAGATAAAAGTGTTAAATTTTTATCGCTTTTAATCTTTTCAAGATCATCTGGATTTGGAAACTCCATTCCATCAATCGTTCCCTTTTGAAGTTCAAGTAGTCTTACTGATGGATCTGGAATAACTTTAAATATTAATTTATCAATTTTTGGTTTTGGTCCCCAATAATTTTCAAACTTTTCAAGAGTTATATGATCATCTTTTACCCATTCAACAAATTTAAATGGTCCAGTTCCAACTGGATGTGAACTTGCTTCAGCACCCCATTTTTCATGATTTGCTGGACTTACAATATAAACTGTAAACATTGCCATTGTTGTTAAAAATGGTGCAAATGGTTCGCTTAATTTTATTCTTACTGTGTAATCATCAACTTTTTCAACTTTCTCAATTTCATTGAAACACCAACTCCAATATTCCCATTCACCATATTTATGGAATGGATGATTTGGATCACGTTGTCTTTCTAAAGAAAATACCACAGCATCTGCATTAAAATCTGTTCCATCATGAAATTTAACGCCTTTTCTCAAATAAAATGTAAAAGTAAGTCCATCAGGACTCACATCCCATTTCTCTGCAAGCCATGGTTCAATTTCTGTTGTTCCTGGTTTATATCTTATAAGACCCTCAAAAATATTGTTCATAACTGTTATTGATTCGCCATCTGTAACATCTGCCGGATCAAGTTTTACAACATCGCCTGCTTTTGCGAATGTAAGAGTTACAACTTCAACTTTTTTCTTACACCCACTACTTAATAAAACACTGAATACTAATAAGGTAATTAAAATAAAAGTTGTTAAAAGTTTAAAACTCCTCATTTAGTCACCTCCAAATTTAAAAAATAATAAAAAAGCCTCACCTCCTTCTTTGAAAATTATTTTAAAAAATATATAACTATTTTTATATTTGTCAAGAGTTTTTATATACCAAGACCCTTTCCAAATGGATCTTCCCATTTTTCAAGAGCAATTGCGAGTTCTCTATACTCTTTTGCTGCTTCTTTTAAAGGAATTCCCCTCATTGTTGCTTCAATTGCTTGCCTAAATGCTTTTCCTCCTGCTATTGGTCCTTCAGGATGAGCATGAATTCCACCACCTGAACCAATAACAATATCAAGACCTAAATCTTCGATAACTTTTGGAACCATTGATGGTGTTATTCCACCAGAAGCCATAGGAAATGTGGGCTTTATGTGATAAAATGGAAGTCTCAAATTGTTTGCATTGTTTATAAATTTTTCAGGTAAAACTTGTGCTTTTCCATAAGGTGCAGGAATAACAACAATATCTGCTCCAGCAAGTCTTATTAATTTGCCTAAAACAAGATGAGATGTTATTCCAAAATCAGGAGACATATATAGAGCACCAGCAACATCCATATGAGCAAGAATTGGAACCTGAATTTCTGGATCTTCTGCTATTGCTTGAAAAACTGCAAAACCAACTGCAAGATAGTTTATCATTAAAGCATTCGCACCTGCATCTATTGCTCTTTTTGCATTTTCAAAAATTTTTGGTACTGAATCAGTAATATTAACAGTATATAATGTATGCTCCCCTTTAATTTCATAAACTTCTTTTTCAATCTGCATATATCTTTTTACTCTCTCTTCAATTCTATTAAAACTTGCATCTGCAATTAGTTCATCGTCTTTTACAATATCACATCCTCCTAATGCTGCTAATCTAAATAGTTCAGCACCAACATCAACTGTATATCCTGTGCATGGTTTTATCATATTATTTAAAAGGGGCCTTTTTGGAATATTGAGTAATTTTCTTATACCTTCAATTCCAAATTTTGGACCTTTAAATCCTTTAACAAATTTTTCTGGAAATCGGATATCAAGAAGTTTAATTCTCCCACCCATAGATATGTTACCAACAATAGTGGTAAGAAGCATTGGAATTTGCTCTCCAATGTTTATTTCAGGGAAAGCAATTTGAATTATGTAATTTCTCATTGTTACTTCTTTTGGAATTTCAAATTCATAATCTGGAATTTCATAAACTCCAATAACTTTTGCAATATGTTTTCTTTTAACTTCTGGGGTCTCGCCTGGAACAGGAACCCATGTTCCTGTACTTTGCTCAATTGCAAGAGCAGGTGCAAGTTTTCTCACTGGTATCTCTTTTGGAAAAATTGCAAGATATGTTGCCACAAGATAATCATCATAATCTACACCCTCAGGTAAGGCAATTGGCAATGATAATGGATCTAAATTCATAAAAACCTCCTCTTTAAAATTTCATTTCCTCAATTTTTTTGTTTAATTCTTTATAAAATTTTTTTAAATTTTTATATACATCTTTAAACTTATCAAAAAGAAAATCATAAATTTTTTTGTTATTTAAATTTGGTTCAAAAATTTTAAATGGCTTTATTAATTCTTTTAAAGATTTAAAATCTTTTATCAATCCTAAACCAATAAAACCAATATAGGCTGCTCCAATTGCTCCTCTTTCTTGTGGATACTCTAAAGTTTCTATTTTTTTCCCTGTAATATCAGATATTATTTGCATCCAAATATCTCCTCTTGCACCTCCACCTATTACTCTTAAAGAGGGAATTTTAAAACCAAATTTTTCGTCTATAATATTAAGAATCCATCTTATGTTATAACCAACACCCTCATAAACTGCTCTTAAGAGATTTTCTCTTTTATGATTTATACACAAATTAACAAAACTTCCTCTTACATAACAATCATTCACTGGTGCCCTCTCCCCAAAAAGATATGGAGTAAAAATTAAAAATCCAGATCCAGGTGTCACTTTTTTTACTTCTTCATCCATTAGAGTATAAACATTTTTTATATTTGGATCTTGAGATTCTTCTCTATAAAATTCATTTTTAATCCATCTTAAACACTCACCTGCTGTTTCTGTTTCAGCAAAAAGAAAAGAATTTTCATAATCTGCAGATTGAATCACTGCAATGCCACATTTTCCAGTAGGATGCCTTTTGGTTATAACTCCCACCCACCCAGATGTTCCTAAATAAAAATGAGCATCACCTTCTAATACAGCACCTGCTCCAACAGAAGCACATAGTGCATCTCCAGCACCAGCAATGACAGGAGTTCCTTCAAGAAGTCCACATTCATTAGCCAAATCCTTTCGTAATTTGCCAACTATATCAGTAGATTTTACAAGTGGAGGAAGTTTTTTTGTATCAATTCCAACATACTCAAAAATCCATTTAAGCCAATCTTTTTTCTTTAGATCTAAACCAAAAACAGAGGCATTAGAAAGTTCCATAACCATATTCCCAGTTGTTTTGAATATCAAATATCCATTAACATCAAGAAAATATTCCATTTTCTCATAAATTTCTCTCTCATTATTTTTAAGCCAGAGAAGTTTTGGTATTCCATCTTTTCCAGTAAGAGGTGCACCTGCAAGAAGTGCAAAAATTTTGGGACTTACAAATTTTCTCATCATATTTTCCGCTTCTTTTATTGCTCTATTATCAAGCCATATTATTGCATCTCTTAATTTTCCATCTTTATTAACAGGAATTATTCCAAGCATTTGATTTGAAAATGTTATTCCTAAAATCTCCTCCTTTTTAATTTTTGATTTTTCAAGCACATCTTTTGTTGTTTTACAAATAGATCTTAACCAATCATCTGGGTCTTGTTCAGCATAATTTGGTTTTGGATACTTTATTTCATAATAACTAATTGAACTTGCAATTGGTGTGCCATTAGCATCAACAAGAAGTGCTTTATTACAACTTGTCCCAACATCATACGCAATTATGTACTCACCCATTTCTCCCTCCAGAATTAAGAATTAGATTTATTTACATAAATTTATCTCTATATTCAAATGAACTAACTCCTCAATATCCTTTAATCTTTTTTTATAATCATCTACTGAAGATGGATTTTTTGCAATAATACTTAAAATACAAGCATATTTATTTTGCGAAACTCTTAAAAGGTGTAAATCACAAATTTTACTATCACCATCAGATTCTATTTTTTCTGTTATCTCTTTTATTATTTTAGAATTCGTCTCTCTATCTAATAAAATTCCTGAGGAATCTTTTATAAGTAAATAAGTCCATCTAAATATTAAAATAGAGCCAATTACACCAACTATTGGATCAAGTATTTTCCAATTATAATATTTAACCCCAAGTAGTGCTAATATTGCAAAAAAAGAAGTCATTGCATCAGCAACAACATGTAAATAAGCAGATCTAAGATTTAAATCTTTTTTATGTAATTGATGAGCCTCATTATCTTTATCTTCCGAAATAGTATAATTTTCATGATCATACCCCAAAATAAATGCACTTATTAAATTTACTAATAGACCTATTATTGCAACAATTAAAGCATATTCATAATTTATCTTTAAAGGATTAAAAATTCTTTCTATGGATACAAATAAAATAAAAATACCAACTATTCCTAAAAGAATTGCACTTGTATAGGCTCCTAATATTTCAATTTTCCATGTACCAAATGTAAAACTCTCATCATTTGAATATTTTCTAGCAAGAATATATGCAAATAAAGATATACTTAAAGCAGCTGCATGTGTACTCATATGCCATCCATCTGAAAAAAGTGCAATTGAATTATAAATCCACCCAGTTATAATTTCAACAATCATTGTAAACAATGTTAAAAGAACAACTAAAAATGTTCTTTTTTCCAAAGATTTTTTCTCTAAATTAAAGTTATGATGGTGTTTAAAAATCTGTATTTCTGTTTGATGCATAACTTTTAACCTCCAAAATAAATTTTAAAATTATTTTATCTTATTAACAACTCCTTTCAAGGGTTAAGTTGTGATTTGTGTTTGAATATTGTATGAGGGAGTGGATTTTTAAGATTGGCTGGGGAGGGTGGATTCGAACCACCGATCGCGGATCCAAAGTCCGCTGCCTTACCACTTGGCTACTCCCCAAAATCATAATATATTTTACTATTTTATTTATTTAAGTCAATTAAATAAAACTAAAAATTAAATTATGTTATAATTTAAAAAATGATAATTATTTGATAGTAGAAATTAAAAAATTTACTTAATCACATAATTATCAAATTTTCTTTTGGAGGTTTTTTATGTATAAATTATTACTCAGATTGAAAACAATATTTTTTGTAACTATTATTTTTTCTTTCCTTTTTATATCTTTTATTAACTTCTCTTTCAATAACAAAAAAGAGGTTAAAGCAAATTGCACTTGGACTGGAATTTGGGATACAAGTTGGGGAAAAATGTATCTTATTCAAAAGGGAGATAGAGTTACAGGAACTTATGAATATGATAATGGAAAAATAGAAGGTGTAGTTACTCAAAATATTTTATCAGGAACATGGGCAGAAGCACCAAATTATAGTTTACCCTATGATGCAGGCGAAATAGAATTCGTAATTTCTTCAGATTGTAAAACTTTTACTGGAAAATGGAGAAGAGGACCAACAAGTGGCTGGGCTCTTGGTGTAACAGGAACTAAAATATCTAATGAAGTTCCATCTCAAGATAACACCAAAACTCAAGAGGGAGTTTTAACAATCATTCTTCAAATAAATAACCCTTATATGACAGTTAATGGAGTTAAAAAAGAGATAGACCCAGGAAGAAAGACAGTTCCAGTTATTGTTAAAGGAAGAACTCTTGTTCCAATAAGAGCAATAATTGAAGAGATGGGTGGAACCATAGAGTGGGATGGCACTACAAGAAAAGTAACAATAAAACTTAAAGCAAAAACTCTTGAACTCTGGATTGAGAGAAAAAGCGCAAAAGTAAATGGAATTCTTAAAGAACTTGATGTTCCGCCTCAAATAATAAATGGAAGAACAATGCTCCCATTAAGATTTGTTACAGAAGAATTGGGTTGTACTATTGAGTGGGATGGTAATACAAAGACAATAACAATAACATATAATTTAGAAGTTCCTTCTGAAATAAATAAAATATTAGCGGAAGGAGAAAAAGTTTTTACTACCTTGGGAGGAGAACTTATTCTTTCTGATGGAACAAAACTTATTATACCTGAAAATTCATTTTCACAAGATACAAAAATCACTTTAAGATCAATTATAAATCCTTCATTTTCAACAGTTGATACATTAGGATTTGAAATAACTGGCCTTAAAGAACTTAAAAAAGAGATTGAATTACAGGCAAATGGACCAAAAGGATTAAAAAATGAAGAACTACAAATTTTTGGATATGATATAGAAAGAGAAGAAAAATATGATTTTAAATTTGAGTATGATTCAAACAGTGGTTTATTTAAAGTTAAAATTTCTCAAGAATCTTTATTAAGTAAAAAGATAAATCACATTTTTTCATCAAAAGTTATAGATTTATATTCAAATATTTTAGATTTTAAAGAAAAATTATCAGTTTATATTGGATGGACTCCTTATTATACCCCAAAATCAAATGAAAAAATTATAAGAATGCCATATTATGAACAAATTGGTGGTTCTTGTGCCTCAACTTCAGCCCAAATGTTAATAAAATATAGTGGTTTAGATATAGAACTTTTTGATATTCTTAAAGAACTAAAAGTTGAAGATTCTGATTTTGGATTAAATCAAGAACTTTTTTCATATAATTTAAGAAATTTTTTAAGTCAAAAAATTGATTATACAGTAAATCATATACCTTATTTTGCAATTGCACATCTAAAATGGAGAATCTTATCAGAACTTGATAAAGGACATATAGTTATTTTAAATTGGGTAAAACATGTTGTTTTAGTTTTAGGATATACAAAAAATGGAGAAGAAATAATAATTCATGACCCACAAAATATTTCACCTGCAAATAGTGAAAATGGAACAATGTATACAGTAAGAGATTGGGATTGGATTAAAGGAAGACACAAAGTTGCAACAGAAAAATATTTAATTCTTTATCCAGAAGGAACTTTTGCGGCAAATCCCTCTCTTTCTTTAATGTGTCCTGGTAATGATGAAATAAACTCAATGTCAGCAGGTGAAATTTCTTTTTATATAACAAATCCAAATACAAAAAAACTCACAAATTTTTATGAGTTACAGATTAAACCCTCGGATGAGAAAGGATATATTTGGTTAAATGTTCAAACAAAAGAAAAAACTCTCTTTATTCCTCAAGATGCAGAACTTCTTAAGTTAAAATTGAATGCTTATAATGGTTCAAATTATAAGAAAGATATCGAAATTCAAACTGCAATAGAAGAAGATAAAAATGGAAACCCTGGAAAAAAGATAAAACAAGATACTCAAAAATATTCTATTACAGAAGCGAAATTAAACAGTGCATCATCTGTTCAATATGCATATGAATATAAAGTTGAAGATTTAAGAGATTATTTACTTTCTGATAAAGATGGTAAACAAAATATAATTATTCATGCATCACTTTGGGAAGAGTCTTCTTTAAGAGATTATTTTATTATAAAAGTAACATTAAATATATTACCAAAGGTTTCTTCAATAAACCCAACAACTGGAAAAGGTGGAGATACAATAACAATAAATGGATTTTCTTTTGGTAAAAATAAAACAACAAAAAGTAAAGTGCTTATTGGAAATAAAGAAATTGAGATTTTAAGTTGGAGTGATAAAGAAATAAAAGGAAAACTTCCTCAAAATATTGAAAGTGGGCCTGTAGTTGTATATACAGGTGAAAAATATGAATATGAATCAAATAAAGATGTGTTATTTACTACTCTTCTAAAATGTGATGGTTTTTATGAAGTTTATGGAACAGCTCCAAGTTGGAGTGATATTAATTGCAAGTGGGAAACATCTAATAGATTAATTAGGTTATGTCTTCAATTTAAAGATGGAAAGATAAAGGGAGACGGCAACACTTGTTACAATTCTTATCAAGAAGTTTCAGGAACATATGATAAGGATGGAAATGTAAGTTTTAGTTTTACATGGAAGGATTCAATGACTAATGATAATTATGGATATATTGTTACAGGAAATTTTACTGGAAAATTTGTAAAAGGTTGTATTTTTTACGGAATCGCTAAAGGTAAAGTAAGAGTTTACAATAAAAGCCCTATATATTGTAAAGCATATGATATAGAAAAGGAATTTTCATCACCAATGTATGAAAAAAACTATAAACCATAAATAATTGAGTTAAATATTGACAAAAATAAATTAACAATTATAATGAACATTGTTCATTATGAATAAGGATATTATTTTTGAGAAATGCAAAGAATATATTTTAGAAAAGGGATTTGAAAATTTTGAAATAAGAGGACTTGTAAAGAGTCTCGGAATTTCAATTGGGACTTTTTATAACTATTTTAAGTCAAAAGAAGACCTTTTTTGCCAAATTTTTTTAGATGATTGGAACAAAACATTAAAAGAAATTGAAAATTCAATTAAAAATAAAGAATTTGAAGAAAAAGTTGAAATTACTTTAAAAAATTTAAGAGTGTTTTTAGAAAAATACAAAACTTCAATGAAGGTTATTTTTAATTCTCTTATTTTAAAAGGAGAAAAACCTAAAAAATTGCTAGAAAATGTAAATTTAATTAATTTTGTTAAAGAAAATTTTGAAATAAAAGATGATTATTTAGCAGAACTTTTTATTAATCTGATTTTTTTTCATTTAAGAAGAGGAGGAGATGATAAGAAGTTTATAAATTTAATTAAAAGATTATTTGAGGAGGATTTATGGAAGAAATAATTAGAATTGAAAATCTTAAAAAAATATATTCAAACGGAGTTGAAGCGGTTAAAGGAATTTCTTTTTCAATAGAAAAGGGTGAAATTTTTGGCTTTTTAGGTCCAAATGGTGCTGGAAAAACAACAACAATAAAGGTTATAATTGGTCTTTTGAAATTAACATCTGGAAAAGTTTATGTCGATGGAATTGATATATCAAAAAATCCTAATGGTGTAAGAAATTTAATTGGCTATGCATCTCAAGAAACAAGTGTAGATGACAATTTAACTGGATGGGAAAATTTATATATTCAAGGAAAACTTTATCATATTCCAATTAAAGAAATTGAAAAGAGAGGAAAAGATCTTCTTACACTTTTTAACCTTTGGGATAGAAGATTTGATCTTGTTTCAACATATTCTGGAGGAATGAGAAAAAGGTTAGATATTTCTCTTGCATTAATTCATAGACCAAAAATTCTTTTTCTTGATGAACCAACTCTTGGTCTTGATATTCAAACAAGAGTATCTATTTGGGAATATATAAGAAAACTAAGATATGATTTTGGAATGACAATTTTTTTAACAACTCATTATATGGAAGAGGCTGATGAACTTTGTGATAGAGTTGCAATTATTGATATGGGTGAAATAAAAGCAATTGACAAACCAGGAAAACTCAAAGAGATAATTGGAGGAGATATAATAACATTTACTTTAAAAGAGAGTGATAATAAAAATTTATTTCTTGATAGAATTAAAACTCTATCAAGTGTATCAAATGTAAAACTTCTACAAAATGGTATATATCAAGTAATTGTTAATCAAAATGGTGATAGATTGATTCCTGAAATATTTAAAATTGCACAAGAATTTCAAGTAGAAATTGATTCAATTAGATCAAAAAGACCCTCTCTTGATGATGTTTATCTTCATTTCACGGGTAAAACAATCAGAGAAAGTGAAGAAAGCAAAGAAGATGTATTTAGAAGAAATCTTACAATAAAGAGGGCTAGAAGATGAGTATCTTTATTTCAGATATATTTACTATATGTAAAAGAGAGTTAATTAAATTCTTCAGACAAAGAGCAAGAATCTTGGCAACTATATTTCAACCATTAATTTGGTTAGGTCTTATGGGTAATACAATGAGTAGATTAACAAACAATCCTTTTGCTTCTCAAATTTTTGGGACATCAAACTATCTTTCATTTATGACCCCTGGAATTGTAATTATGACCTCTCTTTTTGGTGGAATTTTTGGGGGAAGTTCTATAATTTGGGATAGAAGAATTGGATATCTTGATAAACTTTTAACATCACCAATTAATAGAGTTGCAATTCCTGTTGGGAAAGCACTCTCAAGTATGATTGCAACCGCTCTTCAAAGTAGCATTATACTCTTTATTGCGTATATTTTTGGGGTTAGATTTTCAACAGGAATTTTAGGAGTCATTGTTATAATTTTATTTTGTATGCTTTTTACATTTATTTTTGCAGGATTTTCATTAATAATTGGAACAACAATAAAAACAATTGAAACATTTTTTACAATAATTAACTTTTTCACTCTTCCAATAACTTTTTCAAGTACAGCACTATTTCCACTTGAAGCGATGCCAAAGTGGTTACAAGTAATTGCAAGAATAAATCCACTCTCTTATGCAGTAAATCCAATTAGAATTCTAACAATCAAGGGATGGGAGATTTTACCATTAATACAGGGTTTATTCATTATTTTTCTTTTTGATGTTTTTATATTTTCTTTAATGTACTTTACCTACAAAAGATTAACCAGTGAATAACATGTTACAATGGTGTCAGACACCATAGTAACATGTTAATAGAATTTGATTTAAAAAACATTTTTTCAATGTGTGGTATAATGTAAAAAATTAAAGATAATCAAGGAGTGATGTATGCAACACTTTGAATTAAATTGGATTGAAAAGATGAGATTCGAAGGGGAGACACACTCAAAACACAAAATAACTTTAGATGCAAGTGAAGATGTTGGTGGAGAAAATAAAGGTCCGAGACCAATGGAACTTTTTATAATTGGTTTAATGGGATGCACTGCAATGGATGTTATTTCAATTCTTACTAAAATGAAAAAGCATGTTAAATCATTTAAAATAGAAGTTGATGCAACAAAAGCGGAAACACATCCAAAGGTTTGGACAGATATAAATTTAAAATATATTTTAGAAGGAGAGGATTTAGACGAAAAAAGTGTTGAAACAGCCATAGAACTTTCGCAAAATAAATATTGCTCTGCTGCAGCAACCCTTAAAAAAAGTGGTGCAAAAGTAAATTATTCATATGAAATTAAAAAATAATGAAATACTTTGGGACTGATGGTATAAGAGGCATTGCAAATGAAGATCTAACACCAGATTTTGCTTTAAAAGTAGGCAAAGCAGCAGGATTATTTTTTAAAGGAGATTTAATTGTTTCAAAAGACCCTCGTTTATCATCTGATTCACTTGAGGCTGCTTTAATTTCAGGAATTTTATCTACTGGTGTTAATGTTTATTCAACTGGAATTCTTCCAACACCAGCACTCTCTCTTCTTCTTAAAATAAATGGAAAAAGTGGGGGAGGAATGATCTCTGCATCTCACAACCCAATTGAGTATAATGGAATAAAATTTTTCAACAGAAGTGGAATTAAACTTTCAGAAGATGAGGAAGAAGAGATAGAAAAATTAATTGATAGTGAAATTAAATTAAGTAAAAATTTCGGAAAAAATTTTGAATTTCTTTTAGGTAAACATCAATATATTAGTGAGGTTATAAAAAATAATAAATTAAATTTAAAAGGAATGAAAATTGCTTTGGATCTTGCTTATGGCTCAACAACGGTTGTTGCTCCAATTATTTTCTCATCACTTAATGCAGATCTCATTCTTTATAATGAAATTCCAGATGGAAATAAAATAAATGTAAATTGTGGCTCTACAAATATTAATTTTCTTGTTCAAAAAAAGAAAGAGAGTAACTTTGATATAGGATTTTCTTTTGACGGAGATGGAGATAGAGTTATTGCAGTTGATGATAAGGGAGAAGTTGTAGATGGAGATATAATAATGTTTATTCTCGTTAAATACCTAAAATTAGATAGCATTGTAATAACAGTAATGAGTAATTTTGGGTTAAAAATTCTTCTTGAAAAATATAAGATAAAATATTATGAAACTCCAGTTGGTGATAGAAATGTTCTTTATAAAATGCTTGAAGTAAATGCTCCAATTGGTGGAGAACAATCTGGTCACATAATTTTTCTCCCACAAAGTAAAACTGGAGATGGAATAATAACTTCACTTTTACTTTTGAGAGTTATTTTAAATGAAAACAAGCCACTTTCTGAATTGAAAAAAGAATTTATAAGATATCCTCAAATTTTAAGAAATGTAGAAGTTTCAAATAAAAATTTAGTTATGAATGACGAAGAATTTAAAAAGGAGGTGATGATATGGAATGAAAGATTAAATGGAAAAGGAAGGGTTTTGGTAAGACCATCAGGAACAGAAAATTTAATTAGAATTATGGTGGAAGGTGAAAAAGAGGAAGAGATTAAGGAGATAGCACTCTCCTTAGAAAACTTTTTAAAAAAGCGCCTGGCCCAGATATAAAAATCTGGGTGACGAGGAAGAGGGTTCCCCTTATTTAAAAGGGGTAAAATCGAACCATTCGGCGGATGCCCTCAAGGATGTTGCCGTCCTTTGAGGTCTTCCTCAAAAACACAGGGTAACCTGTGAACAAAGGGAAGACCAGGCAAAAGGAGAAATTTATGTGTGGTATTGTTGGATATATTGGTGATAGAGATATTCTTCCAATTATTATAGATGGTTTAAAAAGATTAGAATATAGAGGATATGATTCAGCAGGAATTGCATTATGTGGAAAAGAACTTTACCTTATGAAAACAAAAGGAAGAATATCTCTTCTTGAAGAAAAAATTAAAAATTCATGTATAAATGGAGAATATTCTCTTGGAATAGGTCAAACAAGATGGGCAACGCATGGTCCACCATCTGACATTAATGCTCATCCGCATTTTGATTGTAAAAAGGAGATTATTGTTGTTCATAATGGAATAATTGAAAATTATGATGAAATTAAAAAAGATTTAATATCAAAAGGACACATATTTCAATCTGAAACAGATACAGAAGTTGTTCCACATTTAATTGAAGAGTTTTATGATGGAGATATTTTTGAAGCAACACTAAAAGCAGTTAAATTTCTTAAAGGTTCATTTGCTCTAGCAATTTTTTCAAATAAAGAAAAAGATAAAATAGTTGCAGTAAGAAAAGAATCACCATTAATTATTGGTCTTGGTAATAATGAAAATTTTCTTGCATCAGATATTCCAGCACTTCTACCTTATACAAAAAATGTTGTAATTCTTAAAGATGGCGAGATTGCGCTTATTAAAAAAGATACTGTTAAAGTTGTAAATATGAACGGTGAAGAAATTAAACTTGAAAAAATGGAAGTAAAGTGGAATATTGAGCAGGCTGAGAAAAAAGGTTATAAACATTTTATGTTGAAAGAGATAATGGAACAAGGAGAAATTTTAAAAGATACCTTAAGAGGAAGAATAAAAAATGGAAAAGTCATTCTCACTGAAATAAAAGATAATGAATTTTTAAAAAGAGTTAAAAATATACATATTGTTGCATGTGGTACTGCATATCACGCTGGATTAGTTGCAAAATATATTTTAACTGACCTTCTTGATATACCCATAAAATGTGATACAGCATCTGAGTTTAGATATGAAAATCCAAATATAAATAAAGATTCTCTTGTTATTCTTGTTTCTCAATCAGGTGAAACTGCAGATACAATCGCCTCTCTTCGCCTTGCAAAAAATTTGGGAGCAAAAACTTTAGGTATAGTAAATGTTAATGGAAGCACAATTTTTAGAGAGAGTGATGAAGTGCTTCAAATATATGCAGGACCTGAAATTGCTGTTGCATCTACAAAAGCATATGTTGCTCAAATTTTAACCCTTCTTTTATTTTCTATCCATATAGGAAAATTAAGAGGAGTAATTTTTGAAGATTTCGAGGACTATATTGTTAAAGAAATAGAGAGAGTGCCAGACCTTGTAAATAGAATTTTGAGTGATACTAAAAAACCATTTGAACTTGCTGAAAAAATTGTAAATCTTAATAATGCATTCTATATTGGAAGATTACTTGATTATCCAACTGCTCTTGAGGGTGCTCTAAAATTAAAGGAAATTTCTTATCTTCATGCCGAAGGATATCCTGCAGGAGAACTTAAACATGGACCACTTGCTCTCATTGAAGAGAGTGTTCCAACATTTGCTATATCTACTGATGAGAGAGTTTTTGAAAAAATGCAATCAAATATAAAAGAGGTTAAAGCAAGAAAAGGTAATGTTTATTCAATTGTTAGAGAAGATTTTAAAGGTATAATTGAAGAATCAGACGATTCAATAATTATTCCAAGAACACATATATATATTTCACCAATTTTATCAGTTGTTCCATTGCAACTTATTGCTTATTATACAGCAGACTTAAGAGGTCTTGATGTGGATAAACCGAGAAATTTAGCAAAATCTGTAACAGTTGAGTGAGGTGAGAAATGGAAGTTGAAGCAATACTTTTAGGTGGCCAAGATAGGCTTGAAGATTGGGTAAAAGAGGAAGGAGTGCCACATAAGGCACTCCTTCAAATTGGATCAAAAAAAATGATTGATTGGGTTATTGATTCATTAAGAGAAACTCCTCAAATTAAAAAATTAGTCCTTATTGGCGATAGAGAGATTTTTAAAGATTACATTAATAAAGTCGATCTCTTTTTAGAAGATACTCATGATTTTATTTTTAATTTAATGAAAATTTCAGATGTTGCATCTCTTCCCTTTTCCTTAATTACTCCAATAGATGTTCCTCTAATTACATCAGAAATTTATGAAAAAACTCTAAATTATTGCTTTGAATTTTGCCCAGATTGCTATCTTTATGTGCTTGTAAATAATAAAAAGGATGTTGATGAAAAGTATCCTGGTACAAAAAGAACATATTGGAAACTCAAAGGCGGATATTTTAAAATGGGTAATATCTTTTTAATTAGAAAAGAGTTATATCCTAAGGTAATTGAATTTGGAAAACTTGTTTTTGAAGCAAGAAAATCCGCTCTTCGTCTTGCTTCTCTTTTTCCAATTTGGTTTATAATTAAAGCTGCATTTCACCAAGTAACCCTCTCTGATTGCGAGAAAGTTGTTGTTGATAAAATTAAATTAAAGGGGAGGGCAGTCCCAATTCCTTATCCAGAAATTGCGATTGATATTGATAAAAAGGAAGATCTTGAATTTGTAAGAAAATATTTAAAATAATTTTGTTATAATAAAATTGAAATTTAAAAAGGAGGTTATCAGAATGGCTATTGAGGGAAATATTGAAACTTTTCCTATTGTTGATGTTTTAACACTTCTTTCTAATTCAGGAAAAACTGGTATATTATATATTCAAGGTAAAAAAGGGGTTGAGGAGATAAAGGGTGAAATTCATATTGTAAAAGGAAAAGTTTATGATGCATTTTGTGGAAATTTAACTGGTGAAGAGGCATTTTATTCACTTTTTTTAATAGATGAGGGGACTTTTTCATTTAAATTAAAAGAAATTGATACCCCTCAAAAAATTACAAAATCAATTGATGTTCTAATGATTGATGCAATAAGAACTGCAGATGAGACAAAAGATCTTTATAAAAAGATACCTCCAAGATATACAATAATTGAAATGAATCCAAATGCTCCTGAAAACAACATTGAACTTTCTCCTGATGAGTGGCATGTAATGTATCTATTTATGAATCCAATTAGTATAGAAGATGCAATGAAAAATACAATTTTGCCTGAAACAAAAGTTATAAAGATACTTTATGCTCTCCTTTCAGTTGGTTTACTTAAAAAATCAGACAAATTAATAAATATACCAAATTACCTTTATGAAAAATTCTCCGAATATATAGATAAAAATATTGGGCCAAAGGGTCTATATTATCTTACATATCATATTCCAAAGGGTATGCAAGATTTTAATCTATTTAGAGAAAATTTAAAAAAACTTAAACAAGATCTAATTTCTATTTCTGATGAAAGAAAAGCAGATGATGTTATAAAATTTATATTAAAATCTCTCAATCTCGAAATCTAACATGTTACAATAGTGTCAGACACGATTTTAACATCATGTTACAAAAGTGTCAGACACAATTTTAACATTTTTTAAAATCTTGAACTAAAAATATTTAAGGGTGCGGAAGGTCACTTATCTTTTTTTCCAAAGACCTCATCCCTAAAGTCGGGCTCCCCTTGACCCCGCACCCAACTTCATTTTATATCATAAACTACGCTTTTGTCAATAAAAACCCATGTTACAATGGTGTCAGGCACCTTTGTAACATGATTAATTCCAATCACGAGGTCCAACAAATCTTATGCGACCAGTTGCTGGTGTTATGTAAATTGTTATAACTTTTGGTAATCTGTTGCCTTTTGAATCTTTTGTTTTTCCAAGTAAATTATTAGAAATTAAATTTATATGACCTCCTTGAGATGGATTTCCCCATTCATTGAAAGAAAATGAAACAAAATAAGAGATTGGAGATGATTGAGTTCCAAAAACAACAGAATTTGCACTACCTAAACCATCGTCTGTTGTAATTCCCTGAGTATATCCAAATGAGTATGGAAAACCTATATTTTTGCTAAATTTTCTTACAACAATATTTGGAAACTCGCCTGGATGATTAATAATATAAACAATATCTTTTCCCACATTATATGCATTTTGAATTGCACCTTCTCTTAATTCAAATACATAAATATTATTTAATTCTGGTGTACTTGGATTATAAACATAAAAATTGATTTTTAACTTTTCAAGTTGTGCCATTGCTCTTACCTGAACCTCTCTTAAATCATTAACAAGTTGCCATGCATCATTTCTTAATTTTTGAGTAGCAATAAGAGTTGGAGAAAGATAAATTATACCCATTGAAATTATCGAAAGAATTGTAATAACAACAATAAGTTCTATTATTGTAAATCCATTAAATTTTTTAAACACAAAATAACTCCAAAAAATTATTTTTATTATTTTAACAAAAATTGAATTTTTATTTCAAGATGTTATTTTATCATTTTGAATAAATTAATTTGCCATTTTCAAGTATATTAATTATTAAAGGATTAAAATCTTTTTCATATTCAAATTCTTTTTTATTGAAAACAATAAAATCAACTGCAACATCTTTTTCAATAGATTCATATATTATATCTAACCACTCTTTTCCACTTTTATCTTCAGGCATAACAATAAATAAATCAATATCGCTATAAATATCTATATCACCTCTTGAAAAAGAACCGAAAAGATAAATTTTTAATGCACCTATTTTTTTTAATTGTGAAATTATCTTCTTTAAATTTTTTTCTAATAACTTTTTTCTTTTTAATTTCTCTTTTTTTATAAAATCTAAAAGATTCATAAATCTAATTTATCCTTAATAAAATAAATAATTTTCTTTGCAATTTTAGATGCTTCAAGTGCTTCTTCAGGGTCATCAAAAAATCTTGAAGGAATTCCACCAGGAAGACCATTAGGATATCTTGTAGGTATATAATATTTATCTAATTTTTTTGAATCTTTATAATTTTCAAATTCTTTATCAAAATTTATTGCTTGTATTAATAAATCATCAATCGAGTGTGTAAAAAAGTGATGAATAGAACCAGTTTTAAAATATAAAAATCCTTTTAGCGCTTTTTCAACTGCTTGTTGAAAATGAAAAAGTGCTAAATAAAATTTATTTAATTTTCTTAATTCTTCTGCATCATTATATTCATCTATTGCTTGTAAAATCCATCTTTTTGCTTCTTCTTTTTTATCTCTTCTCACAAATAAATTATAACATCCTAAATTTAATATGACTTATTTTGGACCAAACATGCGAAGAGCACCTGTTCCTGGGGCAACAGTTATTTCAATAGATAAATTTTGTCCTTCACTATTTTTTAAACTTGGGGTCTCTATAATAATTAAAATTTCGCCAGGATCTGTGTTATCAACTTTTTTTGGTGCCCCCCATTCATCATACATATAAGTTGCAATTCCTGCTCCATAGGTAGTATTTCCAATTCTTATGCTTTTAAAATTTATTCTTAAATCAAGTTTTTTAGTCACAACATTCTCATTTGATCCACTCTCAAAAGCATTTTTCCTTTTTTCATATCTATAAGTTCCATTATCTATATCAAATTCAATTCTTAATCTTTCAAGTTGTGCCCTTGCTCTTTCCTGAACCTCTTTAATATCATTTAAAACTTGCCATGCATTATTTTTTAATTTTTGCCTCATTATAAATCTTGGAGAAATATATACAACTCCACCTATTAAAACAAGTAGAACTGCTAAAGTTACCACTAATTCAATTATTGTAAATCCTTTTTTATTCATTTCTTATTAAACTGGGGGTGAAATTTATCACCCCCTAAAAGTTATATTTATGGAGGGTTTACCATTTCACGCCAGAGAATTCTACCAAAAAGTGTTGATTTAAGTGGTCCAACTAAATTTATTTCATCGTATGTTTGAGTGTTGGTAATTGCTATTCTTGTTATAACTTCATCTCCAATAGTTGGGAATAGGGGTGGTCTTGCTCTTTGTAAGTTATAATCATAATAAGTCAATTGAGTTTCATATCCTTTCACTCTACTGCCACTTACAATCGCTGGTGCATTATCTGATGAATAGAAAGTTTGAGAACCTCTAAAATCAAGAACATGTCCATTTGGATTATATGGATGCCAATTAGCGTTTGGATCTATCCCAAAAGAACCAGTTTGTGCTAAAACTGCTGCATCAATTCTTAAGTGTTCTGGAGCATTTTTATGTATAAAGACATCATCATAAGCAATTAAACCAAGTGCATCAGGAATATAATTTGGTACTTGATTTGGATCTGTAACAGCAGGGTGAACATATGTTAAATCAGACATTATCCATATATCATCCGATGCATAAACAGTTACTCTTCCATTAACTTTGCCTCTAACAGTAACATCACCTTGAACATAAATAACTCCTCCTTGATATACTGTTCCATCTGGAAGGGTAACAGGATAATTTGTTGGCATTGGAATTATTCTTGTTGGTCCATTCCCCTCTTTTATTTGAATTGTGCCATTTTCAAGAAAATGCAACTCAACTGGTGTACTTGTTCCGTTAAAATAATAACCAGTTTGTTGTGCAATTGTTTTTATTTGATTTCCAGATGTTTGAACTCTTGAAAAATCCATATTAGGTTGTAATTGTGAATAAACCTTTACATCTTCAGGTCCGATATTGTTTAATGGTGAATTAAATGGTGGTAAATCTACATAATATGTCTTTTGGTCTGGTGCTTGAACAATTTTCACAGTGGTATATGTCACCCCATTATAAACTAATGAAGGATAAATATTTGCAATAGTATACGAAGGATTATTTTGGGTTGTATTTTTAAAAGGTTCCACTTTATATTCTGTACCATTATAATAAAAATGAAAGCCACCTGTATGTTGATTTGCATAAGGACCAAATGTTATATAATCCCAAACATAATCATTTGCAGTTATTGTGCCCCAAATTTCTCCAGAAAAGTTTATGTTGCCATTACTTCTAATTGGACCATGAACTTCTTCATCATATCCAAAATTTATTGTGTCATTTGATGCAACAAGATAATCTGAAAAACTAACCTGGTCTTGATATGATATTGTTTGCACTGTCTCTGATTCTCTTAATAATTGAATTATTGAATTTGGTGGCGCCTCATATTTTACTTCAAATTCACCCCTAATTCCTCTTTTCATCGGAGTAATTCTATATCTAACACCTGCAAGTTTGAGAGAGTTATTAATAGCATCGATATCAAGAACATTTAAATAGTGATCTGGATATTCGGGGTCACTTGGTCTTGGACATACAAGTGTAAGTCTTGGTTTAATTATATTTTCATAATCAACTTTTGGAATTGGTGAACTAAATGAATAACCAATTGCTGTTATAATTATTAAACCTCTTTGTGGCGAACTTGTTGAACTGTCAATTTTTCCAGCAGTTTGAATAATAATTCCTTCATATGTATCACCTGTTGCTGGATGATCAATATCATATGGTTTAACTACATCATTTATATTAATTCCTGAACAATCAGCAACTAAATCATTACCACCAATTTTACTTATCATCTCTTCCATTTTTCCAAGATTTACGCCTGTGTCAGTTGTTTTAAACCCCTCATTCCAGTTTAGACCCCATAGATATGTCATCCATGTGTTATATGCATTTTGAATATCATTAGTAATTTCAGTTATTTTTGAATCATCTTGAGGTCTTGCCAAATTTTCTATAAATCTTGTGACACTTTCCACAACTTTAATTTCATTTGGTTCTACAACCACTTTAGAAATATATTCACCTTCATCTGCAAGTCCATTTGAATTAGAATCGTTCCAATTAACAATTTTCATTGGAACAGGATTACCTACGCTATCAAGTGTATAATAATCAAAATCCATAAAATATTTTGCTCTTGTTAAAATGTAATTACCATTTCTTGGATCTTTGAAGAAATCAGGATAGTAATTATAAAGGGCTGGTGTTGAATCTAAACCTTTTATATATTGTGTTAATAAATATAATCCTATGTTATCAAAATGACTACTCTGAATCTCTCTTATGATCTCTTCAAGTCCAGCATCAGCGGTTGTTAAAGAGGTTTTTGAAAGATGAAGAATTGTTTTTAAATTTAAATTTCTATTAGCAGCAATAAAAGTGAAGCCTATTACACCAAATAGAATAGTTGATATGATTAACACAGTAATTAATGCAAATCCATTTCTTTTTTTATACATATCTTTCCTCCTTTCTTTATAATTAAATTTATATTAAGGTAATGGGTTTCTAACCGTTACATTAGCTAAATAAATATAATCTTGTGGTGCTTTTTTTAGTCTTAATTGCACTTTTGAAATTATTTCTATCTTAATAATTTGACCAACTCTTAAAAATTTTAATGAGTAAATCGTAGGTTCAGTAACTGGATTTCCACCTTCCCATGAATTGGTTGTACTATTATAAACATATCTTTTGATCTCTTTTCCTTGAGGAAAAAAACTGATTGAATAAGATGATGTGGTAAGTTCATATTTAACTGTCTCTATCCCACTTGGAGAATTTGGATTTGGGTGAGAAAATATTATATAATTATCTTGAATTAAATTATTCTCTAATTCTACCGATGTTGCTTCTCTTAATTCCCTTATCAATCTATCCATCCCTGCTCTTAAATTATCTATAAGAGCAGTTCTTATATAATTCTCTTGATTAAATGTAGTAATTTGAGTAAAAATAGGATATATACCAACTAAAATTACAGAAAAAATTGCAATAGATATCATAAGTTCTATCAAAGTAAAACCAAGTCTTTTACGGATCATGGTATGTTACCTCAGTTGATGCTACTGTGAATCTTTTCCAACCATACACAGTTCCTTTTAAATTTGTATAAGAACTTTTAGGATCTTCAATTAATAAAACAACATCTATTTTATAAATGAATTTATATGGATCAACATTTTCGATTGGTTCATTTACATTGGCATTAATAAATCTTGTTATATAAAGTTCAACTTTAAATATATTATAAAATTTTCTTGAATCATCAGAAGGAAAAATAACATATGGATAAGTATATGATGGATTATTCTCATTATAAATAGCAGTATCATAAATTGTATCATTAATACATGAATATTTCATTATTCTTTCTCCAGGATAACCAAAAGGATCAGAACCGTCTGGCAAAATTTCTTCTTGTGGTAAAACTTCATATAACCTTTGAAGATTATTTTGTTCAGTTACTCCCACCTCTCCCTCATAATAATAAAATTTTCTACCCCTCAAATCCTCTAAAATATAATTACATAAATTTTCAGCAAGTAATTCAAGATTTCTATTACGTGTTTGTTGATATAAAAAAGTTATAGTAGATAGAGTAGCAAAGATTGGAAAAACAAAAATTACAATAGCAAGTATTGCTTCAATTAAGGTAATTCCTTTTTTGTTTCTAAATAACTTAAAAATTATCACAATTAAATTCCTCTTTTAATTTCCCCTTTAAAATTTTTTAAACTGGAGGAGAGAGATATCTCTCTCCTCCGATAACCTTTAAACTCAACAAGTATTAAAAGTTAACAAAAATTATTATGGAGGTGTTGGAGCTGTAGTCGTTACACCAGCATTTCCAACAGAATCTCTATATATATATTCGTTAGGTGCTGATGTCTGAGAATATAACACATATGAGGTACCACTAGGATTACTTTGATAATAATAAGAACCATTACCTGGATCAAATGGATCAATTGGAAGTTTCTCTATATATACTATTCCACCTCTTTCACCTGTTGCACTTACCGCTGTAGAAACATTAATTGTTGCAGCAGTACTCCCTGTAAGTTCTGCTCCTGGACCTGAGGTTGCAACTAATCTATCAGCAGTTTCTTGAACAGGATAAGTATTCCAGTCAGTGTAAAACATTTGAAGAGCATTTGCGAGTGTCCTTAAATCACTCTGAACTCTTGATTTCCTTGCTCTATTTTGCATATTCCTATAAGCTGGAATAGCAATAAGAGCAAGAATCAAGATAATTGCGATTACAACCATTAACTCAATAAGGGTAAAACCCTTTCCTCTTCTCCACATAGTTTTCTACCTCCTTTTTCAAATTTGGCGCCATTTTAATCAAAAATAAATTGACCAAGCCGGTTGCGCCACTTGGCTCCGTCCTCTCCCATGGCGCCCATCTTTTGAGAGAAGACATCTTCGCCTTCTTGGTCTATATAATATAAAACTAAATTTCTTTTTTCTAATTCTAATATAGATAATATTTTTTATTTTGTCAAGAGGTTAAATTTTTATAATTTTTTAAAAAATTAAATAAAAAGAAATATTGCCGAAAATTTTGCATGGTATTTATTGAATTTATATGGTATAATATTTTATTAAATGTGTAAAAAAGTAATTCTTTTATTATTTATTTTTTTAATAATTTTTATAAAAGGCGTAAAAGGAAAACAAATCGAAAATAGTTTATTTATTTATGAATCACCAAGAGTTGACTATGAGGAATATTTAAATGATAATCATTCTTTTGTAAATTACGATGGTTGTATATATTCAGTAAATAAAAGTTATATTGTTGTTTTAAGTAGATATTATATTCCAATTAAAAAAATAAAAATAAGGACAAAAGATGCATTAATTGAAAGTAATTATGAATTTTTATACCTATTTGATAGAGAAAGTAGCAAAATTTATAAATATAATGGAAAAAAATTTTATTTTTTAAAAAAGTTGAATTTATATAAAGTTAAAGATTTTAAAATTTATAAAGATAATTTTTATTTTTTAAATGGTGAAGAAATTTTAATTTATGATTCAAAATTTAATAAATTAGAAATTAAATTAAATAATAATTATTTAAAATTTAAAATTAGAAAAGATAAAATTTATCTTATAAATGAAAATGAAATTTTAATTATAGATTCAAAAGGAGAGAAAATTAATGAAAAAACTATTCCAAATTATAAAATTAAATCTTTTGATATTGATATTGATGATAAAATTTATTTTTTAAGTGATAAGGGTATTTTGGTTTTTGATAAAAATTTAAAATTTTTAAAAGAGATAAAACTTGAAAAAGAGGGTGATGAAATTTTTTTTGACTTATCAAGGGCAGTTGTTTTATATTTTAAAAATGAGGGAATAAAAGTTTTACCTCCACAATTTGAATTTGAAGTTATTGAAAATTTAGAATACCCTTCTGATATAACAATAGATGAAGATGGAAATATATATTTATTAAACACTAAAAGTTCTGAAATAGTAATATTTAATAAAAATCTTAAATTTAAAAATAAATTTGGTAAAGAGATTTTAAAATATCCAAATGGTATTTTTTATTATAAAGGGAAAATATATGTTGCTGATTCATGGAATAATAAAATAAGGGTTTTTGATAAAAAAGGGAATTTAATATTTTCATTTGGAACTTTTGGAAATAAGGAAAATGAATTTTCATATCCATCAAAGATTAAAGTTTATAATGATTTAATTTATGTTTTGGATGTTTATAATCATAAATTGAAAATTTTTGATTTAAATGGAAATTACAAATATTCAATTGGAGAATCAACTTATAAATATCTATTGAATTTGATAAAACCAAAAAGCATTTTATTTGAACCTAATGAATTTTTTGTAAAAAAAGAAAATATTTTTATCTCAGATAAAAAAAATTATAAATTAATAATTATTGAAGGCAAAAAAATAAAAAAAATAAAATTAGATGATATTATGACGAGTATATTTGATTTAAAAGAAAATTTATACTTTCTTGGTTCCAGATGGAAATATGTTTATCTATTTAAAAATAATAAATTTTTACCAATTTTTTCTTTTTCGTATAACTATTTTGAAAAATTAAAAAGTTTAAAACCATACTCTTTATTAATTTTTAATGAAAAAACTTTTCTTATTGATAGAATTAATGGAAGCCTTTTTATAATTAATGGATATATTTATGAGTAAAAAAGTTGATTATAAAATTATAATATTGATTTTGTTAATAATTTTAACAAGAGTGTTCCTATTTAAAAATTTTTTTCATGAGTGGGATTCGATAAATTTTGCTTTGGCAATTAAAAAATTTAACATTTATGCAGACCAACCACATCCACCAGGATATTCAATACTAGTATTAATGAGTAAATTAATTTATATATTTATAAAAGATGAATTAAGGAGTTTACAGATTCTATCAGTTATTTTTTCAATATTAGGAGTAATTATTTTTTATTATTTTCTTAAATATTTAACAAAAAATGAAAAATATTCATTCTTTGGAACAATAATATTTTCTTTTTCATCTATTTTTTATTTTTATGGAACTGTTGAAGATATCTATGTATCTGAAGTATTCTTAACTCTTTTAATTGGTTTCTTATCTTTTCTTACTTTATTTGATAAGAAAAAGAGTTATCTTTTATCAATATTTTATGGGCTAGGTGGTGGAATAAGATTTAATAGTTTAATTTTCTTTTTTCCATTAATTTTATATATTTTTATCAAAATAAAATTAAAATTTAAAGAAATTTTAATAAATTTACTTTTAATCTTAATTTTTATTTTAATTTGGTATATTCCCACAATTTATTCTGGTGGTGGAATCAAAATTCATTCATTTCATTCAAAAACGCTATTTACATGGGTTTTAGGAACATCTATTTTTTTTGATAACTATTATTGGATTAAAAATACATTTTTAACATTTATTTTGTTTTTAAAAGAAACACTTATTTCAATCATAATTTTAATTTATATGTTTATAAAAAGAAAAGATAATTTAAATTTTTTATTAATATGGATAGTTCCCTCACTTTTATTTTACTTTTTAATTCATGCACCAAAAGTTGGTTATTATTTAACCGTCATTCCTCCTCTTTATCTTTTTCTTTTTTATAAATTGTTTTATTTTAAAATAAAAAGTAAGAAAATTTTTTTAATAATTTTAATATCAATATTAATTGTAAACTTTACTTTAAGATTCTTTGAATTAAGGAATAAATTAGATATTCAAATAAATAATATAAATGAAATAATTCTTAAAATTAAAAAAGCAATTCAAAATGATAAGCAAACTGTAATTTTTCTTTCAGATGAAAGTGTAGATTTATTTAGGTTTGCATATTATTTCCCAAACAATAAAATTTATTTTATTTCACCACTAAGTAATTACATTTGTGAATGGAATATTGAGAATGGATATATTGTTCAATATAAAAGAGAGCCAATGGAAATTTATGAAGGAAATGTTATTAAAATTGATGAATATGTAAACAAGATAATATTTATATGTGATCATCCAAGAGACTTTGAAGAAATTCTTATGCTTGAGGGAATAAAAATTGAAGAAAGTCAAGGAAGTTTAAAAGGTGGAGGGGTTACAATTATATCTTATGAAATACCCAAAGATTTTGATTATATTTTTGTAAAAGGGTATATTATAACTAAAAAATAGTGTAAAATAATTTTATGAAGAATAACAATATTTCAAAAAGTTATAGAGTTCTTACTAAAAATGATTTTGGCGCGTGGGAATACAAAAGTATTGCTTTTATATCTAAAGAACTTTCTTATGATTCAAAAATTATTTATGATTGGGAAATAATTAATTTAATTGATGCTCCAGATGAGGTATTCGCAAGTATAATTAATCAACTTCCAATAAATAGAATAATTGAACTCGATATAAATGAAAAATATTCAAAAGATGAAAGGAAAAAAATTATATCAATTTTAAATATAAAAGAGGGAAAGGAATCAATAAGAAGATTGCCTTATTTATTAAAGAAAGTTAAAATATCTAAAAATTTAAGCAATTCATTAAGATTACTAATAAAAATTATATTTAAAAGTAAAGAGGATAACAATTTAATAGAAAAACTTATAAAATAATTAATGTTTAAGGAGATTTTGCTCCAACTCTCCGTTATCTCTGGTCTTCCCATTTTTTAGGAAGATACTTACGAGATAACGTAAGAGTCAGAGCAAATAAAATTATATCAAACTTCTAAAATTATTTCAAATTCAAACATTGTGAATAAATTAGGTTTAATTTTACTCTTCTTTTTCTTCTTTATCGAGGTGTTTCTTCCAAAATTTTTTGCTCTCTTTTGTTATTTCAACCCCTTTTGGAACAAACAAAAATACATAATTTGAAATTTTTTCTGTTGAACCATCCAAAGCATATGCTCCACCACTTATGAAATCAATTATTCTTCTTGCAAGTTCTCTATCTGTATCTTCAAAATTAATTATTACTGGTCTACCATCTTTAAGATCATCTATAATTTCTTGTGCTTCATCAAAAGATTTAGGCTCAATTACTACAACTTTAACTCCTGTATCCTCACCAATAACAATTCCTTCTTCCTCTTCGTGAATTTCTTGTACTTCTTCCTCAAAACCAAAAAACTTTTTTAAACCATCCAAAAAACCCATATCTCCTCCTTTACTTTATTATCACTTTTCCTATAAGATCAAAAAGAGATTTATTTTCCTCAATAAGAGGAAAAATTAAAAATTCACCAATTTTAATATATTTAAAATTCTTAATTGAAACAAAACTTGTATTAAGATCTTCTTTCAAATAAATTCCTCCATTTTTTATAAAACTTTCTTTTATTTTAATAACTTCACCCTCAAAAATCATAATCTCAAATGGATGAACTCTCTCATCTAAAAAATATTCTAAAAATTTGTTAAATTTAATTTTTAATAAAGAGGTGTTTTCAACAATTTCGCCTTTAAAGATTTCTCCATTATAGATATTTTTAAGATAAATATATTTTCCTGAGATAAAATTCTTTAGATTTTCATCATTTTCAAAATATATAAACGCAGAAAGATTATCTATTATTTTAAAAATTGGCTCACCAATCTTTATTTCATCGCCATTTTGAATTTTTTTAGAATTTAAATTTGAAAGAAGGGTTTTGAAATTTAAATTATTAATCTCATCTTGAGAAAAATCTAAATTGTCAAATTTGACCGAAAGAATTCCAGAAAGATTTGAATAAAATTTAAATTCTCCTTCAAGTGTGTCAACTGTTGCAACAAGAGAATTTTTCTTTATTTTATCTCCATGATTAAAAAGGAGTTTTATCCTTCCATCATAAGGAGAATAGATTATATCTTCATTGAATAAAACTATTCCTTCTTTTCTTATAAATATTGACTCAGTGATCTTCTCAATTTTATATGTTTGAGGTAGTATAAATAGAGAAAAAACTTTTTTGTAATTAAAAAGAAAAATAATAACTAAAAAAAGTATTATAATTCTATTTAATCTTTTCAATCTTTTTCTTCTCTTTTCTTCCTTAAAAATGAAGGAATCCTAAGATCCTCTGCAGTTATTATCTCCTTTTCTAACTCTTCAAATTTTCCTTGTGGACCAAATTTAGGTTGAAAGTTTGTAGCAACCACAACAATTTTTATTTGATCGCCTAATTCATCATCAATTGTTACTCCAAAGATTATATTTGCATCTTGATCTGCATTAGAACTAATTATCTTCATTGCATTATTTACTTCATGAATAGAGAGAGATTTATTACCAGAAATGTTCACAACAACTCCTTTTGCACCAGAAAGTGACATTTCAAGAAGTGGACTTGTTAAAGCATTTTTTGCTGCTGTTTCTGCTCTTTTCTCTCCAGAACCTATTCCAATTCCAAGCCAAGCATTCCCTGCTCCTCTCATAATTTTTGCAACATCCATAAAATCTACATTTATAAGGCCAGGTTGAGTGAGTAAATCTGAAATTCCTTGAACTCCCTGCCTTAGTGCTTCATCTGCTAAAGAGAATGAATCAAGTAAACTCGTTTTTGGTGTTGTAATTTCAAGAAGTCTGTTGTTTGAAATAATAATTAAAGTATCAACTTTTTCTTTTAAAAGAGAAATCCCTTCTTCTGCAACCTGCATTCTTCTTCTTCCTTCAAAGTTAAATGGTTTTGTAACTACCCCAATAGTTAGAGCACCAATTTCTCTTGCAATTTCTGCAACAACAGGAGATGCACCAGTTCCAGTTCCTTTCCCCATTCCAGCAGTTATAAAAATTAAATCTGCTCCCATAAGAGCATCTCTTATTGCTTCTCTACTCTCTTCTGCTGCTTTTTTTCCTAACTCTGGATCTGATCCAGCACCTAAACCTTTTGTTGTTTTTGGACCAATTTGAACAAGTCTATGTGCCTTAGAGAGTTTTAAAACTTGAACATCTGTATTTATAGCAATAAATTCCACATTTTTTATATCTCTCTCAATCATTCTATTTACTGCATTTGTACCGCCTCCTCCAACACCTACAACTTTTATAACTGGCTTTGTTTCTTGCCATGGATCATAAGCATTACCCATTTTCTTCCTCCTCAATCAAAAATTTTTTCAAAAAGCCTAAAAAATTTTGAAAAAAACGATACTCTCTCTTTTTCTTCAAAGAGAGTTCTTATAGCACCTATTACATGTATTAAATCAATACCATCAAATTTTAATTCACTTTTAAATTCCACAGGCTCTCCTATTGAAACTGGCAAATTAAAAAATTCTTTTGTAAATTCTTTAATATTTTTTATTTTAGCACCTTCTCCACATAATACAATCTCTTCTGGATAAAATTTAAAAGGAAGACGTTTTGCTTTTTTTTCAATAAGTTCAAGAATCTCATATACTCTCATTGAAGCAACTTTTTTCTCAATTGATATTGGATAATCACTATCCAAAAAAACTCTTGAGTCAAGAGCACCTTTTTTAAAAACAATCTCTTCTGTTTCTCTTGGAGGAATTTCAAGAACATACGAGAGATCTCTTAATATATCCATTACACCAATATCTAAATATTCAATTTGATGTATTGTGTTCTCATAACCAAAAAGAACATATGTAAATTTATCTTCAATATCTATTATGAAATTTTTTGAAAAACTATCTTTAAGTCCATAAGGAATTAAGAGAGGTGAAAAATGTATTCCGAGAAGTGAATCTTTTTTATCAAAAAGAGATTTTAAAACTTTAATTTTTTCTTTTTCAATAGCACAAATTATAAAAATACCAATTAGATTTTTCCCTTTTTGTCCAAGTGGATTACTCGCTCTTTTATCATCAATAAAAAACTCATTTTTTAAAATATGAACTATTTCTTTCCCTTCTTTTTCTAAAGAAGTTTTTATTATGTTTAACATATTATCAATATCAATCTGTCTAAATTTTCTTTCAACTTTACTTTTAATTAAAAATTTCTTTTTTAAAATTGTTGGTTTATCATAAATTGTAATAATATTTTGAAATGATCCAATAAGTTCTTCAAACTTTTTAATTTCGTTTTGAATTTTCTCTTTTAGAGGAGAAGCCTTCAATATTTTTCCATTTTTATAATTAATATCATCAAATTCATATCTTTCTACTAAATTTAAATCATGATTTTCAATTCTGAAAAGATTAAAAATTATTTTATCTTTTGGAGAAAATTCAATGACAGATAAATTTTTCATTTTTTTGACCCTTTATGTAAAATTATTTTATCAAATGTTGCATCAATAGTTCCTGTGAGTTTTTCATGCTTTAGTAAATTAATAACATTTTTAATTCTTTCTTTATAATTTTCTCTTCCTAATTTTATTAAAATTTCTTCGTTTTCAAAATAAATTTCGTCTTTTTCTATATCAAGATAGGGTTTCAAGTTAAAATCTTTTAAAATATCTTGTAAATAGATGAAATGTGAGTGAAAGTTTTTTATAGATTCATAATATTTTTTGGGCTCTTTTTCTTCTTTAAAATAAAGAGTTATTGCACCATTAATTTCTCCCACACTTAATAATTTCCCATCTGATGAAAAAATAAAAGATTTACCTAAGGTTTCATTTTTTAAAACAACTCCTCTTTTTTCAAACCCTTTTACCTTATATTTAAAAATAGATTCTCTTTGTAAATCTTTATTAAAATATGTAAAAACAAAACCAAAGTATGATTTTAGATTGTTATTTTCTCCTTCAATTAAAGATTTAGGAAAAATTGGAGGAAAAATTATTAAAATAATTAAAATAGAAACTAAAATTAATTTCTTTACCATGGCTCAAGCACATTAAATGGGAGAGCCTCTTCAACCTCTCCCAAAATTACAACTTCAGGATTGAGAGTAATTTTAAATTTCTCATAAACCATTTCTCTTACCAATTTCATTAGAGATATTATCTCTTTAAATGTTGCATTTCCTCTATTTAATATAAAATTTGCATGAAGAGTTGAAACTTCAGCGTCTCCAATTTTAAGTCCCTTACATCCTGCTTTTTCAATTAAGTATCCTGCTTTATTTTCTCCCTCATTTTTAAAAACACATCCTGCTGTTGGAAAGTTGATTGGTTGAGTTTTTTTTCTTTTTCTTATCTTCTCTCTTAATGTTTTAAATATTCTTTCTTTATCATCTTTTTTAAGTTCTAATTTTGCTTCAATAACAATTAACTTTTTCTCAAGAATTGAAGATTTTCTATATGAAAAAATTATTTCTTCTTTTGAGAGAACATTTTGATTTAGTGAGGCATCTATTGCTTTTATCTCCTTTATAAAATCGCCAATAGAACATCCATCAGTTCCAGCATTCATAGCAATAACACCTCCAAGGACACCTGGAATTCCATAAAGATTTTCGAGTCCTGAAAGACCATTTTTAATTGAAAGAGAGATAAGTTCACTTAAAGGAACTCCACTTTCAGAAGTAATCAAGTTTCCTTTCAGTTCAACTCTATTAAAATTTTCTTTTGAAATTCTTAAAACAATTCCTCTTATGCCTTTATCTGAAACAAGAAGGTTTGAACCATTGCCCATTATATAAACTGGGAGATTCTTATCTTTTCCTATTTTAAGTGTTGTTTTTATATCCTCTACATCTTTTGGAATAACAAGATAATCAACTTTTCCACCCACTTTAAATGTTGTTAAATTTTTAATTTCAAAATCCCTAAAAACTCTACCTTTTATCAGTTTAAAATCATTAAGAAGACTTAAACTCACTTAAAAACTCCTTAACTAAATTTTTAATTTTACCAGGTCCCATAAATATAATAACATCTTCTTTTTTAATGTTTTTCATCAAATAATCTAATGCACTTTTTTTATCAAAATAATAAATTTCTTTATTTTTATATATCACCTTAGTTTTATCATACAAAATTTCGGCATTTATTCCAAGAGTCTCTAATTCATCTGCTGGATCTATTGGCAAATAGATTATAATATCAGCATCTTTTACACTTAAAGGATATTCATCTTTTAAATTAAAAACTCGTGAATATCTATGTGGTTCTAAAACAAGAATAATTCTTCTATTCTTATAAATTTTTCTTGCAACAGAAAGAGTTGTTTTAATTTCAGTTGGATGGTCTGCATGATCATCAATAACAGTAAAAGATTTATCATAAAGAATTTCAAATCTTCTTTTAACTCCTTTAAAAGTTTCAATATTTTTAAAAATAGTTTCTTTATCAATATTAAATTCAAAAGATGTAGCAATTGCAGCAAGAGAATTTAAAACATTCATAAACCCTGGAAGGTGTATTATGAAATCTTTAATAAAATTTTTATTTTTATACAACGAAACCACTTGACTCAAACCCTTGTCTTCTTTTATTTCTGCAAAAAATGTGGCACTTTTATCTAAAATTGAATATGAGATAACTTGAACATTTAAAAAATCTTTAATTTCTCTTAAAACTGGATCATCAAGATTTAGAACGACTTTTTTTGATAGAGATCTATTTATAAATTCAATGAAACTCTTCTTTAATGATTCAAAATCTCCTTTGTATGGTCCATCAAAGGAGAGATGATCTTTATCAATATTTGTTATGACTGGCAAATATATCTCAAATTTTAAAAATGATTTATCATGTTCATCTGTTTCAAGAATAAAGAACTCACCACTTCCTAATTTACTACCAAAATAAAAATCTTCTGTTTCTCCGCCTATATATATTGAGGGAGAAAGATACGCTTTATCAAATATGTGAGAGATAATTGAAGTTGTTGTTGTTTTTCCGTGAGTTCCTGCTACACCAATTACCTTTTTGTTTTCTGTTAATTTTTTAAGAAAATCCACTCTATGATAAACTTCTTTATTTAGTTTTTTTGCATAATCTAACTCTTCATTCTCCTCTTTTATTGCAGATGAATAAATTATGATATCTTTATCTATAATATTTTCTTTTTTATGACCTAAATAAAAATATATGCCTTTTTCAATTAGTTTTTCAATCTTTTCGTTTATTGAAATATCAGAACCAGAAAGTGAAAAATTTTGATTTAAAAGTAGATTTGCAAGAGATATCATTCCAGAACCACCAATTCCAATTAGATGAACTTTTTTACTCATAAAGTATCTCCTTTAATATTATATCTTTTGTTTTTGGAAGATTTAAATATGAAAAATTTTTTTGATAATAATCAAGATTTTCAGAAATTTTCTTTAACTTTTCAATAAAGAATGTTTCATCTTCTGAAATAAAAACTTCTCCAATTTTTAATTTCTCCACTATTTTTGAATTTTTAATTTGATGTTTACTGGTTTTAATAGGGACAATAAGAGATGGCTTTTTTGAAACTATGCACTCCCAAATTGTTCCTGCACCGCCCCTTCCAATTACAAAATCAGATACAGCATAAGCATATTCAATTTCATCAATATATTCAAAAATTATATTTTCAAAAGAAAGAGTCTCATCAAATGTTTGATTCCCTTTAATTATAATTCCAAAAAGATTTAAAGAATCTATTTCTTTGTCAAATTTTTTTATAAGTTCAAGAAGATATTTTGAGCCACCACTACCACCAATAAGCAAAAATATCTTTTTATTTGAAATAATATTAAATTTTTTTACTGCTTCATCTTTTGAAATTTTTCCAATATTTTCTCTAACTGGAAAACCAGAAAAGATTATATTTTCTTTTTTAAGATAACTTTTTGTCTCCTCAAAAGAGACAAAAACTTTTTTTGCTTTTTTCGAAAAAATCTTAATAACTTTGCCTGGAATTGTGTTTTGTTCATGTAAATAATATGGAATTTTCAAAAAGTTTGCCCAAAAAAGAATTGGAAATGATGAATAACTTCCTGTTGCAAATATTTTATCTGGTTTAAACTTAATAATTACTTTTAAAGCAAAAATTAGAGAAATTAAAAGAAATGGATAAAATGAAATTTTGGAAGGCTGGGGTAAAGGAAGTGAAACAAAAGGAAATTCTTCCTTTTTCATTATCTCTATTTCTCTTTTTCTTTTACCAATTGTAAATAAAACATCAATTCCATTTTCTTTTAAATATTTTCCTACTAAAATACCTGGGTAAATATGTCCACCAGTTCCTCCAGTAGCAATTAATACTTTCATTCTACATACCTCGAGATATTTAGAAGTAAACCCGCTTCAATACCATTAATTAAAAGTGCAGTACCTCCATAACTTATAAAAGGAAGAGGAAGGCCAGTCACTGGAAAAAAACCAATATTCACTCCAATTACTGTTAAAGATTGTAAGACAAGATGAGTAGTTATTCCAAATGATAAAAGTTTTAAAAATGGATCATTCACCTTTAGAGAAATTCTTAAACCTCTATATAAAATTAAAAAAAGAATTAAAAGAAGAATAGATGCACCCAATAACCCACTCTCTTCACAAATTAAAGCAAAAATAAAATCTTTTGAAACAAGTGGAATATAATCAAATTTCTGTTTTCCATTCATATATCCAACACCAAATAGACCTCCAGATGCTATTGCAATAAGAGATTGAGCAACTTGATAACCTTCATTGGTTATATATTTAAAGGGATTAAGTGTACTTATTATTCTAATTCTCCACTCTTCTTTCATTAAAATAGCCACTGGAAATAAAATGAGAATTGAAGATGGAATTATAATGTGTTTAAATTTATATGTTCCAACTAAAATCATTAAAAAGAAAATTAAATAAATAAGCATTGAAGTGCTCAAATCTGTTTCAAATAAAATTAAGGTAACACCCAAAAAGATATAAAGGAATAGAGGTAGAAGATATGTAAATCTTTTCCATAAAAGATAATCTCTAGTAAGCACAAAGGAAGTATAAAGAATTGATGTTAACTTAAATAGTTCTGAAGGTTGAAAACTCAATCCAAATAAATAAATCCATCTTTTATGAAGTGTGTTTTGATTAAAATATGGTATGTAAACGAGAACAAGAAGTAAGATTGATAAAAAGAAAATCGGTTTTATTAAAAAAAGAAGAGTTTTTTTAGAAATGTAAATTGAAACAAAAAGAAAGATAAATGAAATAGAAGCAAAAATTAAATGTCTTTTGAAGGTGTAAAATTCTCCAAATTTTAAATATTCAACGCTTCCTGCTGAAAATTGCCATAGGACTCCAAAAAGATATAGAATTACAAAAAGAAATAGAAGAATAAAATCAAACCTCCTTTTCATTTTTTAACTCCAAAACATAACCCTTAAATTTTTCTCCTCTATCCTCAAAATCTATAAACATATCAAAACTTGCACATGCAGGTGAAAGAAGAATTATGTCTCCTCTCTCAGCTTTTGAATAAGAAACTCTTATTGCTTCTTTAAGGTCATCAGCAATTACATAATCTTTAAAATCAATCTCATTGAAAATTTTTACAAATTCATCTTTTGTCACACCAATACAAACAGCAAATTTTGCTCTTTCTTTTACTAATTCACAAAGTTCTCTAAAATCACTCTTTTTACTACTACCACCGAGAATAATAATTATCTTTTTTGGGGGGAAAGAAGAAATAGCAAGTTTACTTGATTCTGGCTTCGTTGATTTTGAATCATTTATGAACTTTACTCCATTAATTTCTGTAACAAACTCTAATCTATGAGGAAGAGCCTTAAACTCTTTTAAACCTTCTCTTATTGAATTAAGATCTTTTGTAACAAGATAAGAAGCAAGAGTGGCAGCCATTATATTATTTGTGTTAAAATCACCAATTAGTGATATTTCTTCTCTATCTATAACATACTCTTTATTACCATCTAAATTTAAAAATATTTTTCCTTTCTCATAAAAAATACCCTCAACATCTTTTTTCATTGAAAAATATAAAACCTTACTATTTATCTCTTTACTTAAATCTCTTATTTTTTCATCATCATAATTTAAAATTGCATAATCTGTTTTAAGTTGATTTTCAAAAATTCTTTTTTTAAATAAAAAGTATTCACCCAAATTTTTGTATCTATCAAGATGATCCTCATGAAAGTTTAAAAAAACTCCAATTTTTGGTCTAAATTTTTTTATTGTTTCAAGTTGAAAAGCAGAAATTTCAAGAACAAAAATTCCCTCTCTTTCATTTATTACAAGTGAGGAAAGTGGAATTCCAATATTTCCGCCAAGATGAGTTTTAACTCCACTTCTTTTTATCAATTCATAAGTTAAAGCAGTTGTTGTACTTTTTCCAGAAGTACCAGTTATTCCAACTACATCACCATTTATAAATTCAAAAGAGAGTTCTAACTCACCTGTAATGATCTTTCCTAAACTTTTTGCTTTTTGAACTATTTGGTGTTCTCTTGGAACTCCAGGACAAAGTACGATAATATCTCCATCAAGTATCTTTTCACTATTTACTCCAAATTCATACTTTATTCCAAGTTTATCAAACTCCTCTATCTCTTTTTGAAATTCTACCTCTTTTTTAATCTCACTAACAAATACCTCTGCTCCTTCTTTTTTTAAAAGAAGTGCTGTATAGAAACCTGATCTTTTTGTTCCACCAATTCCAATAATTGAAATCTTCTTTCCTTTATATTTCAAATTCTTCCTCCAAAGTAGATCAAAGAAAAAGTTATTATAACAAGTATAATTTGAATAATCCAAAATTTAACAGTTACCTTTTCTTCTGGAATTCCCATTAGTTCAAAATGGTGATGTATTGGTGCCATCTTAAAAATTCTTTTTCCTTCTCCATATAATTTTTTAGTTATTTTAAAGTAACCAACTTGAAGAATTACAGAAACTATTTCTAACCCAAATAAAAAAAGAATAAGAGGCATAAGAATCTCAAGCCTAAAAAGAAAGATAAGATACATAAAAAATGCTCCTAAAAAAGTTGATCCTGTATCACCCATAAATATTTCTGCTGGATGAAAGTTGAACCACAAAAAAGAGATAAGAGTTCCAAAAATAGCAAGTAAAATTTTGTTTAAATTTGGAATTCCATTTGATAAAAAGATAAACAAAGGTAATAAAATTAAAGATAATCCACAAAGAAGACCATCAAGTCCATCTGCAAAATTGAAACTATTTATTCCTCCCACTACAAAAAAGAGAAATAAACCAGTAAAAAGTGGTATTGATATCTCTATTAATCTATTTGTAAAGGGCAATAAAATTAAGTTATGTTTTGTATTTATAAAATAAATTAAGGCGGGAATTGAAAAAATAAATTGAAGCGGAAGTTTGTATCTTGCAATAAGTCCATATGGAGATTTTAAGATAACTTTCATAAAATCATCTATAAAGCCTATTGAACTTTGGAGAAAAACAAAAAGAAGAAAATTATTTAATAAACTATCTTTTGGCAAAAAAAGGTAAACTAAAAGAAATGAAATTATAAAAATAACTCCACCAAAAGTTGGAGTTCCGCTTTTATTAAGATGTGTCTTTGGACCCTCTTCTCTAACTACTTGACCTTTTTTTCTTTTTCTTTGAAAGATTATTAAAATTTTAAAGAGAAAGTAAGACAAAAAAAGAAATATAAAAATAATTAAAGTTTCAATCATAAATAATACCTCTTTAAATAAATTTCATTCACTAATTCTTTTGTAATCTCAATATCATTAAAAGGGATTTTCTTATTCATACGAACCTTCATATATTTTTGATCTCCTCTTCCCAAAATAAAGAGCGCATCTCCCTTTTTTGTAAAAATAAGAGCCTTTTTTATAGCCTCCTTTCTATCTTCAATAAAAGTAAAGTTAGAGTTAAATTTTCTTAAAAATTTAATAAAATTAATATTACATTGAAAAGGATTTTTATATTGTGTATCATCTTGAGTTATAAAAATGAAATTAAAGTTTTCAGCAAGAATTTTTGAAATGATGTATGTTTCTCTTTTATCTTCCTCTTCAAAAAATGAAAAAAGAACAAATTTTCTTTTAAAAGGAATCTTTTTTATTTTTTGAACAAGAAATTCAATAGATAAAGGAGTATTTGATTTATCCACAACAACAAAAGGATCATTTGACAAAACTACCCATCTTCCAGAAGGATTAAGATTCATATTTTCTATTTTTGAAATTGCCTCTTCAATGTTAAGATTAGTAAGATATGCAAGAGAAAGAGATGGTAAAACTGGATAAATATCAAATTCATCTTTTAAATTTATATTATAGGTTTTTTCTAACAGTTTAATTGTAAATTTAAAGTTCTCTTTATTTTTTTCATAATCTACAACAGAAAAATCTTTTTTTTCTTTATATGAAAAATAGAAGTTATTTGAATCTTTTTTAAAAAAATATGAGTAAGGAGAGTCGGAATTAATAAGAAATGGACCATTTGTTAAACTTTTTAAGAGAATTTTTGAATTTAGATAATCTAAAATTGTACCATGAATCTTAAGATGATGAGTAATTGAAAAGTTTAAAAAAATTGAAGCCTTAAAATCTATTCCAAAAACTCTCTTATCTTTTAGAGCAAAAGATGATGTTTCAATAATAAAATTTTTTGAACCTCTTTTTAATGCAAGATTAAGGTACCTTTGAATGTAGTGTGATTCTGGAGTAGTTTGAGTTGTCTCTGGTTCATAAACTTTTTCATTTAAAATTTCAACACCTAAAGAACTGATCGATGAAGAGTATGGGAAAATATTTTTTAAAATTGTAACAACTGATGTTTTACCACTACTTCCAGTTATTCCAAAAACATTCATCTTTTGAGATGGATTATCATATAAAAAACATGAAATTTTATAAAGAACATCTCTTACATTATTAACCACAATTAAAGTTGTGTCTTCCTTTATTTCAAATTCTCTATCAGAAATAAATGCTTTAACTCCATTAATACTTGCTTCTTCATAATTTTTAGTTCCATCATAAGTTCTTCCTTTAAATAGAAAATAGAGAGTATTTTCTTTTATTTCATTAATTCTCATAGCGAGGTTTTCAATTTCATGATCTTTAAAATTTATAACCTTTTTATAATCAATAACATTCAAAATCTCACTTAATCTTTTCATCCTTTTCTATTCCATAATAGTTTATCAAAAATTGAGCAATTCTTCTAAATGTTGGTGCTGCTATACCAGCAGCAAATACTTCTTGGCTTTCAATTCCATCAACTACAACAGTTACTATGTATTTTGGATTTTTTGCTGTTATAACTCCAATAAACCAAAGAACAGCATAACCCTCTTTGTATTTTCCGTTTTCAACAACTCCAGCGGTTCCAGTTTTCCCACCAATTGAATATCCAGAAATAATAGCACTTCTCACACCACCACCATTTACAACATAATCAAGATAAGACAAAACCTTATCTGCTGTCTCTTTTGAAATAACTTTTTTTATTAAAATTGGTTTTGATTCAAACACCACTTCATTATTATCAACGATTCTTTTAATTATTTGAGGTTTTAATCTATTTCCTCCATTTGCAATTGTTTGATAAAAAGAGGTTTGTTGAAGTGGAGTTACAGTTATTCCTACACCAAACGACATTGTTGGAAGAGTTGTGGCACTCCAATCTTTTGGATCCAAAATATCTCCTTTTCCTTCATATGGAAAATCAAGTCCAATTTCTTCTCCAACACCAAAAAGTTTAAGATAGTAATAAAGTTTTTCTCCAATTTTTTTGCCAACTTCAATAAATCCAATATTACATGAATTTTTAAGTAAATCTTTTAATGTTTGTTCTCCATGGGCTTTTAAACATTTAAAAGTTTTATTATCAATAACAGCATAACCTTTACAATAAAACTTATCATCTTCTTTTATTAAATCTTCTTCAAGTGCTGCTGCAGCAACAAGTGGTTTAAATGAAGAACCAGGCTCATAATTAAATCCATAAGATGGATCTGGATATGAAAAAAGAGAAAATTCTTCTAAATTTTCTGGATTAAAATTGGGTATAGTTGCAATTGAAATAATTTCTCCTGTTTCAACACTTTCTATAATTCCAATAACCCTTTTGGGTTTATACTCTTTAAATGTTTTTTCAAGTTCTCCTTCAACCATTCCTTGAATATTTATATCGATTGTTAAATATATATCTTTTCCATCTTTTGGTTTTTTAATTATAAATTCTGAACCAGGAATCTCTTTACCTGTTGCATCCTTTACAAAACCCATAATCCCATCTTCGCCCTTAAGAATTGAATCAAATTGGAATTCTATTCCTTCAAGACCTTTATCAACTCCCATTGCACCAAGAAGGTAAGATGCTAAATTTCCATATGGATAAACTCTTTTATAATATGATTCAAAATATATTTCATCATTAATTAAATCTTTATAATTTTCAAGTTCACTCTCCTTTATGTCATTAAGAATTACAACTTGAGAAGAACTATCTTTTACCTTTTTGAGTAGTTCTTCCTTATTTAAATTTAATCTTTCAGACAAAATCTCAAGTGTCTTATCTAAATTGCTTACAAGATTTTTATTTAAAATTAGTTTATATCTCAAAACAGATATTGCTAAAATATTTCCATTTCTATCATAAATTGTGCCTCTTTTTGCTTTAACTATTTTTCCATTTTCAAACCATTGTGTTTCTGCAATATTTTTGTATTCATTGCTTTTAATAATGTTAATGTATATTAGTTTCAAAAAAATTATTGTAAAAGATATAACTATAACAATAAATATTTTTAAAATTTTGTTGTTTAAATCTCTTTTTTTATTAGTTACCCTCTCCTGTATCAACTAACACCTCAACACTTCCAAATTTAAGTTTTAATTTATTCACAGCAGTTTCAATAAGATTTTTGGGGTTAGACTCTCTTTCATATTTAATTACAAGATCTATGTATTCTTCTTTAAAAGAGTTTAACTCTTTTTTTAATTCAATTTTCCTTTTTTCCAAACTCATATTGTAAAAATTTAAAAACCCATAGATAAATATTAGAATTATTATTAAAATTAGAAGAAAACTAAATTTTTTGAACAACTCTAAGTTTTGCACTTCTCGATCTCCTATTTTCTTTTATCTCTTCTTTTGTTGGTGTTATCACTTTTTTTGTTAAAATTTTTACAACTTCCATCTCTTCAAGTTCTTTAAAAGTTCTTTTTACCATTCTATCTTCAAGAGAGTGATATGAAATTATCTCTGCAATTCCTCCAATATTGAGGTAATCTGAAAAAATTAATAAAAAATCTCTAAGATTGTCCAATTCACGATTTACATAAATCCTTAATGCTTGGAAAATTGTAGTTGCAGGGTGAATTTTTCCTCTCTTTTTTACAACCTTTTCAATTATTTTTGCAAGTTCGTAACTTGACTCTATCTTTTTCTTTTTTCTCTCTTCAATTATTTTTAAAGCAAGTTTTTCACTATCTTTTATTTCACCAAATTCTTCAAATATATAAATTAGATCATTTTTACTCAATTTATTAATATAATAATCTGCTCCTCTAAAACTTTTGCTATAACCCATATGCAAACTTTCTTTATCTAAAAAAGAAAAACCTCTACCTTCTTTAAGTTGAAATGAAGAAAAACCGAGATCTAAAAGCATAAAATCTACCTTGTCAATGTTTAATTTCTTTAATACTTCTGGAAAATTTTTATAATTTTCATTAAATAAATAAAATTTTTTGCTTAATTCTGAAAGTCTTTTTTCAGCAACTTTTAAAATCTCTTCATCAAGATCAAAACCAATTAAAATTGCGTCTTCTCTTGCTTTTTTTAAAATTTCTTCACTATGTCCACCCTCTCCAACAGTTAAATCAAGAAAAATTCTTGCTTTCTCAAAATCTATAAAAGAGAGAACTTCTTTTAATAAGACTGGTTTATGAACTATTTCCATCATCTTCCTTCCATAAGTTTCAAAATTGAGTTTTCATAAGAGATTTCATTTGAATTTTTATAATTTTCCCAAAGTGTTTTATCCCATATTTCAACTCTATTTAAAACACCTATAAAAACAATTTCACGATTTAAGTTTGCATATCTTCTAAAATCATTTGGTATTAAAATTCTGCCATATTGATCAATTGACACTTCTTGTGCTGATGAAAACCAAATTCTCATAAAAAATCTTAACTCTTTTGAAGATAAGGGAACTTTTTCTAATTCATTTGAAATTCTATTCCATTCTTTAATTGAATAAACAAAAAGGCAATTTTCAAAACCACGGGTAATTATAAATTTTTCCCCAAGTTCCTCTTTAAATTGGGGTGGTACAAGCACCCTTCCTTTTTCATCCATTTTATACTCAAAACAACCCATAAACATTTTTATTATTTTACCACAAATTACCACATTTTACCACAAATAATAAATTTGACAAATTGGTATAATAAATTTAAGGAGGGATAGTGAATTCAGATTTAATTAATATTATTAGAACATATATAAAAACAATAATTAAAATACTTGACACATTTCTCTCACTTTTAACACTTTTTATTTTTCTTTTGACTTTAAAATATCTTCCATTTATAATTACACATACATTAACTGCCAATCCTCTTGATTTAATAACACACTATCAAACGATCTTATCTTATATTCTTTTATTAGCGATTTTATTAGAGTTAATGGTAGTTTTGGTAAGATTTTCAACTTTTGCTTTAATTGATACTCTTATTATTATAATTGTAAGAGAACTTTTAACCCATCCTGGTATATCAATGACGCAGATTCTTTATGCTGTTATCGGAGTAGGAATTTTAAGTTTTGTAAGAAGATTTTGTTTTACAAAAGAGGAGAGAGAAAGAAAAATTTAATCTTTATTTAATTCTTTCCACTTTTCAAGAAGTTCTTTCTCTTTTTTAGATAAATTTTTTATATTAGGAATTTTAATTTTTGCAATTACAATAAAATCCCCTTTTCCTCTCCCCTTTAAATAAGGAAGACCTTCGCCTTTTAATCTTATCTCATCATTAAATTGAGTTCCGGGATTAATATAAACTCTCTTTTTTCCATCAATATACGGCACTTCAATCTCTCCACCAAAAATTGCTTTAAGCAAAGGAACCTCAGCCTCATATATTAAATCTGTACCCTTTCTTTTAATAAATGGATGTGGTTTTATTTTAACTTCAATAAATAAATCTCCTCTTAATCCACTCTTTGATGAATTACCTTCATCTTGAAGCCTTATTCTCATTCCATCTTCAATTCCTGGTGGAATTTTTACTTTTATAATTCTTTTCTTTTTTACAACTCCACTCCCTCTACAAACTTTACAAGGATGTGTATTTATTTCACCTTCACCTTTACAAGTTGGACATGTTGTTATTGTGACAAATTGACCAAAAATTGAACTTTGAGTTCTTTTTACCTTGCCTGTTCCATGACAAGTAGGGCATTTCTCTTTATTAAATCCTCTTTCAACACCGCTTCCATTACAAGCATCACAAATCTCGTTTCTCTCAACTTCAATTTCAACATCTTTTCCATATAAAACATCTCTTAATTCAATTTCAATTCTTCCATATATATCACTTCCTCTTTCAACTCTTTTTCTCTCTCGAGTTTCTGTAAATCCACCACCAAAAAATGTGTCAAAAATATCTTCAAAACCAAAATCAAAATCTCTAAAGAAGTCACTAAATGGAGACTCTGAAGTATATTGATAAGCATAATCTCCTACACCTTCAGCAGTACCATATAAATCGTATCTTTTTCTCTTTTCTGGATCAGAAAGAACTTCATATGCTTCATTTATTTCAGCCATTTTTTTGGCTGCTTCAGGATTATTTTTGTTTAAATCTGGATGGTACTGCTTAACTAGTTTTCTATATGCTTTTTTTATTTCTTCAGGGGTGGCATTTCTATCCACCCCTAATATCTCATAATAATCTTTATTCATTACTTGACTTCATAATCTCCATCAATTGTTCCTTTATCATCTTTTTTCTCCTGCTCTTTTGGTGGTTCATTTGAACTTCCTTGAGTTCCTGCTTTTCTATATATTTCTTCTCCAACTTTTGCGAGCGCTTCATTGACTTCATCTATCTTTTTTCTTATCTCTTCTATTTTATTCTCTTTAAGAAGATTTTCAAGTTCATCAAGTTTCTTTTCTGCATTATCAATTACCTCTTTACTAACTTTATCTCTATTCTCTTTTATTGTCTTTCTTCCAGTATAAAGAAGTTGATCTGCCATATTTCTTAGTTCAATCTCTTCTTTTCTCTTTCTATCTTCTTCTGCAAATCTTTCTGCTTCTTTTCTCATCCTTTCAACTTCTTCTTCAGAAAGTCTAACTGCTTGAGTAATGGTTATATTTTGACTTTTTCCAGTTGCTAAATCTTTTGCAGTAACATGTAAAATTCCGTTTTCATCAATTTCATATGTTACTTCAATTTTTGGAACTCCTCTTGGTGCTGGTGGAATTCCATCTAAAATAAATCTTCCAAGAGAAACATTATCTTTTGCAAGAGGTCTTTCGCCTTGAAGTATATGTATTTCAACTGATGTTTGATTATCTTGAGCAGTTGTAAAAATTTGTGTCTTTTTAATTGGAATTGGTGAATTTCTATCAATCATCTTTGTAAAAATTCCTCCAAGAGTCTCAATTCCTAAAGTTAAAGGTGTTACATCTTGAAGAACAATTTCTTGTTTAACACTTCCCTCAAGAATTCCAGCCTGAATTGCAGCACCCATTGCAACACACTCCATTGGATCAACACCTCTTTCAGCAGGTTTTCCAAAGAAATTTTCAATGAATCTTTGAACAATTGGCATTCTTGTAGGACCACCAACAAGAATTATATTATCAATGTCTCTTGGAGTAAGTTTTGCATCTTCAAGTGCTTGAGTTAAAGGTCCACGACATCTTTCAATAATTGGTTTAACTAACTCCTCAAGAAGTGCTCTTGTTACTCTTTTAACAAGGTGATATGGTTCATTATCTTTTATCGCTATAAACGGAAGGTTAATTTCTGTTTCAAGCACACTTGAGAGTTCAATTTTTGCCTTTTCAACTGCTTCTCTTAATCTTGGAAGTGCTTTTGGATCTTTTGATAAATCTATATTAGTCTCTTTTTTGAAATCTTCAATTATATAATTCATAAGTGCTTCATCCATATCTCTTCCACCAAGTTGAGTATCGCCTGCTGTTGAAATTACTTGGAAAACTCCCTCACCAAAATCCATAATAGTAACATCAAGAGTTCCACCACCAAAATCAAAAACAAGAATCTTTAACTCTTTTTCACTTTTATTAAGTCCATATGCAAATGCTGCTGCTGTTGGTTCATTTATAAGTCTAACTACTTCAAGACCTGCAATTCTTCCTGCATCTTTTGTTGCTTGTCTTTGGTTATCATTGAAATATGCTGGTACAGTAATCACTGCTTTTTCAACTTTTTCTCCAAGAAATGCCTCTGCATCCTTTTTTATTTTTTGAAGAATAAATGCTGAAATCTGTTCTGGAGTATATTCTTTATCATCAATTTTAACTCTATAGTTTGTCCCCATTTTTCTTTTTATTCCTGTTATTGTTCTTTCAGGATTAAGTGCCATCTGTCTTCTTGCTGGTTCTCCAACAAGAAGTTGTCCATCTTTTGTGAATGCTACAACTGAGGGAACTGTTTTTCCACCAATTGAAACACCTTCAGCAGCTGGTATAATTGTTGGTTTTCCTCCAATTATAGCAGCAGCACATGAATTTGATGTTCCAAGATCAATACCTATTATTCTTCCCATATTAGTTTACCTCCTTTTTGTAAACTTTTACATAAGCAGGTCTTATAAGATAATTTTTTATCTTATAACCTTTTCTATAAACTTCACTTATAACTCCATCCTCTTCATCTTTATTTGTAATATCAATACTTATTACTTGATGAAGGGATGGATCAAACTTTTCTCCAACATTTCCAATTTCTTCTACTCCCTCTTTTTTAAGAAAATCCAAAAATTGTTTTTCTATTAATAAAAGTCCGTTTAATAAATTTTCATCTTTAATTTTACTCTTGGCCCCCTCAATACTATCATATATATGTAAAAGAGAAGATATAATTTCACCTCTATTTTTGATATCCCTCAACTTCTCTTCTTCTTGCCATTTTTTTTGAAAATATTCGAGATCTCTCCTCTCTTTTTTAATTAGGAGAGTTAAAGATTTAATCTCTTCTTTCAACTTTCTTAATTCATCCTCTTTTTCTTTTAGAACTTTAAAAAGAGCATATGTTAAATCATCTCTTTTTTCCATGTCTCCTCCTTAAAATTAGCACTCTTAAACATAGAGTGCTAACCTAAATATAAATTTTATATAATCATTTCTTTTTGTCAATAGAGAAAAATCGATACATTAATTAATTTTGTTTTAATCTTTAGGATATGTTATTGTTATAGTTTTTGTTGCTCCATCCCAATCCACTTTACAACCTAAATTTTCTGCAACAAATCTTACAGGAAGCATTGTTCTTCCTTTAATAATCATAGGTACTACTTTTGGATTATTTGGATCAATTGGAGTTTCCTTACCATTAACTTTTGCTAGTGCTTTTCCAATCCATAGATCTATAGTAATATCTTTAAATTCAATTGTTACTCTTTTTTCAACATCATCCCAGAAAATTTTTGCACCAAGTGGCTCAACTACATATCTTATTGGAAGAAGAGTTCTTCCTTCAATTATCTGTGGTGGGACATCAATAATTTGTGGTTGATTGTTTACATATATAACTTTATTTCCAATTTGTAAAATTATGACTACTTTTTGAACTGTTTCTTCTCTCTTCAATATCTTTACATAAACTTCAATGGTCGCCTTACCCCATTGTGTGTTAATTTCAATTTTTCCAACATATAATTTGTCTTCAATGAGGTTATCTGTTTTAAGTGTAACTGTTACTCTAACTTCATTTCCAGAAAATGTTTTTGTACTTAAAATAATAAAATCATCCAATGTTGAAATTGTTCCACTCAGTGTTCCACCACCTTTATTTGAAATTACAAATATTTTTGATGGTGAATCACCCTTTTTAACCTCTCCAAAATTTAATGTGTTTGTATCAACAAAAAGAATTGGATTGGGTTCAACCACATTTATATAAATTTCTATTGTTTCTTTCCCTCCATTTGATTCAACATAAATAAGACCTTTATATCTTTGACCAACAATTAAATTTTCGGCATTAAGAGTTACATTAACCTTTATATCATTTCCCTCAAAATTTATTGTTTCAAATTGAATCCAATTAACATCAGTTGAAAGTGTACCAAATAGTTTTCCTCCACCTAAATTTTTAATTTGAATCTGAATAACTTTTTTATCTCCTTTATTTATATTTCCATAATCAATTAGTTTAGGAGTAACACTTAACTTTGGTGGTAAACTTTTTGTCTTTAGTATAACAGAAACCTCAGCATCTCCTCCATTTGACTTAATAATGATTTTGCCTTTATATTCTGTTTCCATAGAAAATCCTGTTGTATCTACTGTTACATTAACTATAACCTCATTTGCAGAAAATTCTGTTGGAAAAACTTTAATCCAATAGAAATTCTCAGCAGAAATTTTACCAGTTAAGGTTCCTCCTCCTTTATTTTTTATTATAAAACTTAAAGTTTTTTTTGAGTTTACATCAACTTCTCCAAAATCAAGAGTTAATGGTTCAACTGTCAAAAATGGTGGAGGTTGAGAAATAAAATATCTTAATGAATTATCAAGCATGGGTGTATATAATTTATTATTTTGAATACAAAAATCATTATAAAAACCTTTTTCATATTTTGTAAACCATAGAGTTGTTCCATTCTCAATTGATAACATATATAAAGTTGATGAGTTGTCTCCAATAAAAATATATCTATCTGTAACAACAGGTGAAGTATCAAACTTGCCTCCCAAACTTTTCTCCCATCTTGCTTTTCCAGTTTTTAAATCAACACAGGCTACCCTTCCATTATTTCCAACAACTATTGCAAGATCACCAGAAATTGCTGGTGTAGTGGTTGTATCTTGATTTAAAGAGTAGTACCAATCTTGATTTCGAGTTAATCTATTTATTGCTAAAAGTTGTCCTTGAAAGTTCAAAATATAAACATAATTACCTTTTATAACTGGTGTTGCTTTAACATTTGGACCAACTGTTCTTTTCCATAATAATTCACCAGTTAATGGATGAACTGCATATAAATATCCGTCTTGAGAAATAAAGAATATAGATGTATCATCTCCAGCAATTGAAGAATTAATTTTTCCATTTGTTGTGAAAGGTGAATTCCATACTTCTTTTCCATTAAATTTATTTAATGCATAAACAAGCCCTGTCTCTACTCCAAAATAGACTATATTTCCTAAAACTAAAGGAGATGTATAAATTTTTGAATAAGTATTATATCTCCAAAGATATTTTTGAGGATTAGTTATATCAAGACAGAAAAAATATCCATCAACAGTTCCAAAATAAATTTTTCCATCATCATACGCAGGTGCACCAATTATTGCTCCATCTGTTTCATATGTCCATAGAGGCTTTAGTGTCTCTTCATCAAAACAGTATAAATTTTTATCTCCTGAACCAACAAAAATTTTACCATCCGCATATATTGGAGATGTAAAAGTAGCATTTCCAATATAATAAGCCCCTTCCATTAAAGGTGGAGAGAAATTCGATTCACCATAGCCCCATCTTAAATTATTACCTCTATATGTATTCCATTCAGTCTCTCCTTTAGCCCATAATTTAAAGGATAGAAAAATTATAAAAATTAAAATGATTGTTAAAATTTTTTTCATAATTTACCTCCATAATTTTTTTTAATTATATATTAAATTTAGGATTAAATCTATCTTGACAAAAAGACAAAATAATATAATATAACTATAGAGTGGGCGGTTAGTTCAGAGGTAGAACGCTTCGTTGACACCGAAGAGGTCGGTGGTTCGAGTCCACCATCGCCCACCATTTTTTATTTTTTTAAAGGTGAAACCTATGAAAATAGATATTTTTGTTGAAAACTTGAATGAAAATTTTCAAATTGAAGAAGGTGAAAATCTTTTTCATTTGCTAAACGTTTTACTATTAAATAGTAATTCACAATTTGTTGGTGCATTGGTTAATGATAATGAAATTGTTGACTTTTATTATATTCCAAAAAAGGGTGATAAGATAAAATTTCTGAAACTCCAAGAGCCTGAGGCACTTGATATTTTAAATCACTCAACATCTCACATTCTTGCATATGCTGTTAAATCTCTATTTAAAAATGCACTTCTTGGAATTGGACCTTCGATAAAAAATGGTTTTTATTATGATTTTTTAGTTGATAACCCATTCACTCCTGAAGATTTAGAAAGAATAGAAAACAGAATGAAAGAAATTTTAAAAATCACTCTTCCATTTGAAAGAGAGCAAATTGATAAAGAAACTGCAAGAAATTTGTTTAAGGATGAGAAATTTAAACTTGAACTTATAGATGAAATTGAAGATGATTTTGTATCAATTTATAAAGTTGGTGAATTTATTGATCTATGCAAAGGACCACACCTTCCAAATACAAGTTTTATAAAGCACTTCAAACTTTTATCATCTTCATCAAGTTATTGGAAAGGTGACGAAAAAAGGGAAGTTTTACAAAGAATTTATGGAACATCATTTTTTGATGAGGAGTCTTTAACAAATTATCTAGAAAGATTAAAAGAAATTGAGAAAAGAGATCATAGAAGATTAGGAAAAGAGTTAGATCTTTTTAGCATTCATCCAGACGAAGCTGGGCCAGGTTTAATATTTTTCCATCCAAAGGGAGCAATGATAAGAAAAATAATTGAAGATTTTGAAAGAGAGGAACATTTAAAAAGAGGTTATCAATTTGTTTATACCCCACATATTTATAGAGAAAAACTTTGGGAAATATCTGGTCATATGTCATATTATAAAGAAAATATGTTCACAGGAATAAATATTGAAGATGTCCAATATCTTGTAAAGCCAATGAATTGCCCAGGACACATTTTGATTTATAAATCAAAAACAAGAAGTTATAAAGAGTTACCTTTAAGATTTTTTGAACTAGGAACTGTATATAGATATGAAAGATCTGGAGTTCTTCATGGACTTTTAAGAGTAAGAGGATTTACTCAAGATGATGCTCATATATTTTGCACTGAAGAGCAACTAGAAGATGAAATAATTGGTGTTTTAGATTTTGCTCTTTATATGATGAATACATTTGGATTTAGAAATTTTGAAATATTTTTGTCAACCAGACCAGAAAAATATGTGGGAACACTAGAACTTTGGGATAAAGCAACAGAAGCACTTAAAAAAGCGCTTGAAGATAAGGGTGTAGATTATAAAATTGATCCAGGTGAGGGTGTATTTTATGGTCCAAAAATTGACATAAAACTTAAAGATTCATTAGATAGATTATGGCAAGGCCCAACAATTCAAGTCGATTTCAATCTACCTCAGAGGTTTAACTTAAAATATATGGGTAAAGATGGTAGAGAATATACACCTGTAATGATACATAGAGTTGTTCTTGGTTCAATTGAAAGATTCTTTGGTGCACTTATTGAAAATTATGCAGGAAACTTCCCTCTTTGGCTATCACCTGTTCAAATAAAACTTATAACTGTTACTCAAGATGTTGAAGATTATGGAAAATTATTATATAATAAACTTCTTGAAAATGGATTTAGAGTTGAGACTGATTTTTCTGATGAAAACCTTCAAGAAAAGATCAAAAGAGGAGAAACAGAGAAGGTGCCTTATATATTTGTTATAGGAAAAAAAGAAAAAGAAAAAGAAATGATCTCTGTTAGAAAGAAAGGCGAAGGAAATTTAGGTATGTTTGATTTAGATACAATTTTAGAAAAACTTAAAAAGGAGGTATTAGAGAAAAAGTGAGAGAAAAAAAGAGGGGGGTGATTTACCATTAAAGAGTTTTCTCTTAGAGTTAATAGGGCGATTAAGGCAAAAGAGGTGAGACTTATAGATAGTGATGGTAAACAGTTAGGCATTTATCCAATTCAAGAAGCATTACAAATAGCAGAAGATAAAGGACTTGATCTTGTTGAAATCAATCCAGATGCTAATCCTCCAGTTTGTAAAATTCTGGATTATGGAAAATTTAAGTATGAGATGACTAAAAAGAAAAAAGAAGCCAAAAAGAAACAGGTTACTTTTGATGTTAAAAATCTTGAGTTAAGACCATTTATAGGAAAGGGTGATCTAGAGTATAAAATTAAAAATGCAAAAGATTGGCTTATTGATGGTGATAAGGTTAAGGTTAGTGTAATTTTTAGGGGAAGGGAACTCTCATATAAGGATAAAGGGTTTGAAATTATTAATGAAGTTATAAAAGAGTTATCACCTGTTGGAATGGTTGAAAAGGAGCCATTCTTTCAGGGTAAAAAAATAGAGTGTCTAATAGGTCCAATCAAAAAAGGAGGTTTAAAAGATGCCCAAGATAAAGTTACCGAAAACAGCAAAGAAGAGGTTTAAAATAACTGCAACTGGAAAAATATTAAGAAATAGAACTGGACATTCACACCACCTTGAAAAGAAAAGTTCAAGAAAAAAGGTGAAACAGTTGAGGTATAAAGAAGTTTCTAAAGAAGATAGAAATCTTGTAAAAAAACTACTTGGTTTAGGAGGTTAATATGAGTAGGGTTAAAGGTGGTCCATATACAAGAAGAAGGAGAAAAAAGATTCTTAAACTTGCTAAAGGTTTTAGAGGTGCAGCATCTGTAAGATATAGAGTTGCAAGAGAGGCAGTAGAACATGCACTACACTATTCTTATGTAGGAAGAAGATTAAAGAAAAGAGATATGAGGAGATTATGGATAACAAGAATTTCAGCTGCACTTAAAGAATTTGGTGTCTCATATTCAAGATTTATATATGGGCTTAAAAAGGCTGCAATAAATTTAAATAGAAAGATGCTATCTGAACTTGCCATTCATGACAAGGAGAGTTTTGCTTTTCTTGTCGAAAAGGCAAAGGAGAATTTAGGTTAAAAGGAGGTTTTTATGGAGGATAGGGAAGAAAGGTTTTTAAACAATGAAGAGTTTGAAGAGAGTATGAGTGAAGAAAATGAAAAAGAAAAAGAGGAGGAGGTGGAAGAAGAGGAAGAATCATTAGGAGAAGAAGAAATTAGAAATATTTTATCTGAAATGGAAAAAGAGGAGGAAGAGGAGGAAGAAGAAAATTCAAATGAAGAACTTGAAGAAATAAAGAAAATAACAGAAGATTATCTACCAAGAAAATTTAAGAAAGGAGAAATAATTAAAGCAATTGTTGTAAAAGTTGAAGATGATGGTGCTCTTGTTAGTGTTGGAAGAAAATTTGAAACATATATTCCACTTAAAGAGTTAACAAAAGAAAAGGGAGTTTCTGCAAAGGATATAGTAAAAGAGGGAGAAGAAATTGATGTTTACGTTGTAAGAAGCGAAGGACCAACAGGAGATCTTGTTCTTTCAAAAAGAAGAGCAGATTATGAGAAAGTATGGAGAGAACTTAAAGAAGCATATGAAAATAAAAGAGAGATAGAGGGAACTGTTACAAGAGTAGTTAAAGGTGGTCTTTTAATTGATTTGGGTCTTCCTGCATTTTTACCAAGAACACAAATTGAATTAGACATAGTAAAAAAGAAAGATTTATCAAATTATTTAAACAAAAAACTAAAGGTTAAAATAATTGAATTTGATAGAGAGATAAGAAAAATTATTGTATCAAGAAGAGTTATTTTAGAGGAAGAGAAAGAGAGAGAAAGAAAAGAATATTTTTACCAACTTAAAGAAAAAGAAGGAGAAATTGTTGTTGGAACAGTTGTAGGAATTGTAGAATTTGGTGTTTTTGTTGATCTTGGCAAAGGTGTTGAAGGATTAATTCATCTATCAGAATTAACATGGGGACCAAGAAAACCTGCAAGAGAAGTGGTAAGGAAAAAACAAAAAATTAGAGTAAAAATTTTAAAAGTTGATCCAGAAGAAGAAAAAATCTCTCTTTCTTTAAGACAAACAAAGCCACACCCATGGGATAATATTGAAGAAAGATATCCTGTTGGAACAATTGTTAAAGGAAAGGTGATTAGATTTTTACCTTTTGGAGCAGTAATTGAACTTGAAGAAGGAGTAACTGGTCTTATTCATGTTTCTCAAATCTCATTAAAGAAAATCAAAAAACCAGAAGAGGCGCTTCAAATTGGCCAAGAAGTTGAAGCAAAAGTTGTTGAACTTAAACCAGAAGATAGAAAAATGAGACTCTCAATTAAAGCGCTTTTTGAAGAAGAAATTAGAAGGAAGGTAGTACAAGAAAAAAAGATCGAATCAGAATACATTGTTGACGAAGAAGAGGTAGAAAAACTCAAATTCCTTAAAGGTTAATAAATTATTTAAAATTAATATTGTTTTAAATCTCAAATTCTTATTTTAAATATTTATTTTTTTATTTTTATATATTAATGTTTGATAGAGAAAAGGAAAAAGAGTTAATTGAAAGGGCAAAATTTGATAAAAGTGCTTTCGGTATTTTATTTGAAGAGTATTTTTATGATGTTTTGAATTATATATACAGAAGAATTGGCTCAAAAGAAGATGCAAAAGATTTAACACAAGAAGTTTTTACAAGAGCACTTTTGTCATTAGATAAATATAGAGATATTGGAAAACCATATTTATTTTTTTTACTTAAAATCTCTACGAATGTTGTTAATGATTTTATTAAAAGAAAGGGGAAATTGCTTTTAAAAGAAGATGTTGATAGTGAGGAAAAAATTGACTTTTTAAATTCAATTTCTTATGAAAAAAAGTTTTTTCTTTTGCAAAAATCTATTTTAAAATTACCAATTAAATATCAAACTGTTATATCGTTGAGATTTTTAGAAAATAAAAAAATTTCAGAAATTAGTGAAATTTTAAATATGAATGAGAATAGTGTAAAAACTTTAATTAGAAGGGGTCTTATGAAGTTAAGAGATATTATAAAAGAAGATGAAACTTTTTTAAAAGATATAAGTTTATAAATATGATGGAAAGATTTGAAGAATTCTTAAAGAATGTAAAGAAAATTGAAATCAAGGACGAAGAGTTTAAAGAAGAACTCAAAAAGCGCCTTTTTGAACTTTATGATAAAAGGAAAGAGAGAGCAAGAAAATTATTTTATAAAAAAGTTTTTTCTTTTGCTACAATAATTATTCTTATAATTTTACCAACAATTTTTATTTATAAGAATCTATCTTTAAGAAATAAAGCATTATTTAAACCACCCGAAACATTTAAAACAATGAATCAAATATATGATGAAGAAATAAATAAAATAATTTCAAATGATGAAATTGAAAAAGTAGAAATTGATAAAAATGGAACTTTAATAAAAAAGTTTAAAAGTGGAATTATTGTTTTTGAAAAGGATGGAAATTTTGAAAAATTAATTTATAATGAAAATTTTTTAAAAGAAAATAATATTGATTTAAATGAAATTGAACAAAAAGAAGAAACATTTAAAATTATAGACAGAAATTTAATTGATAAAATTTTAAATGTATTAAAGAAAGATCAAAGATTTGAATTTATAAATGAAAACAATCTCTCTTTAATAAAAATTATAAAAGATAATTTATTTTTTATAAAAGTTTTAGGAAATAGGGGTTTTTGGATTATAATCCTTGATTTAGAAGTGAATAAAATTCAATTTTTTGTTTATCCTTCTTAAGTTTCTCCATTTTGAAACTTTTTTGAAAAATTTCAGTTTAAATAAATAGGAGGTGTAAGTATGAAAAAAGTTTTAACACTTTTTTTGATTTCAGTTTTAATTTTAGGGATGTCCCTTTTTGGTGTAAGTTTTGGAAAAAATGAAGTAAATCAAATGTCAAATGTATCATCAGAAAATTTTTTAACAGTTACAGGTCAGGGTGTAGTCTATGTTAAGCCAGATGTTGCTTATATTAGCGTAGGAGTTGAAATAGAAAGAAAAACCGCAAAAGAAGCAGCAGAGGAGAATGCAAAAATTATGGATCAAATTGTTAAAGCACTTTTAAAATTAGGTGTTAAAGAAGATGAGTTAGAAACTGTTGAATATTCAATCTCTCCAGTTTATTTTTATCCTCAAAATGAGCCACCAGTTGTCACAGGTTATAAAGTTAGAAATGTGTTAAATATAAAAATCACAAAGAAAACTCAAGATGGAAAACTTGATACAAAGTTTATTGGGGAAGTTCTTGATGCAACTACAACAAATGGCGCTAATGTAGTTTATGGAATTACATTTGATATTTTAGACAAAAATGAATTGAAACTAAAAGCAATTGAGTTTGCAATGGAAGATGCAAAGAAAAAAGCAGAAACAGCCCTAAACACAATTGGTGAGAAAATTAAAGGAGTTCAAGAAATCAATATTTCAGATATTTCATTTCCAGTAATAAGATATGATTTAAAAACAATGCCAGCACCTGAAATAACTACTCCAATTTACGAAGGATTACAATCAATTCAAGTTACTGTAAATGTTAAATTTATTTTTTAATTTATTTAAAAATAATGTGGGAGGCCTTATAAATTGGCCTCCTTTAATTTTTTTAAAGCATTTTTAAATAATTTTTTGTCATTTTTAAAAGTTAAAATTTTTAATCCTTCATCAAAATAAAACCAACCAAAACCAATAAAACTAGTTTCAATATTTACATTTAAAGTATCAACTTTAAATAAATAATAGTGAACTTCTTTATTATATATTTCATTTTCCTTTACAAATTTATATTTTGTTGTTCCAATAAAAAATAGAGGTTCATCAACTTTGATTCCTGTTTCTTCAAAAATTTCTCTTTTTGCAGTTTCAATTAAATTTTCATTCTCTTTTACTTTTCCCTTCGGAAAAACCCATGTTTTATCTCTTTTTAAGATTAAAACTTTATCTTGATTAATTATTACTCCACCAGATGATATAAGGTTTTTCATATTTTAATTTTATATAATTTTTTATAAAAATTTATAAAAATTATAATATAATGAAATAAATACTAATATGTCGGAAAATTTTGGATTTGATTAATACTAAATTAATTAAATTCTAAAATTTTCTGAGAAAGGAGAGAAAAAATTGAAAAAATTAACTCTTTTACTAACTTTAATTACTATTTTATTAAGTTTAAACTTGCATTCTGTTCTTGGGATAACAAATCTAAATAAACCCGAAAATCCAGTAGCCTATTCATCAGGTACTTCTATATTACTTGAATGGAAATACACTTTACCATATCCATATGGAGACTACTATTTTGAAATTGAAGAATATAATGGTATCACATGGAATAAAGTTGCTGAAGTTATGTACCCTAATCTCAAAAAAACTTTTACAGGACAATCTGTTGGAAAACATATTTATAGAATTAGAACAAGATGGAAATGGTTATTTACAATACTTTATAGTAGTTATACTTCAAATCTTGAAACATATGTTTTAGTAACACCAACAGGGTTAAAAGTTGAACATGTTTCTGGAAAGTATGATTTAAAACTTTCATGGAATCCAGTTGATAGTAATGCTAATAAAATTGAAATTTGGAGAAACACAATTCCTGGCCCTGACTGGCCATTAAAAATTGCGACAATAGATAAAACTTTAACAACTTATACAGATACAACTGTTTTACCAAATACAGAATATAAATACTCTTTAACATTAAGAAGATATGATGAAACTGGGATACATGATGATTTTAGCGGTTGGTCATCAGAAATTGCTCTTAAAACATTTCCAAAAGGTGTAAACACTTTTTCAGGTAGCGCACAGGGGAATACAGTTTACCTTGTATGGACATATACAAATTATCCAACAGGTACAACAATATTGGGTTTTAAAATATATGAAGTTATTAAATTAACTCCTCCTCCACCACTTCCACCAATATATACTTATAATCTAAAATTTACGCTTTCAAACTCAACTTTTAACAAAAATTTTATTGAAACAAATTATGGTTCTCATATATATCAAGTGAGAACTTATAATAGTGCAGGAGATAGTTTTGAAAATATAAATTTAACGGTTTATGTTTTAAAAACTCCAACAAATCTTACAGCAACTCCACTTTCACCAAACTCAATTAGATTAAATTGGGATCCAGTTGATTCAAATGCAACTTCAATATCAATTTCAAAAAGCACAGATGGCATTACCTTCTTTGGATTAACATCAATCTCTTCTTCAAATACAAGTTATATAGATACAACATGTAATCCAAACACTACTTATTGGTATAAGATAAAAGCTAAAAGAGATTTAAATGAATCTACCTTTTCAAATACAGTTTCTGCCAAAACTTTACAACTTGGTTCTCCTCCAGCATCACCAACAAATTTGCAAGGTACTGCTGTTAACTGTAATCAAATAGATATGTCTTGGCTTGATAATGCATCAGATGAAACAAATTATATAGTGGAAAGGAAAATTGAAGGAGGAATCTATTCAATAATAGCGACATTACCAGCCAATACTATAATTTATTCAGATACTTCTGTTTCAGAAAATACAAAATATTATTATAGAGTAAAGGCAAAAAATAGTTATGGTGACTCTGGATATTCTAATGAAATAAATATTACAACTCCACCATGTGGAACACCACCAAATGCACCATCAAATTTAACTTTAAATGTTATTTCATCAACTCAGATAAATTTAAGTTGGAATGATAATTCAGATAATGAGACAGGTTTTAAAATTCAAAGAAAAATTGAAGGTGGTTCATATTTAGAAATTGCCACATTAGGAGCAAATATTACTTCTTATAATGATACTTCTCTTTCTCCAAATACAAAATATTATTATAAAGTAATTGCATATAACTCTTTTGGTCAATCTTCTTCAAATGAAGCAAGTGCAACAACTTTACCTCTTGGAAATCCACCAAATTCACCATCTAATTTAAATGCAAATATTTTATCATGTAACCAAGTTCAATTAAATTGGACAGATAATTCAGATAATGAAGATGGATTTAAAATAGAAAGAAAAGAAGGAAGTGGAGCATATATTGTATTAGTTACTGTTGGTTCTGATACAACCACATATCTTGATGAAACAGTATCAGAAAATAAAATATATACATATAAGGTTATAGCCTTTAATGATTATGGAGAAAATAGTTCAAATGAAAAAATAGTTACAACTCCTTCATGTGGAACAATTCCAAACGCTCCAGATGATTTAACTCTTACTGTTTTATCTCCAACTCAAATAAAAGTTACATGGGTAGATAATTCAGATAATGAGGATGGGTTTAAAATAGAAAGAAAAGAGTTAGCAGGGTCTTATAGTGAAATAAAAACACTTCCAGCAAACACAACAGAATTTATAGATATTGTTAATCCAAATACAACTTATTATTATAGAGTAAGAGCATTTAATACTTATGGATACTCTCCTTTTTCAAATGAAGCAAATGCAACAACTCCACAAATTGGAGTTTCTCCAAATCCTCCTTCAAATTTAATTGCTTCTGCATCTTCATGCAGTGAAGTTTCTCTTATATGGCAAGATAATTCAGATAATGAGGATGGGTTTAAAGTGGAAAGAAAAATTGAAGGTGGTAGTTATTCATTTCTCGCAACCCTTCCTTCAAATAAAACAACATATACTGATACAACTGTTTTAGGAAATACTAAATATTATTATATAATTTATGCATTCAATTCATATGGCGTTTCTACATCTTCTAATGAATTTATGGTAATAACTCCACCATGTGGAACAAAACCAAATGCACCAACGAACCTTTTGGGTGAGGCGGTGTCAAAATCTGAAATTTCGCTTACATGGAAAGATAACTCAGATAACGAGGATGGATTTATATTAGAAAGAAAAGAAGAAGGTGGAATCTATATTACTATTTCTACTTTACCAAAAGATTCTAATAAATATGTAGATAAAAACCTCGTTCCAGATAAAACATATTATTATAGAATTAAAGCATTTAACTCTTTTGGTGAATCAAATTATTCAAATGAAATCAGAATTAAAACAATGAAAGATATAGAAGTGATAATTTTAAGATTTTATATTGGTAGAACTTTTTATTATCAAAATAATGAGACGAAAAATATGGATGTTGCTCCAATGATAGTTGAAGGAAGAACTCTACTTCCAATTAGATATGTTGCTGAAGCATTAGGAGCAAAAGTTGGCTGGGAAGCAAAAGAACAAAAAGTCACAATTAATTTTAAAGGAATAACTATTGAACTCTGGATAGGAAAAAATCTTGCAACAGTTAATGGTGAATATAAGTTGATTGATCCAACAAATCCAAATGTAAAACCTATAACAATTCCACCTGGTAGAACTATGTTACCAATAAGATTCATTGCAGAAAATCTTGGGTGTAAAGTTGATTGGGATCCAAATCTTAAAGTAGTAAAGATTACTTATCCTGGGGAATAAAATTTATTAAAGGGAGGATACTTTCCTCCCTTTTAAAATGAAAAAAGAGACAAAATAAAGGAGGCTTATAAAATGAAAAAGTTAATTAATTTTTGTTTAATTTTAATAATCTTCCTTTATAGTTTCAATATTTTATTATCTAATAATGAAATCGATAAATTTGAGAAAAAATGGGAAACTATATATAAAGTTTATGGTGAAAAAGTGTATTCGATTGCAATTGACAATAAAGATAGTAAAAAACTTTATATAGGCACTAGTAAAGATTTGTATAAATCTATTGATGGAGGAGAAAGTTGGGTTAAAAAGAGTAATGGATTACCTGAAAATAATATTAACTCAATAATTGTAGACCAAAATAATTCTAACATATTATATGTAGCAGCAGGTCCTGGAGTTTATAAATCTATTGATGGTGGAGAAAATTGGGTTAAAAAGAGTAATGGATTACCTGAAAATAAAAGTATTTTTGCATTAGAAATTAATCCCAATAATTCGAAAATTTTGTATGCTGGATTACGATCAAATTGTGGAGTTTATAAATCTATTGATGGTGGAGAAAATTGGGTTAAAAAGAGTAATGGA
>JASEFN010000003.1:0-47530 GCA_030018355.1 Caldisericia bacterium | reverse complement strand
TTGACTAATTTAAATATAAATGATATTAAAATTAGCCCCACAAATAGTAATTTAATCTATGTTGCAACTGATAATGGAATTTTTAAGTCTATTGATGGAGGAGAAAGTTGGCAAGAAAAAAATTCTGGTCTTACAGATCTGATAATTAATACTATTGCAATTGATCCAAAGAACACGAAAATTATTTACATCGGTACAAATTTACATGTTTATAAGTCAGTAGATGAAGGAGAAAAATGGGAAAATAAGTCAATTGGTTTAATGGGTTATAAAATAAATTGTATTTCTATTGATGAAAAGGATACAAATCTTATATACCTTGCAACAAATGGTGGTTATTATAAAAGTAATGACAGTGGAGAAAATTGGAAAAAGATTATCAATGGATTATCATGTTTTAATATTTTTAAAATTAGTATCAATAAGGAAAATAATAATATAATTTATGCTGCAACAGGGTGTGGCGTTTATAAATCAATTGATTATGGTTTAAATTGGTTAAAAATTAATAAAGGAATATTTGGACCTACAATCAATTCTATAAAAGTTGACCCAAAAGATAGCAATATTATATATTTAGGCACAGAAAGCGGTTTCTATAAATCATATGATGGAGGAAGAAATTGGTTTGAAAAAAGAGAAGGTTTAAATAATGAACAAATTCAAACAATTGCTGTTGATCCTGTCAATAACACTCTGTTGGTTGGAACATGGAATTATATTCATAAATCTATTGATGGAGGAGAAACTTGGATTAAAGTTGATAGTAAAAAATTAAGTAATTATATAACCATGTTAATATACGATCCTAAAAATAGCAATACTATATATGCAATAAATCCTTTTAAAATATACAAATCAACAGATGGTTGCAACACATGGATTGATATAACAAATGGTTTAAGTGATAAATATATTTATAATATTGCAATTGATTATAATAATAGCAATATCATATATGTTGCAACAAAAAATGGAATTTTCAAATCTATTGATGGCGGTGAAAATTGGATCTCTAAAAATAATGGATTAACAAATTTAAATTTTTATGTAATAAAAATAGATCCTAAAAATAATAATATTTTATATGCTGGCTCTACTACTGTATTCAAATCAATTGATGGAGGAGAAAATTGGATTGAAGTTGGTAATGGTTTAATGAAAAATAATTATTTTTTATCTATTGAAATTGATCAACAAAATACAAATATAATTTATGCTTGTTCATATAGTGGTATTTTTAAATCTACTGATAGTGGAAATTCATGGAATTCGATCAATGAAGGCTTAGTTGATTTAAATATAAGAAGATTAGCCATTGATATTAATAATTCAAAAAATATATACGCTGGTTCATTTTATGGTTATTTATATAAATATATTGAAATAGAAAAGATTATTTTAAAACTTCAAATAGGAAACAAAATTATGTACATTAACGGTGAACCAAAAGAGATAGATGTACCACCTTTAATAGTTGAAGGAAGAACTCTTTTACCAATAAGATGGATTGCAGAACCATTAGGTGCAACTGTTGGTTGGGATGGAGTAGAAAAAAAGGTAACTGTTAGTCTAAAAGGTATTGTAATTGAACTCTGGATAGGGAAAAATATTGCAAGAGTGAATGGAGTTGATAAACAAATAGATCCAGGTAATCCAAAGGTAGTACCAATGATTATCTCTGGAAGGACAATGCTTCCTGTTAGATTCATTGCAGAAAATCTTGGGTGTAAAGTTGATTGGGATCCAAATCTTAAAGTAGTAAAGATTACTTATCCTGGGGAATAAAATTTATTAAAGGGAGGATACTTTCCTCCCTTTTAAATTTCTTTAGAGCATAGATCTCTGTAAAGATAAGCACTTTCTCTTGGTTTTCTTTCAAGTGTTTTAAAATCAACTTCAAAAAGACCAAATTTCATTGAATATCCTTCAATCCACTCAAAATTGTCCATTAAAGACCAGTACATATAGCCAAAAACTTGAACTCCCTCATTCTTTGCCTTTTTAACAGAATCAATTGCTTTTATAAGAAAATCCTTTCTCAATTTATCCTCTCTATCTGCAATTCCATGTTCAGTTATTAATATTTTTTTATTATATTTTTTCAAATTCATCAGTATTTCATAAATCCCCTCTGGATAATATTCATAACCAAAATCTGTTAAAATCGCATTTTTTCTTTTTTTCTCTGCAAAAATTTTAAATGGGTGATATTTGACAAATGCTCTTGTATAATAATTTACTCCAATAAAATCAAGAGAATTTTTTAAATCAGAAATCACCTCATCTTTTCCAAATGGTTTTTTAATGACTCCCTCAATTAGAGAATCTAAAATTTTGTAATTATAAAGATCGCTTATGTAATTTGCGACAATTTTATCTAAAAAGAAGTTAGAAGCCGGATAAAAAAGCTCCATATTATGAGCAATTGAAACCATAGAACTTTCGTCTTCCTCTTTAATTATCTTATACGCTTCCATATGTGAAAGAATTAAGTTTCTTGCAACCTTTAAACCCAATTTGAAACTTTTCATTCCAGGTGGCCACCAACCAAAAATATATCCTAAAACAGCGAGCACAAGTGGTTCATTTATTGTTATCCAATATCTTACATAATTTTTAAAATAAGGTATAACTTTTTTAACAAATCTTGAGAAAATTTTTGGTGATTCTTCATTTAAAAAACTTCCTTTGTTGTAAAACCAAATTGGTATTGTAAAGTGATGAAGAGTTAAAATGGGTTCTATATTTAATTTTCTTAATTCTTCAAGCATATCAATATAGTGTTCTATTTCTTTTTCATCAAATTTTCCTTCTTCTGGTTCTATTCTTGACCATTCAATTGAAAACCTATAAGCATTGTTATTTAAAAATTTAATTAATTTAAAATCATCTTTATAAAGATGGTAATGATCACATGATGGATGAGAGGAATCATTTGTTTTGATTTTTCCCAATTTTTCCCATAACCACCAATCATTATTAAAATTTCCACCCTCAACCTGATGACTTGAAGTAGCAGTACCCCATAAAAAATTCTTCATAACTTACTCCTCCATTAATAATATATTTATCTTATTAAAAATATTTTCAATATCTTCTTTATTAACTTTTCCTCCTTCAAAAAAAGAAAGATTACTTATTGATGCTGATGTTCCATATTTTAAAGCATCAAAAATATTCATTCCTTCATCTATTCCATAAACAAAACCACCCATAAAAGAATCACCCGCTCCAACTGGATTAACAATTTTAACTTTATAATCTGTAGTTATTTTATATAAATTTTCTTTATATAAAAATATTGCTCCCTTTTCACCAAGAGTTATTACTGGAAGACAAATTTTATAATTTTTAAAAATATTAATCAATAAATTTTTACTTAATAAAGAAGCATTAAAAGTTTTTTTAAATTCATTTTCATTTATTTTCAAGAAAAATATTTCAAATTTTTCAAGAATTTTGATTAAAATTTCTCCATGTATATCAAGAAAGATTTTTCTATCTTTAAAAATTTCAAGAATTTCAAAAATATGATTTTCATTTATCCCTTTAGGAATACTTCCTGAAATAACAATATACTGAAAACTCTCCTCTCTTTTTTTAATCTCATTAATTAACTCTTGAACTTTTTCTTCTTTTATTTCTGGCCCCACTTCATATATTTCAGTAATTTTACCACTACTATCAAGTAAAATATTGCAAATTCGATTTTCATTCTCAATTTCAACAAGAATACTCCCTATTTTTTCTTTTTTCAAACCTTCTTTAATAAAACCGCCATTATATCCTCCAATAAAACCTGCAATAGTGGAGGTTTTATAGAGAGATCTTAAACATCTTGCAACATTAACCCCTTTCCCTCCTGGAAGTGAGGATAAAACCTTAACTCTATTTTCACTAAAAGGTTTAAATTCATCGACAAATAAAACTTTATCAATTGCAAGATTAAATGTAATTATTAGTATCATATTAAAAAAATCCTTGACTCATGAGGGTAAATTAAGTTATCATCTCTTTTTTTAATAAACTCCTCTTTATAATTTTCAATTTTCTTTAATTTGTTAGAGAGATTTACAAAAAGAGAGAATTTAAGTTTCTCCCCATAAAAAACAAATTTATAAAGATCATCTTGAAAATCAAAATCAGTTAAATAATAGTTTCCTATTTCATTTAATATCTTAAGTAAATTAAAATCGTCTCTTTTTAAATTATAAATTGGATCAGAAAAGAAAATTATGTTTGAAAGAAGGTAATTTACTATAATTATTGTTTCTTTTTCGAATAAGTTAAGTTTTTTTGGTTTTAAAAATATCACATCAGGATCAAAAAGAAATTTTTGAGGAGAAAAAATATTCCTTTGAATTGTGTTTCTCAAAGAGTTATATCCTTCAACTCTACCCTCAAATCCAATAAATCTTAAAAAGATATTTTTCCATCCATCCATAGTATCTGGACCAACTCTTAAAATATCATAAAGATTCTCTTTTAAAATATATGGTGCACCACATGCAAGTATTATTGATTCTTTTAGTTCCTTTCTAATTTCATTTATAAAATTAATGAATCTTTCATATCTTGAATTTTCATGTTCTCCTTTTATAAATCCTCCATAAAGAAAATCAAGTTTAAAAAGTTTAAAACCAATTTCTTTTAAATTTTTTAAAATGTTTAAAATTCTTTCATAAACTTCTTCCTTTTCAATATCAAGAGGATAAAAATACCCACTCCATAACGGATTAAAACCACATGGAAAAATTTTTCCAGATTTGTCTTTTAAAAGAAGGTCTTTTCTCCTTTTAAATATGGATGAATTTTTCTCAACTATAAAAGGAGCAAGCCATATACCAGGTGAAATATTTTTATTATTTAATTTGTCACATATTTCTTTAAGCGAACCTTTAAATTTTTCATTCTCTTCCCAATCACCAATACTTTTTTGCCATCCATCATCAATTTGAAAATAGTTAAGTTTAAACGGAATGTTTTCTATTGCATCTATATTTTTAAAAATTTCCTCTTTATTTATATTTCTATAATAGTAATACCAAGATGTCCACCCATAAATTTTTTTATTAAAATTTTGATCAAAAGATATACTATTTGTCTCCTCAATTTTAATTCTGAGTAAAAGAGGTTCAGACAAAAATTTATCAATTTCGAATACAATATCTATTTTTCTTTTATTTATAACAAAATAGACATAAAAATTTGGATCTTCACATTTAAAAATAAGATAAGTGAAGTTTCCTTTTAAAATTGTAAAAATATAACTTATAGTTGGAAATAAATTTTCTGGATCAAGATAGTGATATTTTAAAATTTTGAAAAGGGGTGACCTCTCTTTTATTTCATTTTTAAAAAAGTGAGAAGGTGACCAAGATTGAAAACCATTTCTAAAAACAAAATAAGATTCAGGTTTGTTAACTTTATAAGTTATAGATATCTTTTTAATAAAAATTTTCTTTTTTGGCTTAAAATAGAGATCCAAAAAAGAACTCAATTTGTAGTCAAAGAGTGAAAATTCTTTCTCTTTTTCAAAGAAAATATGTTTTTCTTCTGATTCTATTTCAATTTTTTCAAAAGAGATATCAAATTCATTCATTTTTCATCATTTCATCTCTTATAGATTCCATTTTCTTTCTTACTTTTTCAACATCATTATGAATAAATAACGCAACAACAAAGAAAAGAATTCCACAAGGAATCCAGAAAAGGGCAGAAACTTTCATAGCGGTATCTAATGAAGAAATTGAAGAGATTAAACCACCAACAAAAGGACCAAATCCCGCTCCAATTGAATCTGTTAAATTAAAAATTGAGGATATCGCTCCCCGATGTTCTGGAACATTAACATTCATAAGCATTGCTTTTACATTTGGACCTGCAAAAGAGATAAAAAATGCTCCAATAAATCCAAATAAACTCGGAGGAAGTATATCTAAAAATGATGGATTTACTTTTCCAGGCCAAAATAGAGTTATAAGAACAGGAATAACACCAATTAATTGTGATAAACCACATAAAATTGGAAGGTATGCTCTTTTCTTCAAATACAACCTATTTCCAATATATCCACCCACAAATTTTCCAGCAATTGTTCCAAGACCTAAAATAATCAAAAGAATTGTTCCAAGTTGAATTGGGTAGTGTTTGTGTCTAAAGTAAAAGGTTATCAAATAAAATGGAATTATCCCCCAAGCCACAGTACCAGGTATTCCTTGAATGAATAACCATACATTTGTTGGTATTTTAACTAAACTAATATAGTCTTTTAAAGTAAGTGTTCCCTTATATTTTTTACCACCCAGTACAAGATCTTTTATCTCTTGTTCTCCAGCGCCTCTTTCAGGTTCTCTTCCAAAAATAATCATTCCTAAAGCAAAAAAGAAATTAGGAAAAGATACAACAATAAAAGGTATCCTCCAACCATAAACTGGGGCAAGGAAGCCTGCGACAACCATTCCAATAATTATTCCTATTGCTGTAATAGCATCATACCATGCTTGTGCACGAGGTCTCTGTTTTTCAGTAAAAAGATCTCCGACAAGAGAAAATGCTATAGGAACAGTGCCTCCAATTCCTATTCCAGTTAAAACTCTTAAAATTAGAAGTTCTTTATAACCTCTTGCAAATGCAGTAAGAAAACATGGTATTTCACCTAAAAGAATCGCAATAACAAGAAGTGTTTTTCTTGAAAATTTGTCAGTTAAATAACCCCAAAGCAAAGTTACAACTGCAGCAACAAGAGTAAAAGCAGAACCAACAATTCCTATCTCTTTATCTCCTATTCTAAATTCTTTCTCAATAAATTCAATACTTGGAGACATTACATTTTGATCTGCATAAAGAATAATTCCTGTCAAAAGAAGAAGCACAAAAAGAGCGAGAACTCCCTTTTTAAATGAATAGACTTCATCAAGACCAATTCTTTCAAAAAACCTCACCCTCTCTTACCTCCTTTCAATAACTATTTTTTTATTTTTTTTACTAAAAATAAATTTATTTTTCTCTCTTTTTTTGAAATCTCCCTCAATGATCCTCTCAATATCAATTGGGAAAAATAACACAATATTTTCTAATTCTTTGTCGAAGTCTGATAAAAAGTTAATTTCGATTAAATTACCATTTACTTTCATATTAAATGATAATTTTCCAAAATAGGTTGGTCCATCTAAAAAGGAAATTTCATTTCCATTTTCAAACCAATCTGGAAATGCACCTGAAAAAAGATAAATATCTTTTTCTTTTTCAAAAACAATTGAATTTCTTATAAAATGCAAAATTTCTGCAACAAGCCATCCATGATGTCCATCTCCTTCACATCCACCAAGTGTTTTAGGATTAATTCCTTCAGGTCCTGTATAAGTTGGCTTTAAAAGACTTATTACATTTTTAAAAAGTTTTTTTGCTTCATCACACTCTTCAAGATACAAAAGAGAATTTGCAATCTCAAGAGTAAGATACAGGTTGATTCCTGAGTGTGTTATATTTTGATAAAAACAACCTTTTTCAAAAAATTTTTCTTTTAAAACATAATACGTATTTAAAATCTCCTCTTTTGTTAAAAGATCTAATCTTAATGGAAAGATAGATGTAAATGTTGCTATCATAGAAGCATCAATACCCCTACCATAAGCACCTAAAACAACTTTTTTATTTAATCTTTTTTGATCATCTTCAATTGCCTCTCTTATGCTTTTTTTAAAATCTTCATAAAAATAGTAAAATTTTTTTTCGTTCTCTTTTAAACCCAACTCTTTAGATGTAAAAGATGCATCAAGGAGACCTCTTAATCCAAAATAGTCATCATAATAATAAAGATCATTTGGACCAAAGTGTTCTGCAGAAAAACCAGGTGGAAGAAGGCCTTTTGACTCTTTAAATTTTTTTCTTTTCTTTTCAATCCAAAGAGCGCCTTTGTATATAGAATTATATATATCATTTAAAAAATCTTTATCTTTTGAGAATCTATAATATTCAACAATTGCAAAAATTGCTTCTCCATTAGAATCCCATTCACCATTTTGTGAAATAAAGTATCCATTTTTCTTTTGCTTTTTAGGAAATTCTTTGAGCAAATTTTTACTTCTAGAAAAATCTCCAATTTTTGAGAGTGCAGAAATCATATAAGCACTGTCTCTAAACCAAAATCTTTTATAAGTAAGTGGCCCTGGTGTTATTAAATTATTTGAGATTAAAGATTTAAGGTAAATTTTATTTGAATTGAATATCTCATTTATTTTTTTATCTGGTAAAAAAATTTTTAATTCGTCTTCTTTTTCTTTCTCATAAAATCTTTTATTGAAGTTTAGTGATTCATAAAAATTATTTACTTTATAATAATCCTCTTGAGGCAAAAAAAGTTCAATCTCTTTTTCATCATTTTCATTTAAATTTAATTCATAATAGTATCCACCTGTTAACATACCATACTTTGATTTTGCTTTATCTTCATTTAATATTTCATGATCAATGATATCCTTCTCTTCTTTAAAGATTATTTTATTAAAACCCTCTGTTATAGGAATTGAAAATATTCTATTATTAACATATAGTTTCTCATTTTTAAATTCAAGTGAAAAAATTGGAACAAATGATTCAGGATTAAATGGTCTCACGAGAAAATAAATTTTATATTTTCCTTTTACCTTTGTTTTTATATAAAAATTTAAATATATTCCAAAATCTCTCACACTTGAAAAAGATTTTAAATTGTATTCAAAATCTTCACTTTTATAAGAAGTGGTGATTAATGAAGTTTCTGTATCAAATTTTTGTTTAATCTTTTCTCTTGATGGAAAGAAAAGATTTTCATCCTTTTTAATAAAAATATCAAGTGAAGGAAAATTTTGTCTTGGTGAAATTAACCCTTTTTCATCAATAACCCCTTTTTCATTTCCTTCTGGAAATCCAAGAATTGTCCAATTTCTATGAGTTATATTTATTGCAAAAATATTTGCTCCTCTTGCAACAAAAGAATTGCTTTTTGGGTTTAATTGTTCTTCAATCCAATATGGATAAATCCAATTTGAATTTATCTCAAACACTCTACTTGTCAAAAGTCCTTTTAAAAGAATTTCTAAATTTAATGGAACAAGTTCATTTGGAAATGTAACTTCACTTTTTCTTCCCATTGATAAAAGTGATTCAAGATAGGGTTCTAAATTTTTTAATTTTAAAATTTTTAAAATTTTCTTTAAAAAAATATTCATATCTCTTCACCTCTTAATTTTTTTAAACTATAAATTGCTGCACCAATGGAGATCGCATCTTCTTTAAGTTTTGATTTTAAAATTTTGGTATTCTCAAAAGGGAGTTTTAAAGAATAAAGTTGAGAAATTTTTATTATATCATCAAAGAAAAATCCTAATCCATAAGTTAGCCCTCCACCAAAAATTATTTTTTCTGGATTTAAAATATTTATTAAATATGAAGTAACTAACCCTATATAAAAGGTGGCATTTTTTACTGCCTCTACACATAGAGAATCTCCTTCAAATGCAAGATCCATAATTAATGGTGTATCAATTTTTTCAATATTAAAATTAACTCTCTCTAAAATTTTTGATTCTCTACCCATTTTTAAACCATAAATAACATAATCTCTTATTGCACCGCCAGAAGATAATTTTTCAAAACAACCCTTTTTTCCACAGCCACAAAGTACACCTTCTTTATCAAGAGTAATATGACCTATTTCTCCTGCAAGATTATTCATACCTCTTAAGATTTTATTTTTATAAACTAATGCTCCACCAATTCCAGTGCCCAAAGTAATAAAAATAAAAAATTCACTATCTTTACCTTCACCAAAAAACATTTCTCCAATAGCACCCATTTTAACGTCATTATCTATGAAAACTGGATAATTAAGAGTCCTTTCAAGAACTTCTTTAAGTGGATAATCGACTAAAAAGTTTATATTTGGTGATTTTTTAACAAATCCACTTTTATAATCTATAAATCCAGCACAACCTACACCAATTGATTTAATTTCAAAACCTTCAATTAAAGAAAGGAAAACTTTTTTTATATCATTTAAAATTCTGTCACCCTCATCTGTGTTTCCAATTTTTAGAAAACCTTTTTTATAAATTTTCCCGTCTTCATCAATTAAAACCATTAAAATTTTTGTTCCACCTATATCAATTCCCACAGAATACTCTCTCATTTTTTCATTAACTCCTTTAGATATTCAATTATTTTTACATCTTTTGGATCAAAATCTCTTATTTTAGCAAATTCTAATGATATTAAATCTATTTTATATATAATTGAAAACATTCTCGAAAGTTTATAAAGGCTATTTTCAGGATAAATTTCATAATATTTAAATCCATAACTTTCAAGGACCTTTTTTGTTATTTCAAATCTTTTATTTATTTTCTCATCTTCATATAAATCTCTTATTAAAATAACAAAAACTTTTTGAGACAAGGAGTTATCCATAAATCCAACAATCTCATCATGATGAAGCGATGGAACAATATTTGAATGAGAAAGAGTTTTTCCATTTTCATTTAATTGCCTCCTTAATCTTTCTGAAAGAGAATCTGAGAAAAGATAACTTCCATATATAAATGGAATTTTTCCTTTAATCTCATCAACTATTTTTCTAATATCTTCATGAGATTTCTTTTTTATCTCCTTTAAAGTTCTTATAGTATCAATAATTTCATCATCTAAATTTAAATGAAGGTAGTGAGAGAGAATTTTTAAAATTGAGAAAAATATTAAATGCAAAGCATGTCTTGCCTCATATCCATCCTTTAACTTTATAAAAAAGAGTCTCTTTTCTTTTGCAAGTTTTTCTAAAAAGCCTCCTTTAGTTAAAATAAAAATGTTTTTTGTCTTTTTTAATGCTTCAAGAGTTGATGAAATTGTTTCCTCAGTTTCACCTGAATATGAAACAGAAAAAACAAGAGTTTTTTCATTTACAAAACTTGGGATTTCATATCCTTGATGTATAAAAATTGGATATGGTGATTTATCAAAAAGATATGTTAAAAGAACATCAAATGATGCTCTTGATCCACCCCCTGTACCAAGGAAAAGAATATTATTAAACATAATTTCTTTAAAATCATAATCTTTAAATGAAATAAGTATTTCTTCGATATCCTCTGGAACTCTTTTTATTTCTTCAAGAATGTATTCATAATTTGACATAAAATTCCTCAAAGATTTATTGAATCAACATTTGTATGTAAATGTAAAGGTGTAAAAACCTTAAATGCTTCAGCAAAGGATACACCAATTTTTTCTCCATATTCACCATTTTTTAACCTTAAATAAATCTCCATCTTTTTAAAATTTTCATCATTAAATTGACTCTTATGTTCTCTTATACTTTTAAGTTTAGTTTCAAAGGTATCTGTTATATCAATAAATTTATTTGGATATGGAGTTATGTAATAGGATATTAAATTTACATAATGTGGATCTTTTTCACTCATGACAAGTGGTAATGAAGAAAAGAAAAATGCTTCACTAACTGCTTCACCAACAAGTTTATGATCAGGATGAACCTCATATGGAAGATTTGGATCAGGAGTAAAAACAACTTCTGGTTTTAATTCTCTTATAATTTTTAAAAACTCTTTTACAAGAATCTTTTTTTCTGGAAGATCATAATCTGAATAATCAAGGAAAATTAAATTTTTAATTCCGAGAATTTCATTTGCTCTTAACCTCTCTTCTTTTCTTATTGCTTTTAACTCAATCTCGCTTAAAGATGGATCATAAGTACCTTTATCACCATTTGTAACTGTTATTAAGATTAAATTTTTATTCATCTGGGTCAATTTTTTAATAACTCCTCCCATAAAAATATCTGCATCATCTGGATGTGGCTCAAAAACCAAGAAGTTATTAAATTCAAAAAAATCTGGAATTGGAAATAAATCACTCACTTTCATATCAATTCACCTCTTTTTAATTTTTTAAATTATCTTTTTCATTTAAAAAAATTTTATCTTTAAAAAAAAGCAAAATCAAGTTATAAACATAAGAGTTATAATTTAATTATGAGAAACAAAGAAGTTGCTCAAAAATTATATGAACTTGCAGAATATCTTGAAATTTTGGGTGAAATGAAATTTAAAATAAATGCTTATATTGAAGCAGCAAGAAAAATTGAAAATCTTCCACTTCCAATTGAAGATTTAGCTAAAGAGGGTAGACTTACTGAAATTAAGGGCATAGGAGAGGGAATTGCAAAGAAGATAGTTCAGTATCTTGAAACTGGTAAAATAGATAAACTAGAGGAAGCAAAAAAGAAAATCCCACCAACACTACTTGAACTTCTTGAAATTCCTGGGATTGGGCCAAGAGGAGCATATACTCTTTATACAAAACTTGGAATAAAATCAATTGAAGATCTTAAAAAAGCAGTTGAAGAGAAAAAAATAAGAGAAGTTGAAGGTTTTGGACCTAAAAAAGAAGAAAATATTATGAAGGCTCTCATTGACAGAAAAAAGAAAGAAACAAAAAGAATTTTACTTGGTATTGCATATCCACTCTCTCAATATGTGGTTGAAGTTCTAAAAAATAAAGCGCCAATTGATAAGATAGAGGTTTGTGGAAGTATAAGAAGAATGAAAGAGACAATTGGAGATATAGATATTCTTGTAACAAGTAAAGATCCAGAAAAAGTAATGGATACATTCACAAGTATGGATATTGTAAAAGAAGTTGTTGCAAGGGGTGATACTAAATCAACAATTTTGACTAATGAAGATATACAGATTGATGTAAGAGTTGTTGAACCAATATCATTCGGTGCTGCAGTTCAATATTTTACTGGCTCTAAACAACATAATGTAAAAATAAGAGAACTTGCAATTAAAAAGGGTCTTAAGGTTAATGAGTATGGTGTATTTGATGCTAAAACTGATAAAAGAATTTGTGGAGAATTAGAAGAAGAAGTTTATAACATACTTGATCTTCCGTATATTCCTCCTGAAATGAGAGAAGATAGAGGGGAAATTGAACTTGCTCTTGATGGAAAACTTCCAAATCTTATTGAATATAAAGATATAAAAGGAGATACACATGTACATACAAAATATTCTGATGGAGAAAATTCTATTCTTGAAATAGTAAATAAATGCATGGAACTTGGTTATGAATATGTTATTATTGCAGATCATGCTCAATCACTTGGAGTAGCAGGTGGGATGTCTCTTGAAGATTACAAAAAAGAGAAAAGAGAAATTGATGAAATAAATAATAAATTTGCAGGGAAATTTAGAGTATTTTTTGGTTGTGAATTGAATATTTTGTCTGATGGCTCAGTTGATTTTGATGAAAAAGACCTTGAGATTTTTGATATATGCCTCGCTGGAATCCACACAGGCTTTAATCAGGGTAAAAAGAAAATAACTGAGAGAATAATAAAAGCAATGAGAATCAAAAAAATAAAAATAATTACCCATCCAACAGGTAGATTACTTCTCTCAAGAGATGAATATGAAGTTGATCTTGATGAAATATTCAAAGAGGCAAAAAATAGTGGAAAAATTTTAGAAATAAATGCAACTCCTGAGAGATTAGATTTAAATGACATAAATGTTATGCATGGAAAAGAAGTTTATGGTCTTAAATTTGCAATTGGAACCGATGCTCACTCTTTATATGGATTAAATGATATGAAATTTGGAGTTGGAGTTGCAAGAAGAGGTTGGCTTACAAAAGAAGACATTATTAATACTTTACCTTTAAATGAGTTTGAAAAGTTTATTAAAGATTAATTTAATCTCTTTGGGCTATAAATGAGGATAAAAATATAAAAAACATCCCTATATAATTTATTAATGAGTACACTGTGCCAATTAAAAGAAATTCTAATATATTTGCAAATATTGGTTCTGTTGCAAAAATAAATGCTGTTTTTATTGTATTTTTATTATTTTGATATCTTATTTGTATATAAAATGGGATAAGTGTTGCAAAAATTGAAGTAACAATTGCGCCAAAAAGGGAGTTATATGGAATTGGTAAAATACTTCTTTTTGTAATTAAAATTGAGATTGATGATAAAATAAAAACAGTCCAAATTTGAGAAAAAAGAAATGACAAACTCTCATCATTAAGTGAAAAGTAACCTATTGTTGAAATGTGTAATGCCCAAAAAATTGCACAAATTAAAGTTAAGAAATCACCAATATTTATTGAACTAAACTCTGCTCCAAAGAGGAGATAAAGACCTATTAAAACAGTTATAACTGCAATATATGTTCTTAAAATTAATTTTCTTTTTGTTAAAAGAAAATTAAAGAAAGGGGTTATAGGAATTGAAATTGAAGTAATAAAAGCACTGTTTGTTGGAGAAGTGTATTTAAGTCCAATTGTTTGAAATAGATACGCTGAAAAAAGAAATGATCCAACAATTACTCCTTTTATAAAAATATCACGATTTATTTTAACCTTAAATAAATATATTAAAATAATCATTAAAATTAAAGTGAATGTAAATCTCATAAATACAAATGAGAATGGATCATAATTTATAACTCCATTTTTAACAATAACAAAAGTCCATCCCCATAAAAAAGGCGGCAAAAACAAAATTAAATCTTCTTTTTTCATATTGAATTATTATAACAAAAATTGTATTCTAAAATATATGTTGAGTATTGTTATTTTAAAGTTTTTTGAAGAGATAAGAACTCCTCTTTTAAATAAATTTTTTATATTTATAACAGATCTTGGAAGTTTTGAATTTTATATTTTAGCAATATCATTCCTCTTTTTCATTTTTAATAACAAAACCTCTTTAAAAATAGTATTTCTTCTTTTTATATCCTTTTCTTTTAATACATTGATTAAAAATATTTTTAAACTTCCAAGACCCCAAGAAGATTTTTTTCATCCAATACATACAACATCAATAGGAGAAGAGAAATTTGGATTTCCAAGTGGACACGCTCAAAATTCCTTTGTTTTTTGGTTTTCATTAACAAAAATTTTTAAGAAAAAATCTTTTTTCATTTTTTCAATCTTAATTGTTTCACTCATTTCAATTTCGAGACTTTATCTCTCACTTCACTTTTTTATTGATGTTATAGGTGGGTTAATTATAGGTTTTTTTATAATAAATTTTATTTTTAATTATATGGATATTTTAATTGATAAATTTTATAAATTTAGATTTAATTCTTTAATACCAATTTTAATTTTTATCATTTCATTTTTTATGAAAAAAAATTCCATTCTTCTCTCTTCTTTTTCAGGTTTACTTTTAGGAACATTAATTTTAAAAGAGAAAGACACAAGAAATTTGACTATAAAAAATATAATTTTAAGAGAATTAATTGGTTTAGTAGTTCTTTTATTATTAATTTTTTTCTCTTTTTATATCTTTGATATGTTAAAAGGAGTTATTTACCTCATTTTAGGTTTATGGGTCTCATTTTTATCAAAATATCTATTCCAGAAAATAAAAATTTAAACTTTAAAGCGATAATTTATCTTATGTAAAAATTATTTTAATAAACTTGGGAAGAAAAATTTTTTGCCTTTTTTCTCTTTTATATCATCCCATTCACTTAAAATTTTAACTGCTTCATTTGCAACAAGAATTGCTCTTTCTTCTCCAACATATTGAAATTCATTTGTTACTCTATTTGCAATAACAACACAAACAGATCCTGCTCTTAATTTATATATAGATGATAAAACAAATAAAGTAGAGGTCTCCATTTCAAAGTTAGTAACATTTGCAATTCTCATATCATTAAAAATTTCTTTTGCAAAAGACGGAAGATAATCATTAAATCCGGGCCTTCCTTGTCCTGCATAAAATGAATCAGTAGATGCTGCAATACCAATATGATATTTAAAATTTAACCTTTCTGCTGCTTCAATCAATGCAAGAGTAACCTCAATTGAAGAAATTGCTGGAAATTCACCTCTTACATATTGATGACTTGTGCCCTCTAATCTTACTGCACCATTTATTATAATTAAATCTCCTAAATTTATTCCTTCTTGAATTGCACCCGTTGTTCCAACTCTTATAAATGTATCACAGCCAATACGTGCAGCCTCTTCAATCGCAATTGCAAGAGATGGACCTCCAATTCCAGTTGAAAGAGCGGAAATCATTACTCCCTTATATTTTCCTGTTGCAGATTTATATTCTCTATGGAATGCCTTAATTTCTCCCTCATCCCAAGTTTTTAAAATTCTATCAACTCTTCCTGGATCACCTGGAGTTAAAACATATCTTGATAAATCTCCTCTCTTTAAATCAATATGATACTGTTTTCCCTCAATTGTTTCAGGTCTATCTGCGCTTTTAAATCTCTCTTCCAAAGTACACCTCCTTAAATATCTTATTTGATAAATTTTTAAATGCTAAAAATGTTTTATAAAATAAATCTTCACTTATATTATAATTTGAATATTTAGAAATAATAAAATTATCTGTTATTAAATCAAATTCATTTGAAAGTTCTGGTTTCTCTTTTTTAAATTTGACTCTATACTCATTTGGGGTTTCATAATCAAGTTTTAATAAAATTAGAGATAGTTTTTTAATCAAAATATTATATAGTTTTATTATTTTCTCTCTTGGTGATCCAGTTATTTCAAATTTATCCTCTTTCTCTAAATTAAATTCTGACATTATTTTACTCAATTCTAACTTTCTCTCATTAAAAGAAGATTTATATAGATAAAAAATTAAAAAATACAAAAAAATTGTTGATAGAATAATAAAAAATAAAACTACTACAATTAAACCAACATCAATTGATATTGGTAAAATTTTCTGGGCAATATTTGAATCTGAAGTAAAAAAATTTCTTATTTTTTGAACAATTTCAAAAAGAGGAAATGAGATATTTTGGATTTTAGAGTTTTTTGCAATTGTTTTAATTAAAATTTCAAAAGGCTTATATAAAAAATATATTGAAAGAATCATTAATATTGATATGAAAAAGGATAAAATTAAAAATTTTAGAGACTTTTTACTTCCATAAACTGCTTTTATGAGATTAAAAAATCTTATTCCAAGTAATATTAAAACTATGAAAAAACCAACAAAGATAATTAGATAAAATGAATTAAAGATAAAGTTAAAGAATTTAAGTGAAAAATTGCTGATTTTAAAAACATATTTTTTTGTGAAAATTGTTATTTTATTATCATTTGTTTTAAAATTTTCTTCTTTTGTTTGATTTTTATTCTGGGTTATAAATAGTTCACTTGGCAAAGTTAATTTACTTAAGATTGATGCATTTATTAAAGAAATAGAGGAGATTAAAATTGTAGAAATTAGAAAGATTAAGATCAAATTTATAAAAACTCTTTTATTACGAGAAATATTTAATTTGAAATTATTTTCCCAGAAATAAAAAAATTTGTTTTTAAGAAATTTTAAAAAAATTGATTGAATTATAAAAAGAAATGAAAGAATATAAATTAAAAGATTATTGCCTATATATTTTTCATAAAAAATTAGAAGAGTAGCAATTAAAATAATTGAAGTGGTATTTGAAATTTCAGTTTTTAAAATTATTAAAGAAAAAATAAAAATAAAAGAAAATAAAAGAATTTTTAAAAAAATTGAAAAACTAATTGGAATATATGTTAAAGAGATAAATGTTATAGAGAAGAGGGCAATTAAACTTTTTAAAATTGTTTCAATATTTTTGTTTTTATAGTTAAAAATAAACAAGAAAAGAGAAAGGGGAATTAAAATAGATATAAAAATATTCTTAAAAAGAATATTTAATAGCAAAAAATTTATTAAAAACCAATTTAGAGAAAGAGTTAAATTATATAAAAACAAGATCTTTGATGCTTTCATTTCCTCTTATAATTATAATATTTATTCCATATCTCTTTAAAGAGTCTTTAATTTTTCTTATATTTTCAATTTCTTCACTTTCTTGAAGAATATATGGATGAGGCTTTTCCCATGGATATAAGAAACCAAAATCTGGGAGCAAAAATATTGTAAAGGTTGAAAATGCACTTTTTGTTTTTATTAAATTGTAAAGTTCTATTGTATTTATTGTTCTTTTTATAAGTAAAACATTTCTTAACTCTCTTATTTTTTGTGAATTTTCAATTAAAAAGTAGGAAAAATCAAATTCAATTTTATTTTTTAAGTCTGAAATTATAGAAAGAATCTTCATAAGGTGATCTTTACCATTTTTTTCTTCAATTCTCAATTGATATGGTATCCATAAACCATAATAAAATTTTGATCTTTCAAAAAAATAGACAAAAGAAGAAGAAACAGTCGTTAAATGTTCTTCATAAATCTCTTGATTCCTTTGATTTTTTGAGGCAAAAGGATCTAAGAGGAGTGTTATTGAAGTTACTGCAGTTGAGGGAAATTCTTTAACTAAAATCTCTCCCTTATGAGCAGAAAGTTTCCAATTTATTTTTTTAAGTTCTTCATTTCCGGTATATTTTCTATGTCCTTGAATTGATGTAAAATCCTCAAATATCCTTTCTTTGACTTTAATGCCAAAAGAGGGCTCTCTTGTTTTAACAATAGATTTTTTTATTTCGATCATTTTAGGATAAACAATAATTTCTATCTTCTCATCAAAAAACTCTTCAATATTTACTAATCCTAAAACATCATAAACTCTTACTTTAAAACTCCCAAGAAAAAATTTTCCTCTTCTTTTTGCTCTTACTTTAAAATTATGAACTATTTCCTTTTCTTGAGGAAGTTCCAAAAATAAATTTTTACTTTCAATTGGAATAAAATAGGTTGGAAGTGAAGGAATTAACTCAAAATTTATTAAATTTGTTTTAAAAAATTTTAAATAGTAAGATATTTCAAAAGTTTCTCCTTCAAGAATAAAACTTGGCTTTATTTTAATTGAATAACTAAATTTTTTTAATTCTCTTTTTAAAAATTTTTTAAAAAATAAGATATAGAGGATGAAAAATATTGAAATTGAAATAAGAAATTTAGAATTTAATAAAATTCCAATAATTAAAATAATAAGAAAAGTTATCTCTTTTTTAAATTTTTTAAACAATTGGAACTTCTACCCTTTGAATTGCTCTTTCAATAACCTCTTTTTCAGTTATTCCTTTAAGTTTTGATTCTGGCTTTAAAATTATTCTATGAGACATAACAGATTCAAATAGAGATTTTATATCATCTGGTACAACAAAATCTCTTCCCTCAATATAGGCTTTTCCTTGTGATACTCTCATTAAAATAATTAAACTTCTTGGAGAAGGACCTAAATAAATATCATCGTCTTCTCTTAACTCTTTTCCAAGATTAACAATGTATTCTTTTAAAGATTCATCAATATAAACTTTCTTTACTTCCTTTTGAATCTCCACAATCTCTTCTTTTTTTATAACTTCCTCTAAATCTTCAATAGGATGTTTTAATTGAACTCTACTTAAAAGCAAAATTTCGTCTTCTTTATTTGGATAACCAATTTCAATTTTCATAAAAAATCTATCAAGTTGTGCTTCTGGAAGAGGAAATGTTCCCTCATATTCTATAGGATTTTCTGTCGCAATAACAAAAAATGGTTCATTTAAAGGATATGTAATGCCATCAACAGTAACTTGTCTCTCTTCCATTGCTTCAAGAAGAGCAGATTGAGTTTTTGGTGTGCTTCTATTTATTTCATCTGCGAGAATTATATTTGAAAATATAGGGCCCTTTTTAAATTCAAACTCTTTTGTTTTTTCATTATAAACTGTAATACCAATTATATCTGAAGGAAGTAAATCTGGTGTAAATTGAATTCTTTTAAAATCTAAATTAATACTTTTTGCAATAGACTTTGCAAGCATTGTTTTTCCAACTCCAGGTACATCTTCAATAAGGAGGTGCCCACCTGAAATTAAAGTTATTATTGCTTTTTTTATTGCTTCATCTTTTCCAACAATTACTTTTGAAATATTTTTAATTAGAAGATTGATTTTATCATTCATTTTGTGTTGTTTTTTTATGGGATGGAGGTTGAACAGGCATTGGTAAATATTGAACAGATGGTCTTCCAACTCCTGCTTGAGGGTATAAACTCATAAGCAAATATACATCTTCTGGCATATTGAATGAAACTGGAAGACCGAGTTTTTTAACCCTTTCACATGTTAAAGGATAGTCATGAGTCCATTTTCCAGATGATAACTCTTTTGCAATAAATTCGATCTGCTCTTTTGAAAGAGACCCTTCTTTATCACTCAAAATTTCTACAGCAAGTTCATAAACTTGATTCATTGCCTTCTCTGCTATATCTGCAAGTATTAAAGTTTGGTCATCAAGTTCATTTATATTTTTCTTTTCAACAGCCTTTAAAATTGAAATTGCAGGATAACCACCAATCTGAGGATCAATTGGCCCAAGAACAGCATTTTTATCCATTACAATCTCATCTGCTGCAAGTGCAATTAATGTGCCACCCGACATTGCATAATGAGGAATAAAAACTGTAACCTTACCTTTTCTTCTAATTAATGCCCTTGCGATTTGTTCTGCAGCAAGAACAAGACCACCTGGTGTATGAAGAATAAGATCAATTGGCATATCATCGGGTGTCTCTCTTATTGCTCTTAAAATTTGCTCAGAATCTTCAATATCAATCATTTTTCTAAACGGAATCCCAAAAAATGAAATCGATTCTTCTCTATGAATTAAAGTAATTACTCTTGATCCTCTTTTCTTTTGAAGTGATGCAATAACTCTTAACCTTTGAAGTTCAATTTGTCTCCTTTGAAATACAGGATAAAATAGCGAAATAAAAATAAATAACCATAAAAGAAAACTAAAATAATCCATTATAGTCTTTTAAATGCCTCCTTTAGAACAACCAATGCTTTTTTAATACTTTCTTTACTTGCTGCATATGAAAATCTAAGATATCCTTCTCCATATTCTCCAAAACTTGTTCCAGGAAGAGATGCTATACCATATTCATTAAGCAAATAACTCTGAATCTCTTTTGAACTCTTTCCAAAACTTTTTACATTTGGAAAAACATAAAATGCTCCCTTTGGAAGAAGACATTTTACTCCTTTTATACTATTTAAACCCTCAACAATAAGATCTCTTCTCTCTTTAAACTCTTTTACCATATAATCTACTGCACTTTGATCTCCTTCAAGTGCTTCAATGCCAGCAATTTGAACAAATGCTGTAGGACAAGAGTAATTATTTATTACAAATTTTGCAATCATCTTTATAATCTCTGGATCAGCAACTGCATAACCGAGTCTCCAACCAGTCATTGCATATGTTTTTGAAAATCCATCTATTAAAATAACTCTATCCCTTAACTCCTTTATTTTTGTTATTGAAACAAACTCACCATCATATACAATTCTTGAATAAATTTCATCTGCTAAAATAAAAATATCTTTATTTCCAATAATGTCTCTTATTCCATAAAAATCATCAAGAGTTAAAATTCCACCAGTTGGGTTATGTGGAGAGTTTAAAATTATCATTCTTGTTTTATTAGTAACTCTTTTTTCAAGATCGTATAAATCAAATCTAAAATCTTTATCTTCTAAAAGAGGCAATGGTACTCCCTTTGCTTCAGCAATTTTAACTGCAGAGTTATAAATTGGATATCCTGGATCAGGGTAAATAACCTCTTCTCCTTTTTCAACAAGAGAAAGAACAGCATAGACAATTGCGGGTTTTGCACCAGCAGTTACAATTACATTTTCAGGTTTAACTTCATATCCTCTTGTTTTTGAAATATATCTTGCAATTGCTTCTCTAACTTCATAAATTCCAAATGCAGGGGTGTAATGTGTAAATCCTTTATTTAAAGCATCAAAGGCAGCCTTTTTAATATTTTCTGGAGTATCAAAATCTGGTTCACCAATTTCAAAATGAAAAACTTCTTTTCCCATTTTTTCTAATTCTTTCGCTCTGGCAAGAACTTCAAAAGCACCTTCTGTTCCCATTGTTTGAGTTCTTTCTGCAAATCTTATCATCTTATTCCTCCTTATTTTTGTTTATATTCAAAAAAATTATACAATAAAATTAAATAATTAACATAGCATCTCCAAAAGAGTAAAACCTATATCTTTCATTTATTGCAACTTTATATGCATTTAAAACATTTTCAATTCCTCCAAATGCACAGACTAAAACAAGAAGAGTGGTTTTAGGTAAATGGAAATTTGTAATTAGTGCATCAACAAATTTAAATTCAAATGGAGGTTTTATAAATAGATCTGTTGTTCCTTTATACTCTTTAATGCCCTCAATTCTTGCAACTGTTTCAAGAGTTCTTACAACTGTTGTTCCTACAGCAATAATTCTTTTTTTATTTAATTTTGTACTCTTTATTTCATTTAAAACTTTCTCATTTACTTCTATCCACTCCTCTCCAAGTTTAACTTTATCTAAACTTTTCTCTTTAATTGGCTCAAAAGTAGGAGTACTTACATGTAGAGTTACATACTCAATCTTTACTCCTTTTTCTTTTAATTTATTTATTAAATTTTCTGTAAAATGTAAACCAGCTGTTGGTGCTGCAATAGAACCTAAATATTCTCCAAAAATTGTTTGATAATCATCTTCATTAATATTTTTGTTTTTTATATATGGAGGAAGTGGAACATCACCAACCTTATCGATAAAATCAATGTAATTTTCTACATCTTTTATCTCAATTAATCTTTTTCCCTCATCTAAAACCTTTTTAACAACTCCCTTTGTTCCATCTTTAAAATATATTTCTCTGCCTTCTTTTAATTTTTTTGCTTTTTTTGCTTTAATTTCAATTAAATTTTTATTACCTCTAATCAAAAGTGCCTCTAACTTACCCCCTGTATCAAGAGTTAATATAAGTTTTGCTTTTATTACCTTTGTATTATTTAAAACAAGAAGATCTCCTTCTTCTAAAAAGTAGGGAAGTTCATAAAAAAACTTGTGCTCTATTTTTCCACTATCTTTATATAAAACAAGTAATCTAGCCTTATCTCTTTCTTTAAGTGGTTCTTGAGCAATAAGTTCTTTTGGTAGGTAGTAATCAAAAATGTCAATTTCCACTCTCTAATTTTACTACATTTACCCCTGTATAGTAGTGTTTTAAAATATCTATATAATTCATTCCATTTTCAGCAAAACCTTGAGCACCCCATTGACTCATTCCAACCCCATGACCCCATCCTTTCCCTTTAAAAACAACTATCTCCCACCTTCTTCTTATATATTTTATATCATATTCATAATCCTCAAATTTTTTTATCAAGTCATTAAAACTGCTTTTAAAAAATGGGATTTTATCAACCATATTTACAATTGAATATAAATGATTAAATCTATAAACTTTAAATTCAAAATCAAACCATGTGCTTTTTAGCCCTAAAATTGACTGAAATTCTGGCCCTGTAAGAATTATTTCATCATACATTCCAATTACTTTTATCTCAACAACTCTTGGAGAAACTCCTCTTCTTAAAACTTCAAAGCCTAAAATTTCTCCAATATCATCTATATTTTTTTCTTTAAAATATTTTTTAAATAAAATTTGTATTCTATAATTTGTAAATGTTTGAGTCCAATTATAATGTGGTGATTTATCTTCATAAGGACTCTCAACTCCCCTTAAATATGGATATGGTACTGAAAACCAAACATTCTCATTGTTTTCAGTATATCCTCCAGAAGTTGAATGATAAACCGCTTCAATTACTTTTCCATCATAAGTTATAACTTCATCTTTTGTTAATTCAACAGCAAGATTTGTCTTTTCTGTTTCTTTATCTAATCCAAGATATGCTTGAGAATTAGGAGTTGCAGTTACATCATATATGTTTTTTTCTCTAATTTTTGATAGTGCATATGTTCTTGCTGCAACAGCCTGAGATTTCAAGGCTTCAATGTTAAAACTTGATGGCATTTCAGATGGTATTACTCCTTTAAGATAATCTTCTATGTTTAATTTATTAATAATATATGATGTTGATAGAGTAACATATAAATATATATATCCTCTATATCTTCTTGAGTTAACTTTTACAAAACCACTATTTGGATAAATTTCAAAAATTATTCCATTTAAATCACTTTTATTAAATTGAATTTTGATTCTTTCAGTACCTACAAAAATGAAATAACCAGATATATCAATATTTTCCATAAAAACAAGATAGAGTTTATTTAATAATTTAAATGTCTCTCTTTCTTCATTTGATTTAAAATCTCCAATATCTAAATTGTATTTTCCATTTTCAAAATATATATAAAAATCTTTTGTTTGAATTTTGTCTTTTAAAAAATCAAAATATTTTAATGCATCTTGAATTGATAAAAAAATTCCTACTCTTATTCTTAAAGAATTTAAATTTTTTTCATAATAATATATTTTATTCGCTTTAAAAACTTCTACATTATCTAATTTTAAATTCAAATCATCACCAAATTCTAAATAGAGAGGATTTTTAAATAATAAAACTCGTACATCGATATTCAATGAATAACCACTATTTATATTTAAAAAAATAATAAGAAGAGTAAAAATTAAAATTTTCTTCAACTCAATACCTCCATAATTTTTAAAATTAGAGTATTAAGTATTGATTTGAAGAAAATCATATTGTTTTCAATAAACTTAACAAAAAAAGAAGATTCAAAAGTTTTTACAATTATTGAGTCGGGTTTTATAATCTTTAAAAGTAAATTTGAATATACAAAAACAATCAAAATAATTATAGAAAAATATAGTATCATGTTAAATATTAGACCAAAAAGACGATCAATTGTTCCAATGATTGGGATTTTATGAATTATTGAAGAAAATATTCCTCTTAAAATTGAGAAAGTTATTATAAATATCAGAAATAAAATTATAAAAGATATAACTTCTGCTATTACCAGTGATAACAAATATAAATATGAATCAAAAACAGTGTTTAAATTTTCAAAATTTACAAGTAAATTTATATTTTCTATGAATGAAGATTTCAAAAATTTTGGCAATTTAAGTGAATCAACAAAAAGGAAAAGATTAGAAGAGGTGTTTGATAATATTTTTGTTTCTGGGGGCAAATTTATATATGGTGAAATGTAATTTTTAATATTTGTTATTAAACCAAATCTTTCTTCAAGAAACAATGCAAAGTTTGGAGAAAATTTATAGGCAAGATAAATACTAAGAAAAAAACCCAATATGGAAATTAAAATTTTAAAAATCCCCTTTTTATATCCTGCATAACATGAATAAATGAGTATCAAAATAATAACCCCATCAACTATATTCATAATTTAATTTTAACAGGTTATTTAAAAAGATATTCTTTTTGTTATTTTAAGTTTTGTGGTTATTATTTTATCGGAAGAAAATATTTTTGTTGCGATATAAAGACAAATTAGAAAGAAAAGAATTTCATAAAAAATTCCTAATATTGGAATTAGATAATTACCTAATGAAAGGTATGTATTAGCCATAAATGGATGTGAAAAAGGAATAAGGAAAATAATTATTTTAAAAATAAATGGTAAGGAATTTAAATCCATAAATAGAGAAAGAAAATAAGGAATTAAAACCATAACCATAAGTGGAGTTAAAAGGGTTTGTGCGCTTTGAACACTATCTGCATAAACTGCGAGAATAGTTGCAAGTGAAAGTGCACAAAGAATACCAAAAAATAGAGAAATTCCCAAAACTATATATGTAGTTGTATTAAATGTTAATCCAAGATCACTTAAAATCTTTGAAATATCTTGTGTTGAACTTGTAAAAAATCTTGACCCTGTTATCCCAGTAAGGTAGCTTCTCATTCCAATTATATAAATAGCTGACATAATCAAAGCAATAACACCAGAACTTAACATTTTTGCAAAAATTATTGAGGTTCTATTTATTGGTATAGTTAAAAGCGTTTCAAGGGTTTTATTTTCTTTTTCTTGTGCAATTGAGGAAGCAATCATTTGAGAGGAAAAAATAATAACAATCATTAAAATGATTGGAATAAAAGCGCTTTGTGATGTAATTGCATTTGCTATTGTTTCAATGGTTGTTTCTGAAATTTTATCTTTAACAATTACAAAACTTTTTACATTTACTGGTCTTTTAATAGATTGTGGATTCATTCCAAAAAAGCGCTCTGATATATATCTATCTGAAATTGACTCATTTATACTATTTAAAATAGCGTTTGTTGAGACTGAATGCATTATATTTACAAAGGAGAGTCCTGTTAATATACTATAGGTTTCAATTTCTGTTGGTATATATCTTGAGATATTGTCTTGAAATCCAAATGGTATTACTATTAAGGTTTGAATTCTTTCCTTTTTAATTAATTCTTTAGCGTCTTCCTTTGAAAGTGATTTCTCAAGTAATTTTACTTTAAAATTACTGTTTGATAATATATTTATAATCTCTTTTGATAAGAATGTATCATCATAATCTAAAATTGCAACTTCTTTAGGTTCAGTTGCTTTTTTTGTCTCTTTACCAACAATATTACCAATTATTGAAAACAAAACTACCATAATAACTAAAGGTATTATGAGTTGTAGTGTGATTAAACTTTTGATCTCTTTTTTAAATAAAACCAAAAACTTTTTCATCTATTCACTACCTCCATAAAAACTTCTTCAATATTTCTTGCATTAAATTCCTTTTTTAATTCATCTGGTTTTCCTTGAATTAAAATTCTTCCTTTATCAATTAAAGCAATCCTATCTGAAAGAAACTCAACTTCAAGCATATTATGAGATGAAAGAAGAACTGTTGTACCATTTCTTGTAAACTCTTTTATAATTTTTCTTATTTCAATTGAATTTATTACATCAAGACCTGAAGTTGGTTCATCAAGAATTGCAAGTTTTGGATAATGCATTAAACTTCGTGCAAGAAGAAGTTTTCTAACCATTCCCTTACTATAACTTCCGATTTTATCCTTTATTCTATCACCAAGACTTGCAATTTCTATTGCATTTTTTATATATTTTTCTTTGGTATTTGAATCTTTTGCATAAAGAGATGCCATAAAATCAAGATAATCTAAACCTGAGAGAGATTTATAGGCACCTGCTTCTTCTGGAAGATAACTAATTATTTCTCTTATTTTATCAGATTGAGTTTTAAGATCATACCCAAATACCTTAATTTCTCCTTCAGTTGGAGATAGTATTGTTGCTATTATTCTTAAAGTTGTTGTTTTTCCAGCACCATTTGGTCCAATTAAGCCAAAAATTTCTCCTTCTTCAATCTCGAAAGAGATATTATCAACTGCTTTAAGATCTCCATAAAATTTGGTTAAATTTTTTACACTTACAACACTCATGGCTTTAAGGAATATTCCAAATAAACTCTCTATTTATGTCATTGTATTCATTTTGCAACTTTTGTTTATGTGAATTTTCAAATTCAATTAATGAATGAAGTAAATCTTTATCTTCATTCGATTCAACCGCTTGAAGAAGTTCAAAATAAAATTTTATAGCATTATTTTCTGCTTCTATTGCTGCACTTAAAATTTCTATTGCATTGCTCTTTGAATTTAAACCAAACTTTTCTAATTTTAAATTTGGATCAAAAACAAACCCAGGAATCTCTTCAAAATCTTTATTATAAAGTTCTTTATATCTCTTCTCAAGAATTGACTTATGCCTTGCCTCTTCATTTGATAGTGATTCCATTAAGGTTTTTGACTTTTTATTAACAATTAACTTTGAAACATCAGAATAAAATTTTGATGCTTGTAATTCTCCCTGTATAGCCTTTCTAAGAACTTCTTCTCCTAAAACTTTGATCATAATAAAACCTCCTTAAATTTTGTTATTTAGATTATAACATAAATTGAAATAACAAAATTTATAACCTTGTGCTTTTAATTATTGTAATTTATAATAAAATTGGTAAATTATTTAAAAATTAAAACAAAAGGAGGTAGATTTTAATAATGGAAAAAAAGAGAGTAGGAATTCTTGATTGGTATTTTAAACCAAACCTACTCCTGAGAATTCTAATTGGGTTAGTAATTGGTATTATTGTGGGTTTAATTGTTGGTCCTAAAATTGAAGTTGTTCAACCATTAGGTGATTTATTGATTAGATTATTGAAAATGATAGTTGTGCCAGTTATCTTCTTCTCCCTTATAACAGGTGCTGCAAGTATAGCACCATCAAAACTTGGTAGAGTTGGTGTAAAAATAATTGTTTATTATCTCATAACTACAGTATTAGCAGTTATAATAGGATTAATCTTTGCAAATCTCCTGAAACCTGGGGTTGGGTTAACTCTACCAGGAGAAGCACCTGGTAAAGAATTAACTGCTCCTTCAGTAGTCCAAACACTTCTAAATATAATACCAACAAACCCTGTTGAATCTCTTGCAAAAGGTGATGTTTTACCAATTATCTTTTTTGCATTAATATTTGGAATTGCAATATCAATTCTAAGAGAAAGTCCTGATGAAAGGTTAAGAGAAGGCGCAAATCTTGTTTATAAGTTTTCTGATGCTGCAGCAGAGATAATGTATAAAATTGTTGGCGGAGTTCTTCAATACGCACCAATTGGTGTTTTTGCATTAATTGCTGTTGTTTTTGGAAAACAAGGAGCAAAAGCATTTGGTCCTCTTGGAATGGTTACTTTAACAGTTTATATTGGTCTTGCAGTACATCTCTTTTTAGTTTATGGTGGTGCTCTATCTTTATTTGGTTTGTCTTTCTATAAATTCTTAAAAGGTGCAAAAGAAGCAATGCTAACTGCTTTTGTTACAAGAAGTTCAAGTGCAACTCTTCCAATTACAATGAAAAACACAGATGAAAATTTAGGTGTTCCTAAATCTATTTACTCTTTCACTCTTCCACTTGGTGCAACAATTAACATGGATGGTACATGTTTATATCAAGGAGTCTGTACTCTTTTTGTTGCATTTGCAGTTGGAGCACACTTAACTTTTTCTCAACAGATGATAGTAGTTTTAACTGCAACACTTGCCTCAATTGGAACAGCAGGCGTCCCAGGTGCAGGTGCAATTATGTTGCTTATGGTATTAAATTCAGTTGGGTTTAAAGTAGAAGCAGGAACAGCAGTTGCAGCAGCATATGCAATGATTCTTGGAATTGATGCTATTTTAGATATGGGAAGAACATGTCTTAATGTAACAGGAGATATGGTTGGAACAGCAATAGTTGCAAAAACTGAAAAAGAACTTGATTTATCAAAATGGAAATAGGCGAAAGAATAATTGGTGTAATAGGTGGAATGGGTCCAGAGGCAACTCTGGACCTTTTTTATAAAATTTTAAAAAATACAAAGGCAGAAAAGGATCAAGATCATATTCATTTAATAATAGATAATTATCCTCAAATCCCTGATAGAACTATGTATTTACTTGGCAAAGGAGAAAATCCACTTCCATATATATTAAAATCTGCTAAAAATCTTGAAATGTTAGGAGTTTCAGCAATATGTATGCCATGTAATACTGCTCACTATTTTGTGAATGAAATAAAAAAAGAGATAAAAGTACCATTTTTAAGTATAGTCGACTCTGTCATCGAAGAGATTAAAGAAAATTATAAGAATATTAAAAATGTTGGACTTATCGCTACTGAGGGAACAATAATTGGAAAAGTATATGAAACACCCATCAAAAAGGAGGGTTTAAATATTATTATAAGAAAAGATTTAATTAATGATGTAATGAAAATAATTTATTCAATAAAAGGGGGAAAAATAAAAGAAAATATAGATCTTTTCAATAAAATAGTTGAAGAATATATAAATAGTGGATCTCAAGTTATTATTGCAGGTTGTACTGAAATTCCACTATTATTTCCATACATAGAGATTAAAGTTCCAATTATCGATTCAACTCTTTGTCTTGCAAAAAAAGTTATAAAATTTGCAAAAGGGATTAATAAAGAACCTTAAATAAAAAAAGGCCTCTTGATGAAACTTTTTTTTCTCCAAGGTAATGTTTTTTTGAATTTAAAGCTTCTAACAAAATATCACTTTTTAAATTTCTTCTTTCAATTTCAAGAAGAGCCCCAACCATTCTTCTTATTTGATGCCTTAAGAAAGATTTTCCAAAAAAATATAAAATAATAAAATTTCCCTTTTTTATTAAATTTGTTTCATATATTTCTTTTATTGTTGACTCTTCCTTTCTCTCTTCTTCAGTTGTAAAACTTGAAAAGTCCTTTATACCCTCAAAAATTTTTAAATTTTTTTTAATTCTTTCGATATTAATTTCATAAGGAAACCACAAAGAATATCTATCAATTATAGGATGAGGAGTATCTTTTGAATTATTAATAAAAAAAAGATAAATTTTACCTTTAGAATCAAACCTTGAAGAGAAAGTGTTTTCTACTTCAATTGATTCTTTAACTCTTAAATCTTGAGGCAATTTATCATTTAAAATATTTTTAAATCTATCACCTGGAATATTTGTCTCAACTAAAAAGTTTGCAACTTGACCAATGGCATGAACTCCTCTATCTGTTCTACTGGCAAAAGTTATTTTTATTTCATTAATTTTTAAAATTTTTGATAAACAGTTTTCAAGAACTCCTTCAACTGTTCTAAAATTTTCATTTTTTTGAGTACCAAAAAAATTTGTTCCATCATACATTAAAGTTAGTTTTATATTTTTTATCATTTTATGAAATAAGATAAAACTCCAAGAAAAAGAATTAATATAAGAAAAATTGTATCACTTTTATGCCAGATAAGACGTCTCATGTATGTTCTTTTCTTTCCTGGTTGAAAACATCTAACCTCCATTGCAATTGCAAGATCTTCTGCTCTTCTAAAAGCAGAGATGAAAAGTGGAATAAGTATTGGAATTAAATTTTTTGACCTTTTAATAATATTTCCTTCATATAAATTTGCACCTCTACTTATTTGAGCAACAATAATTCTATCTGCTTCTTCTACAAGAACTGGGATAAAACGTAAAGCAATTGTTATCATCATAATGATTTCAGATGAGGGAAAACCAATTTTGTTTAATGGAAGTGTTAAAAATTCTAATCCTCTTGTTAATTCAAGAGGAGATGTGGTAAAAGTTAAAATTGATGAAATAAAAATTAAAAGGATAAGTCTTGTTCCAATAAATATTCCCCTTGTTAAACCTTCATAAGTCAATTTCAAAAAAAACAAATTAAGAAGAGATTTTCCAGGTGTAAAGAAAAAGTGGAAGAAAATAGTTATAATAAGAAGAATAAAAATTGGTTTTAAACCCTTTAAAACATGTTTTAGTGGAATTCTTGATAATATAAAAAAGGACATTATTAAAATAAAAATTGGAATGAATGAAGTTATAGTTTTGTAAACAAATATCATAATCATGAGGAAAAGAAAAGAAATAATCTTTGCTCTTGGATCAATTGTGTATAAAAAGCCAAAACCTGGATAATATTGTCCAATTACGATTGAATCTTTACTAATCATAAAAGTTCCTTAATATTTCTTTTTTTGCAATTTCAAAATCTTTAAAAGATGAGTTAATAATAAAACCCTCTTTTTTTAACTCTTCTCCCAATTGAAACAATTCTGGTACAGAGAGATCATAATTTTCTAATAATTCTTTATTTTTAAAAACTTCATCTGTTTTGCCTTCTAAAACAACTCTTCCATTATTTAATATGTAAACCCTATCAATAAATTGAACAATATCTTCCATTGAATGAGAAATCATAATTATTGTAACTTTTCTTTCATCTTTTAGTTTTTTAATTAAAGAAATAATATCTTCTCTTCCTATTGGATCTAAACCCGATGTTGGTTCATCTAAAACAAGTATTTTTGGCTCCATTGATAAAATACAAGCAATTGCAACTCTTCTTTTTTCACCACCGGATAATGAAAATGGAGACCTCTCAAGATAACTCTCATCTAGCCCAACCTCTTTAATTGAATTTAAAACTCTTATTCTTATTTCATCATCATTTAAACCTAGATTTTTAGGTCCAAAAGCAATATCTTCATAAACTGTTTCAGCAAAAAGTTCATCTTCTGGAAATTGAAAAACTATTCCAACAATTCTTCTTAAATTTTTTAAAAATTTTTTATCATTTTTAATAGTTTCCCCGAAAATTTTAACTTCTCCTTGTTGTGGAAGAAGTATACCATTAAGATGTTGAATTAATGTTGATTTTCCACTTCCTGTATGGCCTAAAATTCCAATTGCTTCTCCTTCATAAACTATCATATTAATATCTCTTATTGCTTCTTTTTCATAAGGAAGACCTTTTGAATATGTGTATGTTAAATTCTTAATTTCAATTGCAGGAGTTCTTCCTTCAACTCCTTTATATTCCATAACTTAACCTCAATTGGCATTCCTTCATTTTTCAATAAATAAGAAAGATATGTTAACGGTGGAACAGAAAGACCAATATTTCTTAAAAATTCAACTTTTGTAAAAACATATTCTGGTTCTCCTGACATAACAATTTCACCATCATTTAAAACATAAACTTTATCACCCAGCATCGCTTCTTCCATTCTATGAGTTATTAGAATTATGGTTATCCCCTTTTTATTTAATCTTGTTATTAATTTGATAACATCCCCCCTTCCTTTTGGATCAAGCAAAGAAGTTGGTTCATCTAAAACAATATATTCTGGTTCCATTACAAGTATTCCAGCAATTGCGAGTTTTTGTCTTTGCCCTCCAGAAAGAAAGTGAGGAGGAAACCTTCTTTCTTCAAGAAGGTCAACTTCAAGTAAAACCTCCTCAACCTTCTTTTTTATAGTTTCCTCATCATAGTTTAAATTCTCTAATCCAAAAGCAACATCTTCCTCAACAATTTGAGATACAATTTGATTATCAGGATTTTGAAAAACCATTCCAATCTTTTTTCTTATTTCAAGATAATCAATTTCACTTTTAACCTTTTTTCCATCAAATAAAATTTCACCCTGAGTTGGTTCTAATAAAAAAGAAATAATTCTACCAAGGGTAGATTTACCAGAACCATTCTTTCCGATTATTGATATAAATTCACCTTTATTAATTTTTAAGTTGATGTTTTTTAAAACATCAACCTTCTCAGGAACAAAATAAGAGAAGTAAATATTTTTAAGTTCAATCACTCTTTAACAAGTTCAAGTACTACTAATTTAGCTCCGTCTCCTCTCCTTTCTCCTAAGGGTACAATTCTTGTATAACCACCATCTCTTCCTTCAAATTTATCTTTTATCTCTTCTAAATGTTTACCTGCCTCTTTTGAAAGTAGAATCGAATAAATTTGTCTTTTTGCATGAAGTGTATCTTTTTTAGCAAGATTTATAATTTTATCTGCAATTTTTCTTGCTTCTTTTGCTCTTGCTTCTGTGGTTATAATTTTTTCCTTTAAAATAAGAGAGGTAACTAAATTTCTCAACATCATTTTTCTATGAGATGGATATCTATTCAACTTTCTATAACCAACTTTATGCCTCATCGCTTATCTCCTTTCTTAAAGATAAATTCCATTTTTTTAATCTATTTTCAATCTTTTTTACAACTTTTGAAGATAAATTGAATTTTTCAGATAAAAGATCATCATGAGAAAGTTTAATTAAATCTTTTAAGGTTTTCACTCCTCCAAGTTTTAAAACATTTAAATCATCCATAGAAATAGAAAGTTCAGTTGCAACTTCTTCAATAGATCTATTTAAAATACTTTCTTCTTCTGCTTCCTCACTATAATTTTTTAAAACATCTTCAATTTCAGAAAGATATTTTTCACCAATACCTTTCAAATCTTTAAGACCACCAGATAGAAACTCTTTTTTAAGTTGTGATAAAGTTTCAATACCTTCACTTATTAAAACTTTCTTTACTTTTGTTGATAAAGGCAATAACTCAACACTAATCTCTTTTTTCTCCTCTTCAACTTTAAGTTCTGAAAGAATTCCCATATAGTAATTAAGAATATTTATTGCTTCCTTTACTGATTCTCTTGGAGTTAATGCTCCATTTGTCCAAATTTCAAGAGTTAATTTTTCTCTCTTTGGGAAGGGAGCGACATCTGAAGAAGAAACTTCAAAATTTACTTTTTTTACTGGAGAGAAATTTGTATCAATAAAAATTGTATCAATTGGAAATCCTGGCTCTTTATTTTCTGAATCAAGTAGATATCCAAAACCTCTTTTAACATAAAGAAGCATCTCAACTTCACCCTTTTTATCAGTTATAGTAAAAAGGTGTAAATCAGGATTTACAATTTCTATGTTTGGATTTGGATCAATATCTTTTGCTTTTACTTCTTTTTCTCCTTTAACATGAAGGTGAAGTTTGTCTCTTTCAAGATTTCCTTTTAAAACAAGTTGTTTAATATTATAAATTATTTGAGGAACATCTTCATATACATATGGAATAGTTGTAAATTCATGAGTTATTCCTTTAATTTCAATTGCATATACTCCATATCCTGTAATAGATGAAAGGAGAACTCTTCTTAAAGCATTTCCAATTGTGATTCCATAACCTCTATAAAGTGGATCAATTACTACTTTTAAATAATTATTATTATCTTCTAAAATTTTAATTTTAGGTTTGCCTGCTAAATATTCCATATTAACTCCTATTTAGAATAGAACTCAACAACAAGTTCCTCTTTGATTGGAGTATCTATTTGATCTCTTGTTGGGATTGAGTTTACAGTGATTTTTAAATTATCAAAATCTGTAGAAAGCCATGAAGGAACAAATGATCTTGTCTCAATTGCTTGAATAACTTGAGGAATATTTCTTGCTTTTGGCTTTAATTCAATTATGTCTCCTGGTTTTACTTCATATGAAGGTATATTTACTGTTTTTCCATTTACTTTTACATGACCGTGATTTACAAGTTGTCTTGCAGAGGATCTTGAAATTGCAAGACCTCCTCTAAAGATAACATTGTCTAATCTTCTCTCAAGGAGTTCAAGAAGTTTCTCACCAGTTGGAATTTTTCTTTGTGCATTTGCTCTTTCAAAGTAAAGTTTAAATTGTCTTTCCATAACTCCATAAATTTTTCTTAATTTCTGTTTTTCCCAAAGGTGAATTGCATAGTCTGATGGTTTTGCTTTTCTTCTCATTCCTTGAACACCAGGAGGTGAAAATTTTCTCTCAAGTGCACACTTTCTTGAATAACATCTTTCACCTTTTAGAAAAAGTTTAACTCCTAATCTTCTACATATTCTACATTTTGGTTTAGTTATCTTAGCCATATCTTAATACCTCCTTATACTCTCCTTCTTTTTGGTGGTCTACAACCATTATGTGGAATTGGTGTAATGTCTTTAATGGATTTAACAATAAGACCTCCTGTTTGAAGTGCTCTTACTGCAGTTTCTCTTCCAGGGCCAGGACCTTTAACAAAAACATCAGCATATTTTGCACCAAGCATACTAACTTTTTTTGCAACATTTTCTGCAGCAACTTGAGCAGCAAATGGAGTTCCTTTTTTGGTTCCTTTAAAACCACTGGTTCCTGCAGATCCCCAAGTAATTACATTACCATCTTTATCAGTAACTGTAACAATTGTGTTGTTAAATGTTGAATTTATATACACATTCACATTTTCATCTACTCTTCTTTTTTTCTTTGTCTTAGCCATCCTTTATCCTCCTTTATTTACTACCAACAGTTTTTCTTGGACCTTTTCTTGTTCTTGCATTTGTTCTTGTCCTTTGACCTCTAACAGGAAGTCCTCTTTTATGTCTATATCCTCTGTAACAGTTTATGTCAATTAATCTTTTAATATTTGAAGCAATCTCTTTTCTTAAATCACCTTCAACTTTATAGTGTTTTGGAATATAATCGTTTAAATTATTTATCTCTTCTGGAGTAAGATCTTTAACTTTTTTATTAGGATCAATGTTTAAATTTTTAATTATTTCTTTTGCTCTTGATAAACCAATTCCATAAATATAAGTTAATGCAATATCTATTCTTTTGTTTTTAGGCAAATCAACTCCAACAACTCTTGCCACTTTTACCTCCTTAACCTTGTTTTTGTTTATGTTTAGGGTTAGAGCAAATAATCATAACTCTTCCCTTTCTTTTTATAACTTTACACTTAGGACAAATTCTCTTAACAGATGATCTAACTTTCATTATTTCCTCCTTTAAGAAATTCTATATACTATTCTTCCCTGGGTTGGGTCATATTTTGAAATCTGAATCCTAACCTTGTCCCCAGGAAGAACTCGAATAGAATTTAATCTCATTTTCCCACTTACAAATGCTTTTATAATTTTTCCATTTGGTAATTTAACTTTAAAGTGCATATCAGGAAGTGCTTCTACTACAACTCCTTCAACTTCAATATACTCTTTGTCTTTCATCTTATCTCCTCAGGTGAAGTTAAAATTATTGGACCACTCTTTGTAATAGCAATTGTATGTTCAAAGTGAACAGCAGGTTTACCATCTTTTGTTTTAACAGTCCAACCATCTTTATCTACATAAACTTCTCCACTTCCCATACATATCATAGGTTCAATAGCAAAAGTCATACCTTCTTTTATATATGGACCACTGTTTTTCTCTCCAAAGTTTGGTACCTCTGGTTCTTCATGTAATTTTCTTCCTATTCCATGGCCAATAAATTCTTTTACAACTGAATAACCAAAACTTTTCGAATTAAGTTCAATTGTATTAGATATATCTCCAATTCTATTCCCTATCTGTGCAATAGAAATTGCTTTATACATGACTCTTTCACCAAACTCAATTAATTTCTTTTTATCTTCATCAATTTCACCAACTGGAACAGTATAAGCCATATCAGAGTAATATCCTTTATACATTAATCCTAAATCTAAAGATACAAGATCTCCATTTTTAAAAACTTTTTCTTTAAGCGGAAATCCATGAATTACCTCTTCATTAATAGAGATACATATTGAATATGGATAACCTCTATATCCTTTAAAAGCAGGAACTGCACCATAAGAAACAATTCTCTCTTCAGCAAACTTATCAAGTTCAAAAGCAGAAACTCCTTCTTTAACCATATCTTTTAGTTGATCCATTATCTCATACAAAATAATTCCTGCCTCTCTCATAATTTCAATTTCTCTTTTGCTTTTCAATATAATCATCTATAATCTTTGAAATATCATTAAAAACTTCGTTAACTTCTCTATTTCCATTAATTCTGCAAAGTTTCATCCTTTTTTCATAGAATTCAACTAAAGGATAAGTTTTTTGTTTAAATTCATCAATTCTTTTTTGAATAACATCAACTTTATCATCTTCTCGAGTCACAAGTTTTTCTCCATCAAAATCACATATTTCATCTTTTTTTGGTTTGTCTAAGTAGATATTGTAAATCCTACCACATTTAGGACATATTCTTCTACCAGATAACCTTTTAATAATTATCTCCTCTGGAACATCAATATAAAGAACAATATTAACTTCTTTGTTTTTCTCTTTTAAAAAATTTTCAAAGGCCAAAGCCTGATTTAAAGTTCTTGGATATCCATCAAGTATAAAATTTTCCAAATTATTTATTTTATCAAAAACTATCTCATTTACAAGTTCATCACTTACAAGTTTTCCTTGTCTAACTATCTCTTTCACTTTAACTCCTAAAGGAGTACTCTTTTCAATATTTTCTCTAAAGATATCACCAGTTGCGAAATATGGAATATTGTATTTTTTCATAATGAGTTTTCCTTGCGTTCCTTTTCCTACACCAACATTTCCAAGAAGTATAATTATCATCACTTCAAAAGACCCTCGTAATGACGCATTTTAACATAGGCATCAATTTGTTGAATTGTTTCAAGTGCAACACCAATTATAATTAGAATTGATGTACCACCAAAATAAAATGCTCTAATCTGAGTTGCGCCAAAGAAAAAGTTAGGAACAATTGCAATTAAACCAAGAATTAAAGCAGATGGAAATGTAACTCTATTAATAATTCTTGCTATGTATTGTGTTGTTGCTTCTCCTGGTCTTACTCCTGGAATAAATCCTCCCCATTTTTTAAGATTTTCAGATAGTTCATTTGGATTAAATGAAATTTCAGTATAGAAATAAGTGAAGAATACAACAAATAAGAAGAAAAATAAATTATACCAAAATGAATTTGATTTAGTTAATGCTTTACCTATAGCATCAATCCATGTACCAGGGAAAAATTGACCAATTGTTGCTGGAAAAGTTAAAAATGCTGAAGCAAAAATAATTGGTAGTATTCCTGCCTGAATTAACCTTAAAGGAATATATGTTGATTGACCACCATACATTCTCCTTCCAACTATTCTTTTAGCATATTGAACCGGTACTCTTCTTTCAGATTGATAAAGATATAAAATCCCAAGAAGAATAGCAAGAAATCCTAAAATAGTAAAGATAATTTGAGGAAGAGTTATACCACCTGTTTTTCCATATAATCTGACAATTTCACCAACTCCTACGGGAATTCTACTAATAACTCCAGCAAAAATTATAAGCGAAACTCCATTTCCAATTCCCTTTTCTGTTATCGTTTCTCCCATCCAGAAAAGCACATAAGTTCCTGCAACTAAAGTTAAAATTATCGTAAATTGAGAGAGAAGTCCTTTTGCAGTAACAAAACCTTGGTTTGAAAAAGTAATTAAAAGAGCACCAGCCTCAATTAAAGCAAGGAAAAATGTGAGGTACTTTGTCCACATTGCAATTTTTCTTCTTCCTTCTTCACCGCCTTCTCTCATTAGTTCTTCAAGTTTGGGGAAAATAGCACCTAAAAGTTGCATAATAATTGATGCGTTAATATAAGGAAAAACACCAAGTGCAAAAATTGAAAAGTTTGAAAGTCCTCCACCAGCAAAAATATCAATCAAACTCAAAAGCCCACCTTGGGTTACAGCATCTTTCAAGAGATCTCTATTTACTCCTGGAACAGGAATAAAGGTTCCTAATCTAAAAAGAGCAAACATAAAAAGTGTAAAAATTATTCTTCCTCTTAATTCTTTTATTCTAAGCGCATTTTTCAAAAGACTCCACATCTTCTCACCTCAACAGAATGCACTTTCCTTGAGCCTTCTCAATTTTCTCTTTTGCAGTTTTACTAAAAGAGTGAGCCTCAAAATTGAGCGGAAAAGAGATTTCACCTTCTCCAAGAATTTTTAGATATTTAATTCTTTTTTCAATTAAACCCTTTTCTTTCAATGTTTGTAAGTTTACAGTATCTCCTTCTTTAAAATGATCAACAATATCTTTTATATTTAAAGATGCAATTTCTTTAAGATTTTTAAGGGATTTATTTTTAATTCCTCTAAGTTGAGGTAATCTTTTGTATATTGGAGTTTGACCACCTTCAAACCATACTTCTTTTCCTCTCCCACTTCTTGATTTTTGACCTTTGTTTCCGTATCCACAATTTTTACCAGCACCAGATCCTGGACCTCTTCCCACTATAAACTTTTTTTTATGGGGAAATGGATTCTTAAGATTAGAAAGTTTTATCATTCTTTCTCCTCCTTAGGTCTCTTCTTGCCAAGAATTTCCATTTTTTCTTTATAAGTTATTAAACTTTTTAACGCTTCAATAGTTGCAAAAGCCACATTTACTTGGTTATTTGATCCAAATGATTTAGAAAGAACATCTTTAACTCCTGCTTTCTGAAGAATTGCTCTTACTGGTCCACCTGCTATTATTCCAGTACCCGGAACTGCTGGTTTTAAAAATACTTTTGCTGCTCCCCATTTTCCCCAAACTTCATGAGGGATTGTGGTGCCTTTAAGTGGAATTTCAATTGAATCTTTTTTTGCCCTATTAACTGCTTTTCTTATTGCATCTGGAACTTCACTTGCTTTACCAAGACCAACACCAACTTTACCACTTCCATCACCAACAACAACAAGTGCTCTAAATTTTAATCTTTTACCACCTTTTGTTACTTTTGCAACTCTTCTTACTTGTATTAATTGTTCCTCATATGAAGTTACTTCAAGTTCTTCATGGTCTATCATATCTTCCTCCTAAAATTCAATACCAACATTTCTCATTTCATCACAGAGAATTTTTAGATTCCCGTGATATTTAAATCCGCCTCTATCAAATACAATCTTTTTTATTCCTTTTTCAAGAAGTTTTTCACCAAATTTTTTACCAAGAAGTGCATGAATTTCTTTTTTTGTTTTTCCTTTAATTTCATCTCTTATTTCTTTTGAAAGAGTTGATAACGCAAGAAGTGTATGGCCTTTAGTATCATCTATTGCTTGAAGATAAATGTGTTTTAAACTTCTATAAAAAGAAACTCTTGGTCTATCTGGAGTTCCTCTTATTTTCTTTCTTATTCTTATGTGTCTGATTTTTCTTCTTTCATTACGAGATTGAATTTTAATCATAAGTAACCTCCGTTATTATGCACCTTTACTAAGTGCTTTTCCTGCTTTCTTTCTAATAATTTCATCTTCATATCTTACACCCTTTCCTTTATATGGATCTGGATCTCTAAGTTTTCTTATGTTTGCTGCAACTTGACCAACAAGTTCTTTATCAAAACCTCTTACATAAATTTTAATATCTTTTTCAACACTAAATTCTATCCCTGGCGGTGGCTCCATTTCTATTGGATGCGTATAACCTAAATTAATAATGAGTTTTTTACCTTGAAGTTGGGCTTTATAACCTACACCCTGAAGGATAAGGGCTTTTTGAAATCCTTCTGTTACTCCGATAATCATATTATTAATTAATGCTCTATAAGTTCCGTGCAATGCTTTTGTTTCTTTTAAATCATTTTTTCTTTCTACTACAATTGAATTATCAACTATCTTAACATTTAATACATCAGGAATTTTTCTTGAAAGTTCACCTTTTTTTCCTTTAACATAAATTTCTCTATCTTTTATTTCAACAATAACATCTTTGGGTATCGGAATTGGTTTTTTTCCAATTTTTGACATTTTATACCTCCTTACCAAATGAGAAGAAGAACTTCTCCACCTTCTCCTAATTTTTTTGCTTCTCTGTCAGTAACTATTCCTTTAGAAGTTGAGAGAATCGCCATACCTATTCCATTAAGAACTTTAGGAATCTCATCTTTTCCAACATAAACTCTTCTACCTGGTTTTGAAACTCTTTCTATGCCTAAAATAGCCCTCTCTTTATTTCTGCCATACTTCATATATATTTTTATTGTTTTTTTGTTATCTTTATCTATAATCTCAAAATCTTTAATGTAACCTTCTTCTTTAAGAATTTGAACAATTGCTCTTTTCATATTTGAATAAGGAACATCTATTTCTTCTTTATAAACCATATTTGCATTTCTAATTCTTGTAATCAAATCAGCAATTGGATCTGTTAACAAGTGTATCACCTCCTACCAACTCGCTTTCTTCATACCAGGTATATAACCCGAGTGAAAATATTTTCTAATACACATTCTGCAGAGCCCAAAATCATTATATACTGCTCTTGCTCTTCCACATATTTTACATCTGTTAACTTTTCTTGTTTTATATTTGGGCTCTTTTTTTGCTTTTTCTATCATTGCTTTCCTTGCCATTTATGCCTCCTTTTTCTTTCTTTCAAATGGAAATCCTAACAATTCAAGTAATGCTTCTGCCTCTTCATCAGTTTCTGCAGTTGTAACAATTGTAATATCAAAACCTCTAATTTTATCTACTTTATCATAATCAATTTCTGGAAATATAAGTTGCTCCTCAACTCCAAATGTGTAATTTCCTCTACCATCGAAACTTTTTCTTGACAGACCTTTAAAGTCTCTAATTCTTGGTAGTGCTACATTAATAAGTTTTTCAAAAAATTCTTCCATTCTTTTTCCTCTAAGAGTAACTTTCGCTCCAATTATCATTCCTTTTCTAACTTTAAAAGAAGCGATAGATTTTTTAGCCTTAATAAAAATTGGTTTTTGACCAGTTATCAATTTAAACTCTTCTTCAGTTTTTTCAACTGCCTTTGGATCTTGAGTTGCATCTCCAATTCCTCTATTCACTACAATTTTAACAATCTTTGGAACTTCCATTATATTTTTATAATTAAATCTTTCCATTAATTTTGGAGCAATCTCCATCCACTTAGCCTTTAGATATCCCATTTCTCCTCCTGTTATACTTTATCAATTATTTCACCACATTTTTTGCAAACTCTGACTTTTTCTCCACTTTCTAAAAAAAGCATGCCGATTCTGGTTGGATTTTTACAATGAGAGCAAATGAGTTGAACTTTCCAATAATAAATTGGTGCCTCAACTTCTTTTTTTCCACCTTCTGGATTCTCCTGTGTCGGTCTAAAATATTTTTTTATAATATTTACACCTTCAACTATTACTTTTTTTTCTTTGGGTAAAACTTTAAGAACTTTTCCAATTTTTCCTTTATCTTTTCCAGAAATTACCTTAACAGTGTCGCCCTTTTTAATTCTCAACTTCATCTTATACCACCTCTGCTGCAAGTGAAATAATTTTTAAATAACCTTTTTCTCTTAATTCTCTACAAACAGGACCAAATATTCTTGTACCTTTTGGATTTCCTTCATCATCTATAATTACAACTGCATTGTCATCAAATCTAAGGTATGATCCATCAGGTCTTCTTATTTTATTTCTTGTTCTAACAATCACACCTTTACCAACAGCACCTTTAGGAATCGGACTTTTCGGAATAGCGTCTTTTACAGTAAAAACAATTACATCACCAACTCTTCCATATTTTTTATTCGAACTACCTAAAACTCTTATACATAAAACCTCTTTAGCTCCAGTATTATCTGCAACTTTTAATCTACTATATGGCCTGATCATCATTAACCTCCATAATCTCTTCTTCAACTCTTTTAACAACTCTTCTAACTCTCCATCTTTTTAATTTGGAGAGCGGTCTTGTTTCCTCAATTTCAACTATATCTCCTATGTTTAATGGAATTTCTGTATGAGCATAAAATTTTGAGAATCTTTTTATTATTTTTTTATATCTTGGATGTTCAATCATTCTTTCAACTTTCACAACAACTGTTTTCTGCATTTTATTTGAAGATACAACTCCAATTAAACTTTTTTTCATTGTGTCTTCTCCTTCTCTTTTAATATAGTTAATATTCTTGCAATATCTTTTCTTACAAATCTAATTCTTACAGGATTTTTAAGTTGATGTGTAATTTGTTGAAATCTAAGATTGAAAAGTTCTCTTCTCAAATCTTCAAGTTTTCTTTTTAATTCATCAACAGTTAACTCTCTCAATTCTTTTGCCTTCATCTTTATCCCTCTCTTTTTACTATTTTTGTTTTAATTGGTAATTTATCTTGAGCAAGTTCAAGTGCTCTAATTGCATCCTTTTCAGGAACACCTTCAAGTTCAAAAAGAATTCTTCCTGGTTTAACAACTGCTACCCAATATTCTGGATCTCCTTTTCCACCACCCATTCTTGTTTCTGCTGGTTTTTTTGTAACAGGTCTATCAGGAAAAATTCTTATCCACATTTTTCCTGATTTATGAGCAACTTGTGTTAATGGCAATCTTGCTGCTTCAATTTGTCTTGCTGTTATCCAACCTGGTTCAAGTGCTTTAAGTCCTATATCACCAAAAGCAAGTTTATTTCCTCTTGTGGCTATTCCTTTAGCCCTTATTCTATGTTGTTTTCTCCATTTAACTCTTTCGGGCATCAACATATTACACCTCCAATTGTTCTCTATTGAATCTTCTAACTGGAATATCTCCTCTATAAATCCAAACTCTAACTCCAATAACTCCAAATTTTGTAACAGCAGGCACATAAGCGTAATCTATATCTGCTGTTAAAGTTTGAAGAGGAACTCTTCCTTCTTTAAACCATTCAGTTCTTGCAATTTCTGCTCCCTCTAATCTTCCAGAACATTGAACCTTTATTCCTTTTGCTCCTGCTTTCATTGCTCTTGCAATTGTCTGTTTCATTGCTCTTTTATAAGATGCTCTTTTTTCGATTCTATCTGCAATAAATTCCGCTTGAAGTTTTGCTGAAAGTTCTGGTTTTTTGATTTCAACAACTTTTATATCAAGTTTCTTATTACCAATTATCTCTTGAATTTCATTTCTCAACTTTTCTATGTTTGCTCCACCCTTACCAATTAGAACTCCTGGTCGTGCACTGAAAATTAAAACTCTAACTTGCTCTCCTTTTCTATAAATTTCAGTTGAAGATACAGCAACATCTCTTCCAAGTTCATCAATTTTGTTTCTAATCATTAGGTCTTCGAGAAGAATCTTAGGAATATCTTTTTTTGGAGCAAACCAGAAAGCCTTCCACTCTTTTGTTATACCTAATCTAAAACCTAAAGGATTACACTTTTGTCCCATTACTCCTCCTTTTTCTCCTCAACATACACAGTTATATGAGATAGTGGTCTTCTAATTATATCTGCTCTTCCCATTGCTCTGGGAAGAACTCTTTTCATAACAGGCCCTTGATCAACAAAAATTTTTTTAATGTATAAAGACTCTTCATCCATTTGATAATTATTCTTAGCATTTGCAATCGCTGATTTAATTGTTTTAGCAATAGGAATTGCTGCTCTATTAGGAACAAATTTTAAAGATTTTAATGCGAGTTTAGCATTCATTCCTCTAACCATATTAGCAATTTTTCTTGCTTTTTTGGGTGAAATTCTAACGAATCTTGCTTGTGCTTTAACTTCCATATTATCCTCCTCTACTTCAATGCAGTGGACCTCTCGGTAGGTCTATTATGTGCTCTGAAAGTTCTTGTGAATGCAAACTCACCAAGTTTATGACCAACCATTGCCTTAGTAATATAAACTGGGATATGAACCTTTCCATTATGAACAGCAATTGTATGTCCAACCATTTCCTCGGTTATAGTTGAATCTCTACACCAAACTTTAATTATCTTTTTTTGACCTTTTTCATTCATTTCTCTTATCTTTTTAAGAAGTTTTGGATCAACATATTTTTCTCTAGCCATCTCTACCTCCTCCTTTTAACAATAAATTTTGAACTTGGCTTTTTCATCTTTCTTGTCTTCTTTCCAAGAGTTGGTTTACCCCAAGGAGAAAGTGGAGATGGATGTCCAATTGGTGCTTTACCTTCACCACCACCATGAGGATGGTCAACTGGATTCATTGCTGAACCTCTAACATGTGGTCTTCTTCCAAGGTATCTTGACCTTCCTGCTTTACCTAATTGAACATTTTCATGATCTACATTTCCGACTTGTCCTATTGTTGCACGACAATTTAAATTAATAAGTCTTATTTCACCTGAAGGAAGTTTAACCTGAGCATATTTTTCATCTTTTGATAAAATTTGAGCATATGACCCAGCAGAACGAGCAATTTGAGCTCCTTTACCAGGAATAAGTTCAATGTTGTGAATAATAGTTCCAACTGGTATATTTCTTAAAAAAGTTGCGTTTCCAGGTTTTAGAGGAACATTTTCTCCTGAAAGAACTGTATCACCTACATTTAATCCAAGTGGTGCTATAATGTATCTTTTTTCACCATCTGCATATGTAATCAATGCAATTCTTGCAGATCTATTTGGATCATATTCAATTGAAGTAACTTTACCTGGAATTCCATCTTTATCTCTTTTAAAGTCTATAATTCTATATAACCTTTTGGTTCCACCACCTCTAAATCTAATTGTTATTTTACCCTGATTGTTTCTTCCGCCTTTTTTTCTTAAACCTATTGTTAAACTTTTTTCAGGTTCTTTTTTTGTTATATCACTATTATCCAAATAAGTTGCATTCCTTCTACCAGGACTTGTTGGTTTAACTTTTATTATTCCCATTTTTTACACTCCTTTCAAAAATTCAATTGAGTAACCTTCTTTTAAGGTTACTATTGCTTTTTTACCATCTGGAGTTTTAGTGAAAAGGTATCTTATTCTTCTCTTCTTTGGATATTTTTTCACTATATTCACATCTTCAACTTTAACATTAAACATCTCTTCTACTGCTTTTTTAACCATTTCTTTATTTGCATCTTTATGAACAAGAAAAACATATTTTCTTTCATTTATAAGTCTTTGACTTTTTTCAGATATAACTGGTCTTATTAAAACTCTTTCAAACATTTGCCCACACCTCTTTTACCTTTTCATATGCTTCTTTTGTTAATACAAGATTTTCATGTTTCAAAACATCATATGTATTTAAAAATCTAAAATGAATTGGCAAAACTTTAGGAATATTTCTCATACTAAGCAAAACCTCTCCATTTTCATCAGAGAAAACAAAAAGTGTTGAACTCATGAGATTGAGTTTGTTTAAAAGTTGAACTGCATCTTTTGTGCTTGGTTTCTCAAATTTTATTCCACTAACAACAAAAAATTTATTTTCACTAAGTTTTGCACTGATTGCAGAGAGAAGACCTAATCTTTTTACTTTTTTAGGAATTTCAATTCTAAAACTTCTTGGTTTTGGACCAAAGACAACTCCTCCACCTTTCCATAATGGTGAACGAATGGAACCTTGTCTTGCTCTACCAGTACCTTTTTGTCTCCAAGGCTTTCTACCACCACCTCTAACTTCTCCTCTCTTTTTAGTTGAAGCAGTTCCTCTTCTTAAAGCATTTCTAATGTATCTTATTGATAAAAATAGAGAGTGATAATGTGGTGGTATAGAAAATGCCTCTGGAATCTCTTCACTTTCCAAAACTTTACCTTCTATATCATAAACTGGTATATTCATTATTCACCTCTCACCAAAACAATACTTCCATTTGGACCAGGTACAGCACCCTTAAGCCCAAGTAAATTATTGTCTGTATCAATAAAAACAACTTCTAAATTTCTAACTGTTACTGTGTCTAAACCCATATGACCAGGCATTCTTTTTCCTTTAAAAACTCTTTGTGGTGTCAATCTGTTTCCAATTGATCCAATTCTTCTATGAGATGTAGAACCATGAGAATCAAAACCACCACCCATTCCCCATCTCTTCATAACTCCTTGAAACCCTTTTCCTTTTGAAACTCCTGTAACTTTTACCTTTTCACCTTTTTTGAAAATATTCACATCAATAGTATCGCCAACTTCTTTATCAAAATCTCTTATCTCTTTTAAATATTTAAAAAATTCTCCTACCCTTTTCATATGTCCAAGTAGTGGTTTGTTTAATCTTTTTTCTTTTACAGGCTCAAATCCAAGTTGAACTGCAAGATATCCGTCTTTTTCAGGGGTTTTCTTCTGAACAACTTTACAAGGCCCTGCCTTTAGAATTGTAACTGGAATTACTCTATTCTCTTCAAAAATTTGTGTCATTCCAATTTTTTTAGCAATTATGCCTTTCATAACTTTCTCCTTATAACTTAATTTCAATATCAACTCCTGCTGGTAAATCAAGATCCATAAGTGCTTTTGTTGACTCTGGTGTAGGGTTTAAAATATCAATAAGTCTTTTATGTATTCTTAACTCAAGTTGTTCTCTTGAATCTTTATCTATGTTTGGTGCTCTCAAAAATGTATAAAGGGTTCTTTCTGAAGGAAGAGGTATTGGACCAGAAACTTCAACTCCAAGTTTTTTAAGTGTATTCACAATTAGAGCAGCAGAAATATCTAAAACTCTGGAGTCAAAAGATTTTAATTTTATTCTTACTCTACTTTTTGTCTCTCTCATAATTCACCTACTCAATAAGTTTTGAAACAACACCTGCTCCAACAGTTCT
>JASEFN010000002.1:303286-327689 GCA_030018355.1 Caldisericia bacterium | reverse complement strand
GTTCCTACATTCACATGAGGTTTAGTTCTTTCAAATTTCTCTTTTGCCATATTAGGTTTACCTCCTTAATATACATAATCTATTCCTCTAACCCTTTTTATTATTTTTTCATATACGGGTTGAGGAACTACTTCATATTTGCTAAATTGCATTGTATAACTTGCTCTTCCTTGACTTAAAGAACGTAGTTCAGTTGCATAACCAAATAATTCTGCAAGAGGAATTAGTGCTTCAATTATTCTTAAATTCCCTTCGCTCAAAATATTGTTAATTTTTCCTCTTCTTAATGAAATTCCCTGGATTATATCTCCAAGATAATTTTCTGGTGTAATTATTTCGACTTCCATAATGGGTTCTAAAAGAATAGGACCTGCCTTTTTTGCACCTTCTTTGAATGCTTTAGATGCAGCAATTCTATATGCAATTTCTGAAGAATCAACTGGATGGTATGAACCGTCAATTAGTTCAACTCCAATATTTATTGCTGGATATCCAAGAACTATTCCAGTTTCAAGAGCGCTTTTAACTCCTTCTTCAACTGCTGGAATAAATTCATCTGGAATTACTCCTCCTCTTATTTTATTAACAAAAATAAATTTTTGGTCTTTTGCTGGGAATATTTTTAATACTACATGTCCATATAAACCTTTTCCACCACTTTGTCTTATATATTTTCCTTCTTCAATAACTTCTTTAGTAATTGTCTCTCTATAATTTACTTCAGGTTTTCCAATTTTTGCCTGTACTCCAAATTCTCTTGTTAATCTATCAACAATTATTTCAAGATGCAGTTCTCCCATTCCAGAAATTATCGTTTGTCCTGATTCTTCATCAAATTTAACTTTAAAAGTTGGATCCTCAAGAGCAAATTTTCTAAGTGCAAGAGAAAGTTTATCTTGTTCTGATTCAGATTTTGGTTCGATAGCAATTGAAATTACTGGCTCAGGGAACTCAATTCTTTCTAAAATAATTGGATGTTTTTCATCACATATTGTATCTCCAGTTACACTATCTTTTAAACCAACAACACCACCCAATTCACCTGCTTTTAGTTCTTTTATATCTTCTCTTTTATTTGCATGTAATCTTAAAATTCTAGAAATTCTCTCTTTTCTTCTTAAATTTGAATTATAAACATATGTACCAGAGGAAATCACACCAGAATATACTCTTATGTAATGTAGTTGACCAATATAAGGATCATTTTGAACTTTAAAAACTAATGCTGTTAATGGATCCTCAATTGAGTGATTTCTAATCTCTTCTTTACCATTTTCAGGGTTTAATCCTCTAACAGGTGAAATATCAATTGGGGATGGTAAATATTCAACTATTGCATCGAGAAGAGGCTGAATACCTTTATTTTTTAACGAACTTCCAAAAAGTAAAGGATAAAAATAACCTTTTATTGTCCCATAACGTATTACTTTTTTAATTTCTTCAGAAGTTATCGCTTCACCATTTACATATTTTTCCAATAACTTATCATCAGATTCGCAAACTCTTTCAATAAGTTCATTTCTTGCCTTCTCAATTTCTGAATCTAGTTTACAAGGTAAAACCTCGTACTCTTCACCTGTTCCTTCCTTTGACCAAACATATTTTTTAAGATCAATTAAATCTATAACACCTACAAAATTTTCTTCTTGACCAATTGGAAGTTGAATAACAAGAGGATTCACATTTAATTTTTCTTTAATTGAATCAATAACTTTTAGATAATTTGCTCCAATTCTATCCATTTTGTTTACAAAAATTATTCTTGGTACTTTATATTTTGAGGCTTGTCTCCAAACAGTTTCAGTTTGTGGCTGAACTCCACTAACTCCTTCAAGAATAACAATTACTCCATCTAAAACCCTTAATGATCTTTCAACTTCAGCTGTGAAATCCACATGGCCTGGTGTGTCTATAATATTAATAATTGCTTCTTTCCAGAAGCATGTTGTTACTGCTGATGTTATTGTTATTCCTCTTTCTTTCTCCTGAATCATATAGTCCATTGTTGCTGTTCCTTCATCTACATTTCCTAATTTATAAGTTTTTCCAGTATAATATAATACTCTCTCTGTTGTGGTAGTCTTACCAGCATCAATATGTGCAATAAAACCAATATTTCTTATCTTTTTTATGTCGTAATTATAATTCTCCATTACCACCTAAAGTGAGCAAATGCTCTGTTTGCTTCGGCCATCTTGTGGGTTTCTTCTCTCTTCTTCATTGTTGCTCCTTGATCTGAAAGAATATCAAGCATCTCTTTTGCTAATCTTTCTATCATTGTCTTTTCGCCTCTTTCTCTTGCAAATTTAACTAACCATTTTAATGCAATTTTAATTCCTCTTTGAGGTTCCACTTCAACTGGAATTTGATAAGTTGCTCCACCAACTCTTCTTGGTTTTAATTCCACAAGAGGCCTTGCTTTTTCTAATACCTCTTGTAAAACAACATCTCCTCTTTTACCGGTTTTTTCTTCTACAATCTTTAAAGCAGAATAAACTATCTTTCTTGCCTTTTCCTTTTTTCCACCAATCATTACTTTATTAATTAGTTTATGAACTAAAACACTTCCATAAACTAAATCTGGTTCAATTTCTCTTGGTTTAACAGGTCCTTTCCTTGGCACTACTCACCTCCTACTTTTTTAGGTCTCTTAGCACCATATTTTGATCTACCTTGTTTTCTTCCTTCAACTCCTGCACAATCATAAACTCCTCTAACAATATGGTATCTTACACCAGGTAAATCCTTCACTCTTCCTCCTCTTACAAGAACAACAGAATGTTCTTGGAGGTTATGTCCAACTCCTGGGATATAAGCAATAACTTCTCTTCCATTAGAAAGTCTAACTTTCGCAACTTTTCTTAAAGCAGAATTAGGTTTTTTAGGAGTAGTTGTATATACTTTTATACAAACACCTCTCTTAAAAGGATTTCCTTCCAAATCCTTTGAACGAGATTTACTTATAACCTTTTCTCTCGGATTTCTTATTAATTGATTAATTGTTGGCATAAAACCTCCTTTTCACTTGCCAAAAAAATAAAACTAACTAAAAGTTAGCATTAAAATTTCAAAAATCTCTATTCTAAATAGAGCAAATTAAAATTATACATAAATTTATCTTTTTGTCAATAGTAATTAAATTGGTTCAGCGTGAATTGTTACATTTGAATTTTTAATCTCTTTTTCAACTTCTTTTTCAATTAAACTAATTTTTTCATGAACCTCATTAAGTGTTTTATCACCTTTTAACTTAACATGAAAAGTTATCTCAATTTGATTTCCATAATCATGAATATGAATATGATGAACATCTTCAACAAAATCAAATTTATAAGAAATTTCTTTTATTTTATTAATTAAATTTTCTGATGGTTCCTCACCAATTAAAAAACTACTCGATTCAAACATTATTGATATCCCAGTATAAATAATTAATGCTGAGACTCCCATTCCAAAAACACCGTCAAGAAAATATAAACCATATTTAAAGGTTATAAAACCTAAAATAATAAAAAATGTTGCTATTGCATCACTTCTGTGGTGCCAAGCATCAGCCTTTAAAGAAGATGAATTAATTTTTTTACTTAATTCAAATGAAACAAAAGTTAAAAATTCTTTTATCAATATTGTAATTAATAATAATGTTATTATAAATAAATTTACATCAATTTTTATTGGGTTCTTGAATCTTTTATATGAATTTATAAAAAATTCAAACCCAACATAAATTAATAAAATGGACATTAAAATTGAGATAATTTTTTCAATTCTTCCATGACCAAACGGATGTCTTTTGTCAGGTTTTTTTGATGCTAAATAAAATCCAATTATTACCATAATAGATGTTAAAATATCAGAAAGTGTATGGAAGGCGTCTGCCTTTAAAGATATCGAATCTAAAGATATACTATATAAATATTTAATTAAAAAAATAATAAAATTTAATATTGAAGATAAAATTCCTTCAAATATTCCAAACTTTTTAAAGTAGTCACCTTTGTTGAGTTTAAAAATTTTAATTATATAATTAATAACCTTTTCTCTCATTAGTTTCAATATTTTATTCCAAAATTCACCTGTGTCAATAAAAATAAAAAAGGGGAGGCAATATTGCCTCCCCTTCAAAATTAATTGGATTTTCAATCTTCAACATAAACTATTCTTCCTTCAACTTGAGGATTAAGTGGTGAATGTTTTTTAATATATTCGACAAAATCATCTCTCATCCAATTTCCAGTTACCCAAACAGAAGATTTTGCGTTCTTAAATACAGTATATCCATCTCCTCCTGCTGCCATAAAATCATTTGTTGCAACTGTATAAATTTTATTTAAGTCAAGAGGTTTTCCATTAATTAAAACTTCAACTACTCTACTCATTGGTGGTTTATTTTTATTAACCTTAACAGTTAAACCTGAAACTTGTGGAAATCTTCCAGCACCCTTTTCTACTTCTGAAAAACCATTTTCGAGAGCATCTAAAATATCTTTTCCAGTAAGTTCAAGTTTAACAATAACATTATCAAATGGTAAAACATTATAGACATCTCCAACCTTTATCTGTCCTTTCTTTATACTTGCTCTAATTCCACCACCATTTGTTATTGCAATGTCTGATTTAGCAAGATCTCTCATAAAATCTGCAATTAAATTTCCAAGGTTTGTCTCTTTTGTTCTTACATTTACTCTTTCTCCGTCAAGATCAACAAGTGTTTCACCAATAACAACTTCCATTTCTTTTTTAAGTTTTTCTTCATAAGGAGTAATGAGTGCTTTAATATTAGGATCCTCCTTTATTGCATCAGTTATAGGTATCAAAGTATATCTAAAGTTTTTAATTTTTGTTCCTGAATATGTATTTTCAAAATCAAGGTATATTTTTCCTAAATTCAATCCTTTTTCTCCTGTTTGAACGATATAAACACCATTTACAACATCTGGTTGTGTTAAGACTGTATGAGTGTGACCTCCAATTATTAAATTTATTCCTGAAACACTTGAAGCAAGGGTTATATCATCATCATTTTTTCCATCATTATATCCTAAATGTGAAATAGCAATTATATAATCACATCCTTCTTTTTTAAGAGTTTCTACAACTGTTTTTGATGTTTCGATTGGATCTAAAATTTTTAATCCTTCAATACCTTTAGGATTAACAAGAATTGGTAGTTCTTTTGTATCTAAGCCATAAAATCCTAATTTTAAAGTAGAAAATTCCATTGTATCATATGCTTTTGGAGCAAATGTCTTTCCAGTAGATGTATCAATTATATTTGCACAAAGATAGGTATATTTTGCCACTTGAACTCTTTCTTTTAGTACATCTTTACCCCAGTCAAATTCATGATTTCCAAAAGTTGCGTAGTTGTAACCCATAGCATTGTAAATTTCAACAACATTTTGACCTTTAAAGAAGTTTGCAATATTTGCTCCTTGGAGGTGGTCTCCAGCATCAATTAAAATTGTGTTAGGATTTTTTGCTCTCTCCTCTTTTACAATTGTGTAAATTCTTGCAAGTCCACCATTTTTGGCATCTTTTCCTGATAAATAACCATGAAAATCATTTGTATGAAGAATTGTAATAACTGGAAATCTTGCATTTACAATTATTTCAAGTGCATCTCCTAAAGTTAATTTCTTATTAGGTTCAATTTTATTATCTTTTGGCTTAATAATTCCCTTTAAAATTGCCCATGCAAATGCATTTCTTGCCCATGGAGAAACAAAATGACCATCTTCAAACTTATCAAGAATTGAAGTATCAACACTTTGAGCATCTTTAAGACCTCCAATTGTATAAACAGCAAGTAAAACTGCTTCTTCTTTTGTAATTGGAAGAGATGGGAAGAATGTTCCATATCCAGTTAATAATCCATAATCAACCTTAAGTTCATTTAATGTAAATTCTGTTGATTTGCTTAAAAGGTATAGAAATTGATTTTTTGTTATAGTTGAAGATGGATCAATATCATAAACCTTATATGGATATATATCAATTTTTACATTCCTAAAGAATGTATCAAATGTTGATCTTCTTGAATCGAGTAAATATGCTGCACTTGGATACATCTTCCAGTTATTATCAACTTCAGGATAAATATACTTCTTTTCTTTAATGTATTCTATAATTAAATTTCTAACTTCTTCATCTGATTTCCAGAGAAGTGGTGCTTTAGCAAGCATTGTATATCCACCACCACCATTTCCTCTATAATTATTTACAGCAAGTTTAAATTTTTGGTTCATAGAAACTGGTTTTCCTTTGTAGGTCATCTTTATAACTCTTTGACCTACAGGTTTTGTTATATCAACTTCATACTCAATTCCTTGAATTGTATCAAAGTTATATCCTCTAATATTTGGATTAACAAGTGGAGTATCAGTTAAACCAAAATCATATGTGTTGTAATATCTATAAGACCATTCAAGTGCATCTTTAATATCTTTACCAGTTACCTCTTTAACCCAAAGTGTATTTTCATAAATATATAATGAATATACATCTCTTACTTTAATTTCACCTTTTGGCCAAATAGGTGGAACAGTTGGAAGCATTGCAGCAATTGAAATATCAGCACCAGTTACTTCAAGTTGTACCTTATGAATTAAATCTAACATTGGATTATCCATTAATCTACAAAGTGTACCATCTATAGTTTCTACTGCATAACCAATTGGAGAATCAACATAAGTAACAGTTTTTTCATGATAATCTTTAATTAAATCAAGAATCTCTGGTGCTGCTTCAACTTTATCATCAATAGGCAAATTAACACCTTCTTTTTTAACAACTTTCCATTTATCACCAGATTTTTCAAGTGTTATATCAAGTTTTGCAAGTGCTTGTCCCCAATTTCGTGGTTGTACACATAAAACACCATTCCTTATGAATGGAGGAATATCATAGTGATCATGTCCTGTTATTAAAATATCAATTTCAGGATATTTTTGAACAATTGCATCTGCAACATTACCTTCTCTTAGTGGTTCAAGATATTTAAAGTTCTTTGTATCATTTCCAAACTCAAAACCCATGTGTGCAGAAACAATTAAAATATCAACTTGAGGTCTTAAAAGTTTAATATATTTTCCAGCGACCTCAACTGCGTCAAGAAATTTATGGCCTTTTAAATTATATGAAGGTGTTACAGTATTTGTTTCTTGAGTTGTTAAACCAATTATTCCTACTTTTATGCCATTAATTTCTTTTATAATGTATGGTGTAAGAGGATTTTCTCCTGTTGTTTCATTAACCATATTTGCTGATAAAATTGGGAATTTTGCGTCTTTTTGAACTTTCATCAACCAATCGAATCCATAATCTTGAATCTCATGATTACCTGCAACCATTGCATCATAACCCATATAATTCATTACAAGCATCATAGGATGAGGAACATCTTTCTCAATTTTTGTAAAATAATATGTAAGAGGAGTTCCTTGAATAGTGTCTCCATTACTAATTAAAATTGTATTTGGATTTTCATTTCTAATTTGTTTCACAAGTGTATAAACTTTTGCAAGTCCTCTGTTTGCAGGTTTTAAAGTGTAATAATCAATTGGATAGACATTTCCATGTTCGTCAGTAGTTGCAAGGACTGTAACCTTAACTTGATTTTGATTTACCTTTGATAAAGATATGTTTAATAACCCAAAACTTAATGAAACAACTAAAATTAATACTAATAAAATTTTTGAAAATTTACCCATAACCTTACCTCCTTAAAAATTAATTTAAATTTTAATTTTTTATTTAATCACCTCCTTTCATTAATTAGCAATATCATTATAACTCAAATTTTTTAAAAAATTTATTTAAATTTTTCCACCAAATATCTTAACAATTCCTTAATAATTTAATATTATAAAAGTAGGTATGAAGATTCTTATTATTGAAGATGATTATGAAATTTCAAAATTAGCAAAATTGTACCTCGAAAAGGAGGGATATGAAATTATATCTACTTATAATGCAAATGATGGAATTAAAAAATTTTATGAAGAAAATCCAAATCTTATTATTTTAGATCTTATGCTTCCAGATTTTCCAGGCATTAATGTACTTGAAGAGTTAAAAAAAGAGAAAGATATACCTGTTATAATAATCACAGCAAAAGGAGAGGAAGATGATAGAATAATTGGATTCAAAAAGGGTGCAGATGATTATATAACAAAACCTTTTAGTTTTAAAGAACTTGTTTTAAGAGTAAAAGCAGTATTAAAAAGATATGGTGATTCTGAATTTTTTAAATTTAAAGATTTAGAAATTTATTCAACAAAGTTTAAAATTTATAAAAATAAGGAAGAAATAAAACTCTCGTCATTAGAATTTAAAATTTTTATGGCACTCTATAAAAATAAAGGGAGAGTAATGTCAAGAGATGATATTTTAGATTCAATTTATGGATTTTATGGTGAACCAGTTATTGATAGAAGCATAGATGTACATATTACAAATTTAAGGAAAAAGTTAAATGATAATCCTAAAAATCCAAAATATATTGAAACTGTAAGAGGAGTAGGATATAGGTTGGTAGAAGATGAAAATTAGATGGAAAATAATTATTTTATCAATCATAATAGTTCTAATTGTTTTAATATTTATTATTTTTTTCTTGAATTATCAAATACCTCAACACTTTGATGAGGCATTGAGAAAACATGGACCACCACTTCCCAATCAAAGAGGTCAAATGAGAGTGGATTTTTTAAATAGAATTAGAACTTCATTAATTTTTAGTGGATTAATAGCGATAGGTATTTCAATTATACTATCTTTTATTTTTTCAAAATATATTGAAAAACCAATTATTGACTTAAAAGAAGGTGTAAAGAGAGTTGCTAATAGTGATTTTAATTTTTCAATTAGAAGAGAAAGCGATGATGAAATTGGAGAACTTGTTGATGATTTTAACTATATGGTAAAAAAATTGAAAAATCTTGAGGAGATAAGAAAAGACCTTGTTTCTAAAATTATTCATGAAATTTCAACTCCATTGACTGGTATAAGTGGAATTATTGAAGCAATCGAAGATAAAGTTATTCCTGAAGAAGAGGTTCCAAAAGAAATTAAAACAATAAAAGAAGAAATAGAGAGGTTAACTAAAATGATTGAAGATTTAAGAAATTATTCTTATATTGAATCAATAAATTTTAAGTTAAATTTTGAAAATATAAATTTAAAAGAAGAAATAGAATATGTAATAGAAATATTAAAAAATAAATATAAAAACAAAAATATTAAATTAATAACTGAACTATATCCAATAATGATTAAAGGTGATAAGAAAAGAATTAAAGAAATTTTTATAAATATTTTGGATAACGCCTTTAAATTTTCTAAAGAGAATGGAACTATTTATATAAAAAGTTATAATGATAAAAATTATGCATATGTGTTAATAAAAGATGAAGGAATAGGAATAGATAGAGAAGATCTAAATAAAATTTTTACAAAGTTTTATAGAGGTAAAAATGCAGAAATTAATAAAATAAAAGGGGTAGGATTAGGACTTCTTATAACAAAGGAACTTGTTGAGGCTCATAAAGGTAAAATTGAAATAAAGAGTGAAAAAGATAAAGGAACAGAAGTTATAGTTTCATTTTTAATGACTCAGTAGGAAAAAAGAAACCAAAGAACATTTTCAAAACCACTCTCTCTAAAGAAGGATAGGTTTATTGGAAGATAATATTCAGGAAAATAAAAAGATACTCCTGAAAGAGGATCCTTGAAACTATTTTTATTAACCAAAATTAACTCATTTTGATAATTTAGTATATTAGGGTAGTAATTTCTAAAAAATTCAAAAAAATCTACATATTTATTGTTGAGAGGTATTAAATGCTTTTTCCTTACTTCAAGAAGAGAATCTTTATTTTTAAGTTCATAAATTCTTTCTTTTAAAAACTTAAGTATGTTCTCACTTTCTTTTGTATAAATAACTGAAATTTGTATCTCTTCTTTTCCTTGAGAACCTGAATTGTATGAATTAAAATATGATGACACAATTTCGTGTGCAATAATTTGAGGCCTTAAATCAACCACATTTAAATTTGAGAGGTTTGAAAAGATATCATCATAAGGAAACCCATCAAGTGGGATATAGGCTTGAGAGCCAATTATATAATCAACAAAATCTTTTAACTCATATGAAACTTCGATAGATTGCATAAAACAAGCATCAAACATTAAAATATCAGTTTTTCTGTTATAATTTTTATAAATTTTTTCTAATACCTCTTTTATTTCTTGAATTGTTAAATAATCATTTGAATTTTCATCAAAACAGACACCTTTAAAAGTACCACCTTTAAAATTTCTTCCGTCTCCGTGTCCCCAAAGGACAAGAATTAAATTATCTGGATTATATTTTGAAAGTCCAAAATTAATTAGAGAATAAAGAACTTCTGGGTCACCACTATTTAAATTTTTATATGTTTTAATTATATTTTCTTTGTTTTCAAAAATTTCTACAAGTTTTGTATCATAAAGTCCATCAAATAGAGCTATAACCTTTATATTTTTCTTTATTCCTCTTTTTAACTCACTTATATCATCTAATGCATTTTGATAAAGATCATTATCTCCTGCTATATATATTAAAAAGAGGTTTATAACACTACTTTTTTTGATTGGAGTTATAAATAATAATAAGATAAGAAAAAGAAGAAAGAATTTATTTTTCATAAATTATTGTAACCCTTTGATCAATTGGACTCCAAAAAACAAAAGAGTTGAGTGCCTCTGCAATAAATCTAATTGGAACAATAGTTCTTCCATTTATAATTGTTGGTGGAACATCAAGTATATATTTCTTACCATTTATATATGAAATATTATTATCAATCCACATTAAAATTTCTTTATCTTCAAACTTTATTTTTATACTTTTATCTTCGCTATTCCAAAAAATATCACCACCAAAACTTTCAATAATAAATCTTAAGGGCACCATTGTTCTTCCTCTTATAATTACAGGTGGAGTTTCGAGTTCAATTTCTTTATCATTTAAATAACCAATTTTGTTATTTATAAATATTTTAATAACTTTTGAAGAAAGTTTAAAAATGTGAATTTTTTTCTCAACCATATTGTTCTCTTCATCAAATTCTTTTATCTCATGACCACTATCAACTTGAACTACAAGAGTTCTATCTCCTGAAGAAGGAATATATGAAGAAAAGATGTTTTTTGCACTTAAATCAATTGAAAATTTAGTATCAAAACACTCTTTTTCAATCTTATCTATTAATTTGCTTTCAATATGTGTAAATCTCGAGGGTTTATCCCAAAAAATTGAAATAATAAAAGGAGTATTAAAATCCTTTAAATTTTGTACCCCTGAAATACAAATATTTATTCCAACCTCAAACTTATCATTTTCAAAAATAATTTCTTTTGAAAAATAAACATCTTTAATAAAAAGATCAATTTTCTCTTCTGAATATGAAATTTTATTAATTGATAAAATCACTAAAATAATTAAAAGAAAAATTAATTTTTTCATCATATTCCTCTTAGTTTAGAGAGTTTAAAATTAATTTTGTTTCAGGAAAAATTCTGCAATTATGGTTGTCTTTCTACCTTCTCTTTTTACAGAAACAGATAAATCTTTCTCATTTATTTTTACATATTTTAAAATTAGATTTGCAAAATCTTTTTTTAAATCATCTATCTGTTTTGGAGACAAGGAGAGTCTGTCTGATTCAAGTACAAAAGAAATTCTCTCTTTTGCAATTAAACCGCTCTTCTTCGCTTGAAATAGTTTCATCTTTTTTCCCTTTTAAAAATTCCTGATAATTTTTCTAAAAATGATGTTTTTTCTTGATAAACAACAAGAGGTATTTCTTCACCAAGAATTCTTTTTACAATATTCATTAACTCTTTTCCACCAATTGAATTTTCATTTAATATTGCTGGTTCGCCAATATTCGTTGAAATTGTTATATAGGGATCTTCAGGTATAATTCCTATAACTCTAATTGAAAGTATCTCTTCTATATCATTCCAGTGTAGCATTTCACCCTTTTTCACCATATCAACTCTAACTCTGTTTATGATTAATGTTGGTTGAAAAATTTCCATAGATTCAAGAAGCCCAATCACTCTATCTGCATCTCTAATTGAAGTTATCTCAGGTGTTGTTACGACAATTGCTTCATCAGCAGAGAGAGCAGACATTCTAAAACCATGTTCTATTCCTGCAGGTGAATCTAAAATTACATAATCATATTTTTTCTTAAGTTCATTAACAATAAGTTTAAGATCTTCTACTTTTACTTCTTCTTTAAAACGAGTTTGTGCTGCAGGCAATAAAACAAGATTGTCTTTAAATCTTTTATCTTTAACAAGTGCTTGAGATAATTTGCAATTCCCTTCAATTACATCCATTAAGTTATAAACTATTCTATTTTCCAGTCCAAGTACAAGATCGAGATTCCTCAAACCAATATCAACATCTATTAAAGCAACAGTTTTATTTAAAGATGCTAAACCAACTCCTATATTTCCTACAATTGTTGTTTTACCTACCCCTCCTTTTCCAGAGGTTACAACTATGCTTTTTCCCAAATTCCCTCCTTAATTTTTAATTTAAATTTAAAATTTAAATTATCTTTTTCTATATTGTCTTCTCTTCCTTGCAGAGTGAAGTCCTGGTTTCTTTCTCTCTTTTATTCTACTATCAAAAGATAAAAAGCCTTTTGCCTTAAGAACTCCTCTTGTTGATGGATCAAGTTCAACTAATGCTCTTGAAATTGCATGTCTTATAGCCTCTGCTTGAGAACTGATTCCTCCTCCTTCAACTTTTGCTTCAAAATCGTAAAGATTTTCTTTATTTGTAATTTTTAATGGCTCGAGAATTTTAAGCCTCAAATACTCTATCGGAAAGTATTCTTCAAATTTTTTACCATTAACTATAATATTACCACTACCATTTTTAACTTTTACTCTTGCAATTGCTGTTTTTCTTCTTCCACTAATTAAACCTATCATTTCTCCTCCTTAACTTCATATAGTATAGGATTTTGTGCTTTATGTGGATGAGATTCTCCAGCATATACTTTTAATCTTTTCATCATTCTATATTTTAATCTATTTTTTGGTAGCATACCTTTAACAGCCTCTTTTATTGGCCAATCTGGGTGTTTTTTAATTAATTCATTAAAAGTATATTCTCTCAATCCACCTGGATAAAGAGAAGCATAATAATATTTTTTTGTCTCCATTTTATCGCTTGAGAGTTTTACTTTGTCAGCATTAATAACAACAACATAATCTCCAGAATCTGCATAAGGTGTATAATCAACGTTGTGTTTTCCCATAAGTAGTCGCGCTATTTCAACAGCCAACTTTCCAAGTGTTTTATCTTTAGCATCAACAAGCCACCAATTTCTTTTGACTTCATTAGGTTTTATAAAAGTTGTCTTCATATATCCTCCTTAAAAACACACAATATTCTATAACAACTTGAATAATTGTCAAGTTCTTTAAAATTATAACATAAAATTTAATTTATTAAAGAAGATTTAAATCTTTATGCTGCAATATCCTCGCCACCATCAACTCTTATTACATTTCCCGTCATCCAATAAAGATCTTTATCACAAAGAGCAGCAATCGCTTTCCCAACATCTTCAGGTGTTGTTAACCTTTTTGATGGGTTTTTTTGAAGAGCGAGTTCAATTAATTTTTCATTAAGAGGAATCTTTCTTAAAGCTGGGGTGTCTGTAACTCCTGCTTTAATTGCGTTTGCTGTTATTTTATATGGTGCAAGTTCATAAGCAAGTTGTCTTATATACGCCTCTATCGCTGCTTTTGCACCAGATACTGCGCCATAATATGGAAAAACTCTATCATCCCCAGAACTTACCATTGCAAAAATTCTTCCGCCATTTTTAAAAAGTCCTCTATAGAAAATATCTTGTACCCAATAAATAAGTTGATTTGCCATAACATCAATAGTCATTTCGACTTGTTTTTGAGTTATAGCCTCTTCTTTATTTTCATCTATAAATTTTCTTAAAGTTCCAAATGCAAGAGAGTGCATAACAATATAAATAGAATTTTCTTCATTATCATTTTTAAATTTTTCTTCAATTTGATTTAAAACGAACTCTCTATTTTTTGGATCCGCTGCATTTAAATTAAAAAAAAGAACTTCTACATTATTGCTTTTTATTTTATTTATTATCTCCTCAACTTTTGGTAAATTTTCTCTTCTATCAAAATGTACTCCGATTATATGATACCCCCTTTTTGAAAGTTCAATTGATGTTGCTGCACCAAATCCACTTGATGATCCTAGTATAAGTGCCCACTCTTTCATAAAAAAACCTCCAAAAAATGAGAATTAAAAATAAAAAAAAATTTATCTCCCCCTCCCTAAAAAGTTTTTTCTTATTTATTCAAATCTTTTGAAAACTAATGCAGTGTTAACTCCACCGAAACCAAAAGAATTTGAAATAGCATATTTTATTTTGTGTTCCCTTCCAACATTTGGAACATAGTCAAGATCACATTCAGGATCTTTTACTTCTTGATTTATTGTCGGGTGAACGAAATTATTATTAATACATAAAATTGTTGCAATCGCTTCAACTGCTCCTGCTGCACCTAAAAGATGTCCTGTCATTGATTTTGTTGAAGAAATTGGAATTTTATATGCTCTCTCTCCAAAAACCTCTTTTATTGTATCAGACTCTACTTTATCATTTAGTGGTGTTGAAGTGCCATGAGCATTAATGTAATCTATTTCATCTTTAGAAACATTGCCTTTTTTAAGAGCCATTTCTATTGCCATTGCACGTGGTTTACCAGTTGGTTCAGGAGCAGTTATGTGATACGCATCAGATGTTTGACCAAAAGAGATAACTTCAGCATAAATTTTTGCTCCTCTTTTTTTAGCATGTTCCAACTCTTCAAGCACTAAAATTCCAGCCCCTTCTCCCATAACGAAACCATTTCTTAATTTATCAAATGGACGTGAAGCCTTTTCAGGGTATTCATTACTCGTTGATAATGCTTTTGCTTGAGCAAAACTTGCAATTCCTATGGGAGAAATTGATGCTTCTGTTCCACCAGCAAAAATTATATCTGCATCACCTCTTTTAATTGCTTCAAGCGCCTCACCAATTGCTGTTGCGCCTGCAGAACATGCTGTTGTAGGACAAGAGTTATATCCATTTATCCCTAATCTCATAGATACCCAACCTGTAGCCATATTCGGAATCATCATTGCAGCAAGATATGGAGATACAGAATTTGGTCCTTTTGTAATTAAATTCTTTATACCTTCCTCTAAACTTATAATTCCTCCAATTCCTGAAGCAATAATGACACCCACTCTATACGGATCAATTTTTGAGAGATCTAAACCAGAATCTTCAAAAGCAAGACGAGATGCTGCAATTGCAAATTGAGCAAATCTATCAATTCTTTTTAATTCAATCGGTTTTAAATCTTTTTCATAATTTTTAAGATCAAAACCCTTAACTTCTCCTGCAATTTGAACATCAAAACCCTCAGGATTAAATAGTGTTATTTTTGAAACTCCAGATTTTCCATTAAATAAATTATTTTTAAATTCTTCTAAACTATTTCCTATTGGAGAAATAACCCCCATCCCTGTAACGACTACTCTTCTCATGTCTTATTATGCTTTTGATGATAAATAATCTAGAGCAGATTTTACATCTTTAATTTTAGGGATATCAGAATCTGGAACTGAAATTCCAAATTCTTCTTCAAGTCCTGTTATTATGTCCATTAAAGCCAAAGAATCAAGACCAAGATCATCAATAAATTTGTCCTCTTCTTTAAACTCCTCAATCCCGGTTTTTTCAACAAAAACTTTTTTAAATTTTTCAAATACCTCTTCTCTTGTCATAATGTACCTCCTTTAAATTTGAAATCCGAGGGATAGCCCTCCGTCGATTATAAAAACTTGTCCTGTTATATAAGAAGAGTCAGAAGATGCAAGAAATGTTACAAGTTTTGCAACTTCTTCTGGTTTACCAAATCTTCCTAAAGGAATCATATTTAAAATTTTTTCCTTTGTCTCTTCTCCTAAAATTTCAGTCATATCTGTTTCAATAAATCCTGGTGCTATTGCATTAACTCTAATATTTCTTGAAGCAACTTCTTTTGCTATTGATTTTGTAAATGATATCAATCCACCCTTTGAAGCAGAGTAATTTCCTTGACCCTTATTTCCAAAAATTCCAACGATTGAGGAGATATTTATAATAACTCCATTTTTTTCTTTTATCATATGGGGCAAAACCTCTTTTGTCATTAGAAAAGCACTAACAAGATTTGTATTTAAAACTTTCATAAAATCTTCAAGCGACATTCTTATGAGTAAATTATCTTTTGTTATACCAGCATTATTTACTAATAGACTTATTTTCCCAAATTCGTTCAAAAACATACCTACAATTCTTTTAACATCTTCTTCAGATGAAACATCTCCTTGGAGAAGAATTACTTTAATACCAAAATTTTCTTCTAAATCTTTTTTAATTTGTTCAGCAAGTTGGATATTTTTTAAAAAATTAAGACCAATATTGTAATTTTCTTTTGCAAGTTCATAAACAATTGCTTTTCCAATTCCTCTTGTGCCACCTGTAACTATTGCACTTTTAAACTCTTTCATATTCTCCTTCTTTAATCCAAGACTCGGTATTTATAACTCTTATGTTTTTATAATCTCTCAAAAGAAGATTTGTAAAAATTTTATTTGGTCCAACTTCATAAAATTCATTGACTCCAAAGGAGAGAAGTTTATCTATTGTTTGAGTCCATCTTACAGGTCTTGTTATTTGATTTGTTAAAACTCTTTTAATTTCCTCCCCACTTTGTATCACTTCATTTGTAACACTTGAAATGTAAAGATATTTTGGAGAGTTAAATTTTGTTTTCTCCAAAATTTTACTAAACTCGTCTTCTGCTTTTTTCATCAAAGGAGAATGAAATGGAAGTGATGTTTTTAATGGTAAAACTCTTCCTTTAAGTTTTTCTATCTCTTTTTTAAACTCATCAAGAATAGAATTTTCCATTGATACAACAATTTGAGTTTTTGAGTTATATCCAGCAATTTGAATAACTCCACTTTCTTGAAATTTCTCAATTACATTTTCTAATTCATGGACACTTAAATTCATAACTGCAACTTGAACTCCTTTTATCTCCTGAGTAAATCTTTTCATAACTCTTGCTCTCTCCCTTACTAAAACAAGAGCATCTTCAAAACTTAAAACTTCACTTACAAGAAGAGATGAATATTCTCCAAGAGAGTGGCCACAAACATAATCTGGAAAAATTCCTTTGCTTTCTAAATATTTAAAATAGAGAAAACTTGTAAAAAGAATTGAAATTTGAGCATTTTCTGTATCTTTAAGTGTCTCATCATCTGCTTCAAAAAGAAGGTAGTTTAAATCCATATTTAAAACTTTTTCTCCTTTTTTTAAAAACTCATTTCCTTCAGGAAATTTCTCTAAAATTGCTTCACCCATACCTTTGTATTGAGATCCTTGCCCTGGAAAAACAAATGCTTTCATTTAACCAACTCCTCCTTTCCTTTTAATGTTGCTATAATTTTTCCTTCACCAACAACTTCCCCATTTTTAGTACTTTTTATATCAAATTTTATAAATCCCATCTTCTCTGAGATTACTTTTGATTCCAAGTAAAGTGTATCGCCTGGAAAAACTGGCTTTTTAAAAGTAAAACTTTCTATTTTAACAAAAATAGGAATTTTATCCTTTGCTAAATCTTTATATATTAAAAGAGAAATTTGGGCAAGTGCTTCTAAAATTAATACACCAGGCATAATTGGGAAATCTTCAAAGTGTGCTTTTATCCAAAAAGAATCTTCTTTAACTTTATATAAGCCATAAATTCTCTTCCCTTCTTCTAATTCAATTATTTCATCAACAAAAAGAAATGGTTCTCTATGAGGTAAATATTTTTTAATATCTTCTTTTTTCAACTTTTCCTCCTAAAGATAAAAATTAAAAAAATTGAAATTGATAAAGCAAGAAGGGCGAGAAGAATAATTTTTGTTCTTTTATCTTTTATTTTCTTTTTAATAACCATTGAAACAATTTCAGGTGATAAATTTACATTCTTTTCTTTTAAGTTAAGTAACTCTTTTCTTAAAGATAAATATTCACTCATGGTTTTAACTCTCCTAAAATTTTTTTAAGATTCTTTCTTGCTCTATGAATTCTAACTTTTGTAAGATTTAAAGAAATTTTTAAAATTTTTGAAATCTCTTCATAAGAATACCCTTCAATATCTCTCAAAGTTAAAATCTCTCTATCTTTTTTATCAAGTTTATTTATTGCTTTAATCAATTTTTCTCTTTTTTCATCTTTTATTATTTCTTCATCTATTTTTATTTCTTTCTCTTCTTCATATAAATCTAATTTTTTTTCCATTTTTCTTTTTCTTAATTTTTTAAAACAGGAGTTTCTTGCAATTCTTAATAACCAGAATTTAAAATCTTCCTCTTTTCTTAAAGACTTTATGTTTAAAAAAGCCTTTAAAAATGTTTCTTGTGTCAAATCCTTCGCATCCTCCCTATCTTTCAAGATATACAAACAGTAAGTGAAAACATCACTTTCATACTTCTCAACAAGTTCTGCAAAAGCGCTAATTTCACCTTTTTTAACTCTTCTAACAAGTTCTTTATCAATCATTTAATATGACCCAAAACTCTATTTAATGTTACACTCTTTAATGTTATAATTTTATAACAAAAGACAGGAGGTGGAAAAATTGGAACTTCAAGGTAATTTAAAAGATTTTTCATTAGAAGATTTATTAAAATTTGTAAATTTAACTAAAAGAACTGGTGTTATTCAAATAAAAGGAAAAATTGAAAAAGAGGGCGAAAAAAGTGCAAAAATCTATTGTAAAGATGGAGAAATAATTGATTCTGAAATTGATACGAAAACTGGAGAGGGCGCTCTTTATTATATTTTAACGATGAAAGAGGGTACATTTGCCTTTTCAAAAGAACTCCCCCCAAATAAAGAGATTAAAATAACAAAAAAATTAGAAGAACTTCTTTTTGAAGCATCAAGACAAGTATCAACTCTTGAAGATATTTTAAAGAAACTTCCTCCTCTTGATACAATTTTAAAAATAAACCCAACTCCACCAACAACAAAGATCTCTTTAAGCAAAGATGACTGGGCAATTTTAAATAAGTTTAGAGATGGAAGAACTATAAAAGAAGTTAGAGATGAGTCAAATTTAGGAGAAGTTGAAACATTAAGAAGTATTCTTTCTCTTTTGAATGCAAATTTATTAATTCCAGAAGAGGTTGATATTATGAAAATAGTTCCAGAACATTCAGAAAGAGCAAAACAAGTTTTAAAAACCTATAGTGGTCTTGATGTGAGTGTATTTCCAACTCCAAATGTTAGAGCAAATAACTTTTTCTTTAAAGTAGATGGAAAAAAGACTCTTGAACAACTTATGAATGAAATGAAACTAAAGAGAAAAGACGTGTTATCACTATTTTTACTTCTTGTTAAAGAGGGTGCACTTAAAGCAAAAGTTTCGCCATCAGTTTATCATAAAATAGAAGAAGAGATAAGTAAAAGTTAATGAATTTATTAAAATTTTATTATAAGAGATTGTCTATGAAAAGATTAATTTTTTTATTAATTTTTTTTATTATTTCAATTTCAATAAATGTTAGGCCATTATATGCTAAAGATTACTATTTTAAAAGAGTTTACACAGAAATTTATATAAACAAAGACGGTTCTTTCGATGTTAATATTGAAAGAACATATCACTTTTCTGGTTCATTCTCATGGGCAACATATTATATTTATAAAAAGGGTTTTGAGGAAATTCAAGATTTCTCTTTAAGAGATGAATTTAAAGAATATGAAAGAACAAATTTTGATACACAAAGAGAAGGAACATATATTTTTGAAGATTGGGGAGATAGGTTTTATATAAAATTCTATTATAGTGCAAAAGATGAAGATAAAACATTTTATTTTAAATATAAAGTAATAGGTGGAATTAAATCTTATCTTGATATAAGCGATTTTTATTGGAAAGTCATTGAAGATGAATGGGAAAGAGATACAAAAGAATTTGAATGTAAAATATATTTGCCAAAAGAGATAAATAAAGATGATTTTTACATTTTTGCTCATGGACCCCTTTGGGGTGAAATAGAAAAACTTGATGGAATTGGTGCTCGTCTTTATATAAAAGATTTACCTAAAGAAACTTTCGTTGAGGCAAGGATATTATTTCCGAGTGAAATTTTAGATCAAGAAAAAATTTACCAATATAAATTAGATGAGATATTAAACTATGAAAGAGATTTAGCAAAAAAATCAAATTTAATTAGATTAAAAGTTAAATTTTTATATTTTTTAATTATTTTTATTCCTATAATTCTAATTTTAATTTGGCTATTTCTTCTTAGAAGGTTTGGAATTGAGCATAGAATTGTTAAAAATTATGAATATTTCAGGGAACCACCTGATAATTTAGATCCTGCAATTGTTGGATATCTTATGAATTGGAAAAATGTCTCTTCAAAAGAATTTATTGCAACATTAATGGATTTAATTAGGAAAGGTTATATCGAGGTTGAATCAATAAAAAAAGAAGTTGGAACAATATTTAAAAAGGAAAAAGATATATTAATTTTTAAAAAAACACAAAAAGATCCTTCCTTTTTAAAAAGTTATGAAAAGATTATTTATGACTTTCTTTTTACAAATCTTGTCTATGAAGATCTTTTAAAATATTACAATGATAAAAGAAAATTAAAATTTTATGAAAAGTTAATCAAAGAAAAGGATAAACCCCTTTCAGATTTTGCAGGAAGAAATGAAATTTCAGTATCTTCAATTGATATTGAAAATTATATAAGAAGAAATCCAAAAGAGTTTAAAACAGTTTTTGATGCTTTTTGTGAGGCGGTTAAAGAAAATGGTAGTGGATATGACTTTTTTGAAGAAAAGGGATTCAAAATAGGAATAATAACGATGGTGTTATCATTAGCATATTTTATATTTTCAATTATAATTATTGGGAATTTTAATCTTCCAAACATTTTACTTTTCTACTCTATTATTTCATCTAGTATACTAATTTTAATTTCAACATTTATGCCAAGAAGAAGTCTAATAGGAGCAAAAGAATTCAATAAATGGAATGCATTTAAAAAGTTTTTAAAAGATTTTTCAAATTTAAAAGAAGCCATTCCTCTCTCAATTATTTTGTGGGAAAAATATCTTATCTATGCAACTCTATTTGGAATTAGTGAAAGAGTTTTAAATGAATTAAAATATCTTATTCCAAAATTAGATGAAAGTGAGATAAGAAAAAGTAGTCTCTTTTCAATTGCTTATCATGGTGGAGTATATGATTTTAGTGGAATCTCAACTAATTTAAATAGTCTGGTATCAACATTTAATTCAATGTCAAAGATTGCAGCCTCATCTCTTTCTTCATCTGGTGGGGGTGGAGGATTTTCAGGTGGAGGTGGGGGTGGAGGAGGCAGTGGAGGTGGGGGAGCAGGTTAAATATCAACTTTTTCAACTTCTATTTCAAAATCTTTTAAAAAAATTTTACTTCTTTCTTTAAATTCATTAGGATCTTTTGTTGTATAAAATTTTTTTATTCCTTTCCCATTATTTTTTATAAGGTGTTTTATAAATGGAATTATCTCATTCGCTGGGTCAACAATTTGAATATCCTTAAGAATCTTTTTAATTAACTCTTCTAATGCTGGAAAATGAGTACATCCTAAAATTAAAGTATCAAAATCTTCAAAAGGTTTTAAAACATCTTTAATTAAAGCAAATGTTGGGGACTCGTTAATAATTCCATTCTCAACAATATTGACAAGTTCTTGAGAACCAATTTCACAAACTTTACAACTTTCATCTATTGAAAGAATTTTATTTTTATAAACATGAGTTCTTGCTGTAAGAGGAGTAGAAAGAACACCAATTTTTTTATTTTTTGTTAATTTAATTGCTTTTAAAACCCCACCATCTATCACACCAATAATTGGAATTTTAAAAATCTCTTTAAGATATGGAAGTGCAACTGAACTTACAGTATTACACGCAACTATTATAAGATCAACATCTTTTTCAATTAAAAATTCAACTATTTTTTTACTTCTATTTATTATCTCATCTTTTGTTTTAATTCCATATGGATAATATGCTTCATCTCCTAAATAAAAAAAATCATTTTTTGGAAAATTTTTATAAATAACTTTAAAAACAGATAAACCTCCAATTCCTGAATCAAAAATTCCAACTTTGCTCATTGGTTAAAATATTCTGAAATTGCTTCAAAAATTGCTTCTGCCAACTTTTGTCTAATATTTTCATTTAATATCATTTTCTCTTCATTTGGATTTGAAATATAAAGTGGTTCAATTAAAACACTTGGCATAGTATTTATATCCTTAACAACAGCAAATCCTTTGTTTCTTACACCTCTATCGACAGTATTAAGTGCATTAACAATCTTTTTATGAATAATTTCTGCAAATTTTAAACTAAATGGATGAAAATAGTAAGTTTCTGTACCACATGCTGAACTAGAAGTTGAAGCATTAAGATGAATAGATAAAAATAGGTCACCTCCAGAAGAATTTGCGATTTGTACTCTCTGATCAAGATTTGGAGAATTTTTATTATTTTCTTCTGTTCTTGTCATTAAAACAACCGCTCCACTTTTTTCAAGTAGTTCTTTTACTCTTAACGCTATATCAAGAACAATTTTACTCTCATATGCACCAGAGGGTCCAACTGCTCCAACATCATAATATATCCCTCCTGTATAAGCACCATGTCCTGGATCAAGAACAATAAGTTTTCCATTTAATCCCTTTGCTAAATCTTTTGAAAGGGTTATTTTAATTGAAGGTGGTGTTTTTGTAGAATTTACCTGAATGTTTTTATATCCACTCTCAAGTTTTAGAACAATTTTAGTTATAGGTGAATTATTTTTATTTCTCTCTCTTATTTCAACATTTTCAACAAACTCATAATTTTTTAAATCAGAATCTGGATGAGGTAAAGCAGTTATAGATAATGTGAGAGTCTCTCCAGATATTGAATGGGTATATTTTGGAAGAAAAGAAGTTGAAATTGCATAAATTACTTTATTTAAACTCTCCTTGTTTAATTCAATTCCATAAATATAAGGATCGAGATAAAGATTTTTATTATCTTTATCATAAAAAATTCCAGTATCAATCATAAAAGGAAGAAAATCAATGGGAACAAAATATGTATCTCCAATAATAGATGCACCAATTGAAAATTCTCTTACCTTGTTTCCTCTTGTTACTTTTTTAAAATCAGAAATTTCAACTCTAAGACCTTTGTAGAAAAATGAAAAAATCTTTGAGTTTTCATCATATTCAGAAGAGATGCCAATTGAAGATAAAAATGACTTTAAAGGTATATAAAGTGTTCCACTCTTTTCAATAGGTGATGGAAAAAGATAAATATATTCATCTGAAAGATAAACATTATATAAAGAAGTTGTTCCTTGAGTTAATAATACAATTTGAAGTCCATTAGTTATTTTTTTAATGTTATATTTTATATCTTTTGCTAAATCAATAACAACTCTTGTTATTTTTGGATTTGAAGAAAATTGACTTGCTCTTACTCTTAAAACACCAAATCTCTCAATATCTTTTGAAATTGAACCTGAAAGAATTATTGCATTTTGAATATCAACAACAACTCTAATTGGGTTTGAAAGAACTGAATCTGAATAATCTTTTATTTCTTTATTTCCTAAAATTGTAATAACAATATTTCCACTTTGCTCAATAAAATTTATTTCATTTATTTGAATTTCTTCTTGATTTTCTTTTGGTGACTCATCGCTTGACTTAATCCAATAAAGTTTTCCATCATAAACAATTTCATAAAAATAGATATCTGGAAAAATAAGAGAAATACCAACAATTTGAACCTCTTTTCCACTTGAGATGATTTCAGAAGATTTCATCTCTTCAGAAGGGCCTTCATATAAATATTTATCAGTAAGTAATTTATATTTTGTATTTATAAGTTTTGTATCAACAACTTTTTCAATATAAATTAAATTTACTCTTTCAGAAAAAACCCATCCTGCAGAATTATCAATTTTTGCAAAATACCATACTTCATTGGAAGAGTTAAGTGCCATACCAGAAATTAAAATTTTTGTATCTGGTTCTAAACTTCTTATAACTTCATAAGAAATTGAAGGACCTGTTCTTAAATTTGTATATTCTTTAATTACCCCTGAATTCTCTTTTTTAGTCTCCTCTTTCTTTTGAACTTCAACAACCCAAGAGGCAACAAAACCCTCTTTTCCAATTTTTTCTATCTTC